>CAYYVT010000142.1:0-3183 GCA_964475215.1 uncultured Nitrososphaerales archaeon
AGCTCTCCGAACAGCTCGATGTTCTCCATTCCGCTCAGCGTCGGGTACACGGCCGTCTCCTGGGGACACACCCCGATTAGCTCCTTGACTTTGCCGTCGCTCCTCCCCAGTTCGTAGCCTTCTACGAACGCCCTCCCCGACGTGGGCTTCAGCAGCCCACAGAGGACGTTAATGGCCGTCGTCTTGCCGGAGCCGTTGGGCCCCAGAAGCCCAAATAGCTCTCCCTCGGGCACCCTGAGATTCAACCCATCAAGCGCCTTAACGTCCCCATAGCACTTCGTTACGTTCTCAATCACGATCGCGTCCCCCAATCAGAGTCCTGCTCCCTACTAATGGGCAAGGAGTCCCTCGCTGATATTATCTCGTCAACGCAATGGCACCAAGCGCCGATATCTGCGGCCCCTTTCATGTGCACTTCTTACCATGCGCGGTTGAAATTCCTGCAGGCGCCACTTTTGAGAATCTCAGGTTGACTCTTCATAGCTTGGCCGGCAGTGCTTTAGGTTGTCAGGACCATTGCGACCTTCAGGAAGCCCTGTGCCGCTAGGGACGTTCGTAGAGGAGTCTGTCCCGCCACGTGTCGAACATGTAGCCTGTGCTCAGCACGTTCACCGCCGTGGACTCGATCCCTTCCTCCTCGAGAATGGACTCCTTGAGCTCCTTGAGCTCCCTCATCGAATTGGTCCAGAGGAAGGAGATGAACTGGTCGGGGAGGTTACCGAAGATCATGTTGTAAAGCACGTGGGGGGCAAGGCGGGATCTGAGCGATTCGCTTACCGTCCAGCGGTCTCTGCCAGGTGCCACCTTGGCATGACAGAGAGAGACGATGTCGTCGGATGCATCGGGGTACCATTCGATAGAGAGCTCGACGAGGCCCTCCTCCAACATCCTTTCGAGCCTCCTCTGGACGGTCCTTGAAGACGCCCTGACCTCGCGGGCGACATCCGAGAGGGGCCTGCGGGCTTCCCTGTGCAGAGCCCGTATTATATCAATGTCCAGCGGCTGAAGGGGCGGTCCTTTCCACGGAGGCATCAGAGGGGCGATGGCCACCGTGATTTCCCTCAGGCTTGCGGTCGACCTAACGAACGCGGAGAACTCCTCGAGGCGTGAAAGGTCCTGCAGATAGCCACCAACGTACAAGAAGCCTCCTCCGGCATAGCAGACCCAGTACACTTGGTCGCTCCTGTTGAGCTCCGCATGGAGCTGGTCCACGTTCGCCGCTTCGGACCGTCCATAGGCCCAGACATTTATGGCGTTCAGCGCCTGGATGCTTACCCTCGCCGTGAAGGCCTTGATGACGCCAGCGTCGGCCATCGCCTTGACCCTCTTGTGCACGGCATTGACGGACAGCCCGAGACTCACCGCCAGCTCATGATATGGTGTCCTAGAGTTGGCCATGAGTCGCTGACTGAGGGCTAGGTCGATTCGGTCCACTTCGTCTCGTCTGTCTTTTGCAATTCCGCAGTTAAAAGGTTTGGCTGCCCGTCCCTACCTAGGCCTCGGGGAGTACCCACGCAGATGGGCGCTAGTTCCAGTAGGTCACCGTGCCGCTGAACTGTACCTCAACCGTCTGCTGGCCCGACAATGTGTTGTCCAGGACTATGTGGTAGGTTCCAGACAGTAGGTTCACCGTTTCGCTTCCTTCGGACTGATGGCTGCTGTAGACAGGGGTGGCGGCGAGGCCGCCGGCCCATGAGGTGAAGTTAGCGTCGTCGAAGACGTACAGCTGGATGGAGTTCGACATGGCCGCCGAGGTGACCGAGAACGAGAACTGGACGGTGGGGTTAGTGGCGTTTGCTGGGACCGTGAAGTTGATTATCTGGTAGTTTCCGGCCGCGATGGAATACGCCATATTGGGCAGCGCCACCATCTGCTGAGTCAGCCCCGAAGTCGCCTGGCTGGTAGTCGTCTGGCTGCTCTCCTGCATGGTGCTGCTCGTACTGGTCTGGTTCATCCCCGAAGGCTGCTGCCCCGTGGGGCCCTGAACCCTGCCGAAGAAGGAGAGGCCTCCCACCACAAGCACCACGGCGAGCGCCAGGACCACGGCGTAGGTCGTCAGGGATGGCCCCCCTCCGATGGGCCCCGCGGCCATCGCGGCCCCGCCCCTCATGCCGAACATCAGCCCGCCACAGGCCAACATCGCGACGCCCAACAGCAACATAGGCCAGGAGGTCTCCATGTTCATGGCCACCATGTTGATAGAAAGGACGCCAGCGGCCGATATGATCAGCATCAATGCCCCGAAGACGATCATCAGCGAACCTCCTATCACCATGGGGACCTTGCCCGGGGCCAATAGGGAAGCGACGCCGGCCAGGAGGACCATGGCTCCCAGCGCGACAAGTGCCCAGCTCGTCACTCCGACCGAGGACGCCGTCATCGAGCCCGAACGCATCGAACTCGCCGTCAAACCGGAGTATAGGCCGACTACCCCGCCGACGAGGCCGAGGGCCCCACCGACCCTGCTCATGTTGCGTCCCCTCCGCTTCGCGAGGAAGGCGTCTGCGCAGGCCTTGGCGTGGAAGGCGTACTTCTTCCCATCCACTGCCTTGAAATATGGCTCCACGATAGGAGCGCCGCAGAAGGCGCATTTCGTCTCCTCTGACAAGGTTTCTCATTTCTCCTCGGACGGTCCAACTCTATAATCGTTTGAGCAAAACTGCGCAGATGGAGACCTTCGAATCCTTGCTCGAGGAAGTCGAGGACACCTTTCAGGTTAATCAAACAGAGGCTTGGCATCTGTTTCGGAGCCGCCAAAAAGTGGCGTGATGATTTCATGGCCCTGTCTCGATGCTTGTATACGTTTGATCATGACTTCCTCCGTCGTCGATGGTTGATCGAAGACAGATTGAAGCCTGAATCAGGTCACGCCACTGCATTCGAAGACCCTTCCCTCGACGGCCCCTCCAGTGACATTGCAGACGCCAGGCGAAGCCGACGGAGCTGAACCTCAGGAGCAGCATCAGAAAGAGCTATTAAGTTTAAAAGAGCTATAGGTATAACGCGTATATTGGAATGGCGGCCACATCAGCTTCTCAGGAGGCCCTGAGACTCAGGAACATCAGGGCCGAGGCAAGGAGCGTTGTATCTGATCCGTCCAATTACATGAGAGTGGAGGTCGTTTACTTCGCTGAAGCCCGCGAGCTGGCGGGCCTGCCAGGAGAAAGTGTTTCGCTGCCTTCA
>CAYYVT010000143.1:0-8468 GCA_964475215.1 uncultured Nitrososphaerales archaeon
GGCCGTCCCCGTGGCGGCCATAACCGCCCTTCAAGGGCTTCGCGACAAGGGCCATGTCCAGGCAGGACAGAAGGTATTGATCAACGGCGCATCGGGGGGCGTGGGCTCCTTCGCCCTCCAGATCGCAAAGTCATTCGGAGCCGAAGTCACGGCTGTGTGCAGCACCAAGAACGTTGACAACGCTCGGGCGATGGGCGCTGATCATGTCATCGACTACACAAAGGCGGATTTCACCAAGGAGGACCAGAAGTACGACCTCATCCTCGGGGTTAACGGCCGCCACTCAATCTTCGCCTACAGGCGGGCGCTAGTCCCCGGGGGGATCTACGTCATGGTCGGCGGCTCCAAAGTCATCAGCTCGCTGATTGAGAGCATGATTCTTGGTTCGCTGATCTCAAGGACCGGGGACAAGAAGCTGGGATTCATGGGGATAGCGAAGCTGAACCAGAAGGATTTGGCCTTCCTCGGGAGCCTTTTGGAATCTGGCAAGCTGAAGCCTCTCATTGACTCGAGCTACCCCCTGGCTCAGACGGCCGACGCTTTCAGGTACTTCGGACAGGGACACGCACATGGGAAGGTCGTCGTCAGCGTGGGGCCACAGGCCTGAGCATATCGCTCGACAGAAGCAAGACGTGCAAGCTAAAATTTCATCATAGTAGGCCTTCGCCACACTCATGTTCCTCGATGAGCCCGCACACCCTCTTGGATTTCGTCGCAGAGCTGGACGGATGTCCAGTTCCTGAACCACTTGATTTAAATCCGTTAAGGCGAACGTAATCCTGTTGGACCCCCTCCCCCCATCCGAGGAATCCTCGGGGGCGACGTTACATTCTGGTTACACCAGATACAGGATAATCGTGAAGCCCGCTCCTCCCCTCTTCAAGGAGCCTGCCCGATTTGAGCCAAAGGTGAAGAAGTCCAGGCTGGCCAAGATGCTCATCGCCGAGTTCTTCGACTATGCGCTGAGGGGTCCGACGAAGGCATCCAGCTCAGGGGGGCCGGAGGGGACCTCGGCGGGGACTTTCAGGGAGAGGATGGAGGCGCTCCTCGACCGGCCCTGCATCTACGGGACCTTCGGCAGCCGGGTCGGCGGGTTCCACCCGATAAAGGAGAAGTGCACGGCGTGCATGAGATGCAAGCAGGAGTACCCCGACGTCATAGAGGATGTAGTTGTAACATCAGATTTCGCCGCCCTAAATGGGTTCGGCATGAAGCCGGAGGAGGTCATGACGGTATGGTACGAAGCGAGGGAAGGAAAGGAGCTGGTGAAGGGGATGGGCTACAGGGGGAGCTTCGCCGGCCCCGGCTGGGATTCGATCTGGCTCGACATGTCCGAAATAGTGAGGCCGACGAGGGACGGCAAGATGGGGAGGGAATACATTTCGACCTCCGTCGACATCGGGAGGAGGCCCATGTTCTACTCCGAAGACAGCCTCACCTCGGTGAAGACCGTCACCGTTCAGCTTCCCATCCTCTTCGATTTTGGTGATGCGTCATGGTTGAATGCGTCGGTGGTCGGCTCGACCATCAGGGCGGCCCAAAGGTGTGGGACCATGGCTGTATTGCCGATTGGCACCTATTCTGGATTGAGGGACGACGAAAAGAGTTGCGCCATACCGCTGGCTAGCCCGAGTGAGGGCCCGTCTTCCGGGGCGATGGGGCCGCCTCCCGCCGTGGAGATCGAGAATCCACTAGAGTTCGACCTGACGAAGGTCCAAGATTCATCAGAGGTTGTCATCGCGAGGGTGCCAGCGAGCGGACGAGCGGAGGAGTCCGTGTTGGAGTTGACGCGGAGGGGCTTCCATGCGATCCATCTGGTCTTTTCGCCAGACGGAAGAGACGTCTCCGGTGGGGGGATTCATGCCAAGGACCTGATCAAGTCGGTGCACGCCAGGCTGGTCAAGGAATGCGTCAGGGACAATGTTTCGATCTTAGTGAGCGGTGGGATAACCATGGCTGAGCACGTGCCGAAGGCGATCCTCTGCGGCTGCGACGCCGTAGCACTGGACACGGCGGTTCATGTGGCGCTCCAGTCGAACTTCGACATCAGGGGTGGCCGATATCTGATCAAGCCGAACAGGTTCGACGAAGAATGGGGGGCGCAGAGGCTCGCCAACCTCCTTGCCGCCTGGCATGAGGAGTTCATAGAAGCGCTCAGCGCCATGGGGAAGAGGGATGGGAGGCGGCTAAGGGGGGACGTGGGAAGGGGGATATTCTATGAGGAGCTTCAGAAGGAGGCCTTCGGTGACATAGAAGTTGGCTAGCCTAGCTGCGGAAAGGCACAAGGAGAACCTGCGGAGGGGGCTGGCGACCCTCACGATGGGTTCCTTCACGCCTCAGACGGCCCTGGGGCACAGGGGATGGACCACGGAGCTGATACTTGCCACCTTCGAGCAGGCACTGACGGGGGAGCCCCCGAGCTCGGGGATTGAATATAAGAGGGGAGGGAGGGGAGACGGGTTCGACGCCCTCGGCTTCAAGTTCGAGCGCAATCCGAAGGAGGTGAAGGATTTCGACTCGGTCGACATCTCCCTCTCCCTGAACAGGAAGAAGTACGGTCCTCGCATTACGATATCTTGCCCTTGGTACGGCGCGGGAATGTCGTACGGCTCCGTCAGCTTGAACTTCATGCGCGCCAGGGCGAAGGCCGCGAAGCTCTACAACACTTTCACGTCGACAGGCGAAGGGGGCTACCCTGACGAGCTGACGCCCTATCAGGACAGCGTCATCACCCAGGTGTCCACAGGCATGTTCGGCGTCAGGGAGGAGACCATCCAGAAGTGCAGGATAATGGAGTTCAAGTACGCCCAGGGAGCGAAGCCAGGTCTGGGCGGGCACCTTCTGGCCGACAAGAACACGGTGGACATCGCCAGGATGAGGGGGACGGTGCCTAACGTCTCCCTCTACCAGCCCTTCCCGTTCCACAGCGTCTACTCCGTCGAGGACCACAAGAAGCACGTCGACTGGGCCAGGACCATCAATCCCGACATGCTGGTCTCCGTGAAGGTCTCGACCCCCATCGACGTCGACATGGTGGCCATCGGGATATACTACGCCGGCGCCCACATCATACACCTAGACGGAGGATACGGAGGGACGGGCGCGGCCCCCGAATTCGCCAAGAAGAACATAGCCATGCCCATAGAGCTGGCGGTGCCCAAGGTCCACAAGTACCTCACAGAGGAGGGGGTCAGAGACGACATACTGCTGATGGCCAGCGGCGGTGTCAGGACCGCCGACGACATCGCCAAAGCGATAGCCCTAGGGGCTGACGGATGCGTGATTGGGGCCGCCGAAGCGGTAGCCGCCGGCTGCACCCAATGCGGGAACTGTGAGAGGGGGAGAGGATGCCAGATAGGCATAGCGACGTCGGACAGAGAGCTATCGTCGTTGATGGACCCTGATTGGGGCGCTGAAAGGATCCTGAACCTATACAGGGCCTGGTCTAAGGAGCTCAAGAGGATAGTCGCCGCCCTGGGGCTGAAGAGCGTCGCGGAGCTTAGGGGAAGGAAGGACCTGCTGACGTATAGGAGGCCTAGCTATGATTGAGCCGGACCTGATGATAGGTTCCAGGAGACACCTCCTCGAAGGGCTGGACGCTCCCGGAAGGAAGGTGGAGGCGGAAGGAGGCTGCGGCGTGCTGGGCGCGGCCTGCTCCGAACAGATTGAAGGCAGGTACCTCTTCCCGTCGCTCCTGCAGATGAAGAACAGGGGAAACGGGAAGGGAGGAGGAGTCGCCCTCGTCGGGCTGGATCGTGGGCAGATGGGCGTGCCAAAGGAACTTCTTGAGGAGGATTACCTGCTTCAGGTCGCGTACATCGACGAAAGCGCCAGGGAGAAGGTCGAAAGGGAGATGCTCTACGAGAACTATGAGATACATGACGCCTGCACGGTCGAGAGCATCCCCGATTACAGGGAGTTGGGGCTCGAGGTCAGGCCGCCGACCGTCGGGAGGTACTTCGTCAGGGCGAAGGAGAGCGCACTGAAGAAGTTCGTCGAATCGAACCGGATGTTCGACCTGCCCATCGAAAAGGTCGAAGACGAGCTGGTCTACCAGACCTCCTTCAGGCTCAACAGGGGCTTCTATTCGTCCCTGGGCCAGAAGAGGGCCTTCGTCCTCTCTCATGGGAAGAACCTGATGGTGCTCAAGCTGGTGGGCTACGGCGACGACGTGATCAGGTACTACAAGCTCGAAGACGTCAAGGCGTATGTGTGGATAGGGCATCACAGATACCCGACGAAGGGCAAGGTCTGGCATCCGGGCGGCGCGCACCCGTTCATCGGCCTCCACCAGGCGCTGGTGCACAACGGTGACTTCTCCAATTATCACTCGATGGTCGAGTACTTGGCGCAGAGGAACATGTATCCGCTGTTCCTTACAGACACGGAGGTCGCCGCGCTGCTCTTTGACCTGTGGAGCAGGACCTACGGCTATGATATGGAGCGCCTCCTCGAGGCCATGGCGCCCACTACGGAAAGGGACTTCGGCATGCTTTCTGAGGAGAAGAGGAAGGAATACAGGACGATACAGACGATCCACATCAACGGCTCTCCCGATGGGCCTTGGTTCTTCATAGTGGCCGGAAACGATCCCTACAGGAAGAGGTTCGATCTCATCGGAATCACGGACACTTCGATGTTGAGGCCTCAGGTCTTCGCCCTGCAGGACGACCGAGTTCAGATTGGGGCAATAGCCTCTGAAAGGCAGGCGATAGACGCCCTCTTGGAAGCCTTGGAAAGGGACGGAAGGATACCGTACAGGTTCGCAGACAGATATTGGAACGCAAGAGGGGGAAGCTGGACCGACGGTGGCGCCTTCATCTTCTCACTTCCATATTCGGATGGCGTCGGTGAGCTGATCTGTACCGACAAGTTCGGGCGTAGGGTGACTGTGAAGAAAAGGGAAGACGTGGGCCCTGCGCCGTCCAAGGAGGCAAGCCTAGGCGGAGCACTGGCCGGTTACTTCACTAGGAACGATGTGGAAGGCGCCTTCGATTTGTTCGCCAAGTACATCGCTGGGGCGGACCTGCGGCAGTGCGTAGAGCAGTTTGATGACATCCTGGCTTTCAGCAGGGCCGGGGATCTAGAGAAGGAGTTCTCGCTGCGACTGGCGACGATGTTGTTCGATGGAAGGTATAAAACGGGCAACAAGAAGAGAGCGCAGCTCCTCCACCATATCGATGCCTGCATAGGCTCAATGCTCGACTCCGTCCCCAGATTCGATGGAGGGGAGGGCAAGCTGAAGAGGGTGGACCTGGGGTCAAGGGACAAGCTACGTTCCCCGGGGCGCCCCGACGAGGTCTTGGTCATAGATTCCGCGAACTTCGGCAGCGAAGGCAATGACAGCTTGGCGAGGTTCCTGGTCACCTCCCATGGGCTGGGGTGGAGGAATTTAGTTGTCTATGGGGCGAAGGGACAGAGGTTCTTGGGAAGCGGGCTCGGGCCCAAGTCGAGCGGGTTGAGGATCGATGTATACGGGGATTCCGGAGATTACCTCGCGTCAGGGCTCGACGGTGCCAGCGTCCACGTCCACGGCTCAGCGCAGGACCAGGTCGCCAACATAATGGGGGCGGGGGAGCTCGTGGTCCACGGCGACGTGGGGCAGACCTTCATGTACTCATCAAAGGGAGGAGAGGCCTTCGTGTTAGGCAACGCCGCCGGTAGGCCGCTGATAAACGCGGTGGGCAGCCCAAGAGTCGTAATCAACGGCACCTGCTTGGACTACCTGGCCGAGTCGTTCATGGCTGGGGACTACCTGAACGGAGGGGGCTTCGTCATACTCAACGGGATAAAGGTCGAAGATGGCCGGATCATCGAACTTGATACACCCTATCCTGGAGGAAACCTGTTCTCGTTGGCGTCGGGGGGTGCGATATTCATAAGGGACCCGAAGAGGAGGGTCGAGGAGAATCAGCTCCTCGGGGGGAGGATAATGGACATAGACGAAGCCGACTGGAGGGTTGTTAATCCGATGCTTGAGCGGAACGAGAGGCACTTTGGAATAAAGGTGGAGGACCTGCTCAAGGTCGATGGTGCCCTCAGAGAGCCGAGCGAAGTCTACAGGAAGGTCGTCGTGCTGGAGCGGCCAAAGGAACTGGAGTAGGGCCCTAAAGGTAAATAACCGCCCAAGCCCGCATCGCAACGAAGGCCTATGGTCATCTCTTGGATCAAGGTGGTGACGCCGTTTGACAGCGTCTTGAACGCCATCGGGCGTACCCCCTTGGTCAAGCTCCGACGCATCCCGCAGGATGAAGGGGTCATCCCCTCCATTTACGCCAAGCTCGAATTCATGAACCCTACTGGAAGCCTGAAGGACCGAATATACTACAAGATGATAACCGAAGCCATAAAGCGAAAGGACCTCAGGCCAGGGATGGAGATTATCGAATCAAGCACGGGGAATGCGGGGATCTCCTGTGTGTTCGTAGGTCGAGCTCTCGGCTACAGGGTCACCATCGTCATGCCCGAGGGGATGAGCGTCGAGCGTAGGAAGATCATGAAGGCATTGGGCGGCGAGGTCGTAACGACCCCCGGAGGCGAAACTGACGTCGACCTATGCATGAAGAAGATAGAGGAGATGATGGAGACAGAGCCGTCCAGGTACTGGTTCCCGAACCAGTTCTCCAACCCCGACAACCCGCGGGCCCATTATGGGACAACGGGGCCCGAGATCTGGGAGCAGACCCATGGAAAGGTAAGCGCAGTGGTGCTCACCCAAGGGACGGGAGGGACCCTGACGGGAATCGGGCGCTACCTCCGGAGGAAGAACCCTAACGTCCTCCTCTACGCCGCCGAGCCGTCCGAGGCAGCCATGCTGGCCGAAAGGAAGTGGGGTGCGCACTCCATAGAGGGCATCGGGAACGGCTTCGTCCCACGGAACCTCGACCTTTCTGTACTCACTGGCGTCGTCACGGTCCCGTCGGAGGAGGCCATCTCCATGACAAAGAGGGTGATGAAGGAGGAGGGCCTCCTTGTCGGGATAAGCTCAGGGGCTAACGTGGTGGCCGCCCTCAAGGTCGCACGCCGCCACCCGGATCTCAAGGAGATCGTGGTCCTCTTCAACGACAGCGCCTTGCGTTACTTCTCCACCGCCGTCTTCGACGTCGAGAAGGAGGTCGAAGTGCCCGTTCGGGAACACCCGATGGACTCATATTCGAAGGAGCAGCTGGACGCGAACCAAGATCGATGGGAGATTATCCGATAAAGCCGTCCTGCAAAAAGGGGTTCACCCGCCCAGCTCGGACCCAGATGCCCGGAGGGCGTTCCTTTGCATCCCCCTCCGAATCGGCACCTTTTTGGCCTCCTTAGCACTTCCAGACCGAATATCCCGCAATTTCAAGGTTCATCGTGCGATTGGGAAGGCTTATAGGCGCATTATGCCATCGACTTGAAGAGTCGGAAATTGGTTCGTGGGTTCTGTGCTAAGTGTGGAAAGCAGGTTGGAGGATTTGGAAAGCCTGCGGCCTGGCAGTGTCCCCGATGTGAGAAACTCTACTGTGCCGAATGCGGCCCCAAGGTAGGCATATTGTTCAAGAAGCCGGCCTGCCCCGACTGCGGCATAGAGATGCACAAGTAGATGCCGACCTTCGCCCGCGGAGAGAACGCAATCCTGGCGGGCAAGGCTAGGTACTCGGGGACCTCCGGCGTTCTCTACCTGACCAACAACCGGGTGCTCTTCGAGTATGAGAAGGGGCTGCTGACAAAACACACCTACGTGTCCCTGGACATCCCCCTCGTGAACGTGGAGAGCGTGGTCGTCGAGCGTCCACGGTTCGGCCTCGGGCCCCTGGCCACCAACCTTATCATCACCACAAAAAGGGGCTCCATGGGCTTCGGCCTGACCCGGGTCAAGATATCGGACCTTACCACCCCTGACGTCTGGGTGACCAAGATCAACGACGCCATCTCCGGTGAGCACGCTCAGGCTGAGCCAAGCGTGATCATCAAGGAGGAGGAAATCGTTAAGGTTCCCTGCAAGTTCTGCGGCACGCTCGTGGACCCGGTCCGAGACAAGGCATGCCCCAACTGCGGCGCCCCACCATTGGAGCAATAGTTGCCGAGCCGACCATAGGCCGGGCACTTGTGAGCACCCTTCGTTCGGTTTGTTTCATCGTAATGCTTATAAACCGACCCGTCGGTCTGTTTTCTGTGGCTCCGAAAGTAACGGCGGAATACAAGGAATCAACGCGTAGCCGAATCCTCGCGGCCGCCCTGGAGGTCTTCTCACGGAAGGGATATGCCTCCGCGTCGATGGATGACATAGTCGGGAGGTCGGGGCTCAGCAAGGGTGCTCTATACTGGTACTTCGAGAGCAAGGAGGAACTCTTCTTAGCTCTCCAAGATAGGCAACTCGCATCCTCCCTGGCCCAGCTGAAGGCAAGGTCAGGTCCCACCGTCAGCGCGATGGCGAAGCTGGAAGGGGCGGCCGAAGTCGCCTTCGAATCCCTTATCGGAAAAGATAGGGAGGC
>CAYYVT010000144.1:0-2049 GCA_964475215.1 uncultured Nitrososphaerales archaeon
TCTCTGCTCCTTACGCTTAACCCTGAGGATGCGAAGAGATTGACCCAACTTTGGCTAGGATGTGTATCGCTCGTCATTTGTGCTTCCTGATGCAGCGTCGGAAGTCTAGGTGATCAATGCGATCCCGTGAATGCGGCCAAAGCGACCCCATAACCAACCCTAGCGGAAGCCGACCAACGCACCATCTGATCCAAGAAATCTTGAGAAATCGCACCTGACCCGAAAGCAGAAAAACACCCCAAGACTACTAAAATCCCATGGGCCCGTAGCTCAGCTAGGCTAGAGCGACAGAATTCGAGTGTCGAAGCTCATATGGCGGATCTGAGGAACCTGCTGGTCGAGGGTTCGAATCCCTCCGGGCCCATCATTTTCGTGGGTTCGAGCGGTAGCATTATAGGGCCGTGTGGCTTCGGCCGCGGTCATGCCTTACAAGGATATTGAGAGTATCAAGAGAATTTTCAGGAAGAAGATTGATGACGATCTGATTTGGAAGTGGGCTGATTCTCTTCAGCCTCATCAGACATCGAAGCTCCTCTACATGTTCCATTTCTGGTTGTGGGCCAGGAAGTCGAAACGAGTGAAAGGGCAGACGCAAAGAGCGGAGAATAGGGGCGGCGGCTATTGGGATTCTGCTCGTGAAATGCTGGACGACTACACTCAGTGCAAGAAGTCCGGCGACCCCGACCTTGAGTTCAAGCATCTGAATATCGTGAAAGAGTATGTGAAGGGCAAGGGCACAAGTCCGTCTGACAGAATGAATGCGATGGGCGCTGTCAAGGCATTCTATCGCAAGTACAATCGTCCGTTGCAGGATTTGGATGAGGAGGCGAGATTGGACGTTTATGCCCCGACCAGTGCGGATACTCGGAGGAAAGTTGAGCTTTCTCGAGTGCTCACACCTGTGGATGTTGCGATCATGGTTCGGGGCGCTAGGATGCCATACAAGGCCATCTTCATGCTAATGTTTGAGGCAGCGCTAGATGCCTCCGCTTTCGTCCAGTTCAACAGCCGCCTCTGGCGTGACAAGGACAATTTTGACTTAAGGAATTTGGAGGGGCGCGGCCCGGTGAAGATTGGAGGTATCGTGCGGTCTAAGACCTCGTTTCGAGCAGCTTCACGCGGCGGAGAGATCACTGTCTTCTATAGTTACTTCGGCGAAGATGCAAAGAGGCTGTTGCGAGAATGGCTGCTGATCAGGAAGCAGATGCTCAAGAAGGCTGGGCTGAAGGAATTGGATTACCTGTTCTTCAATTGGCGTCGTGGAGGGCCGAAGAAGTTCAAATCCGGTCTAGCGCCCGTCACTGGACATTTGCTACGCAAGAACCTAACGGACACTATCAAGAGGCTGAATCTCGTTCAGGTACCTCCAAAGAGTGAACGCTCCAGCCGAACACGGTACTACATTCATGGCCACGAGTTGAGGGATTGCTTTGGCAGCATGTGCACCCCTGCCGGAGTGAACAAGGTTGCCCGTGAGTTCTTTATGGGGCATCCGATCGACCGGCTAGGCTACGACAAGTCTCCATTCGACCCACAGTATTTCGACTTCTACAAGGCCGAATACAGGAAGGTGGCGCGTCAGCTCGACGTATTATCAAACCCGCCCACTGGCGAGGCGAAGTCACTGAGAAAGGAGACGCTGGCATTGATCAATAAGCAGCATGCGTTGCTTGGTCATGTGCCTCGAGAGGTTGTTGAGAAGCGTTCGGAGGAGGAGTGGGCGGCGATGTCTCTAGAGGAGGTGGATCGCTTGGTCAAGCAGTACGACAAGGGGTCTCGATCTGGTACGGAGACGGACGGGAATGGTTGGGAGCCTGGACAGCAGAAGGTGGTCGCTGCCGTGAGTCTGAAAGAGTGGGTTGAGCGTGGTTGGCGTTATGTAGATACTGTTTCGTCCACTGGTGAGGTTGTGATCCGCTACCCGGACAATTCATCGTAGGCTAGGAGGTTCCACGTTTCTAGTTTGGCGCGCAGCACGGGCAGCGGTATCTCGTCGGGGGTGTCCATGACGTTCTTGACCAATCTGCTGCCGGGGGATAGTCTGCCCTG
>CAYYVT010000145.1:0-1607 GCA_964475215.1 uncultured Nitrososphaerales archaeon
GAATGCCCTCTTCTCGTCCAAAGGAAGAAGGTCAGGACTTCGAACCCAACGCCACAGACGAAGAAGAGCCATAGGGCAGGCAGGAAGAAATCTCCAATCTGGAGCGGGGGGCGAAAGAGTGCTCGACGGGAGACCGAGCATCCCGCCGCTGCGGTCGAGGAGCCGGGGGAACCCTACGACGAACTCACGGAAGGCGCTGAATCCCTCTGTAAGGAGCAGCGCGGTAGCGAACGTGGCCGCCTCCCCGTCGAGCTCACGCTGGTTCTCAATTGCGAGCCCCCCGCACATCCGTGCAGCCCCAGGGGAGCCCCAGCGTCTTATGCCTTCGTCTTCCGGCTCAACCACCAGATGGCCACGATTGACGCGGGAATCCCGAAGACGACCAGGGCCCACTCTAGGATCAGGACCATGGAGCCCACGACGTAGTTCACGGTGAGACTCCCGATAGGGGCATTCCACTTTCCATCTATGTAGAGCTTGATGCAGAAGGCTATGAAGAGCAGCAGTGACACTCCGCCGCCGCCGGCCGAGCGGGACCGTCCGCCGAAGTGGTACCCCACTCTCTCCTCATAGGGCAATCGCCTCCACCACAGCCAGCCCGCCACGGCGCCGATGGCCACCGGGACTCCGACAAGCAAGATCTCCCAGAAGATCACATGCAGGATGAAGGACACTACTTCCGACATCGTCCAGAGGCCCAGCGTCGTCGGAACGAGGCCGGTCGACTGGGCATCGCCTACGAACCACAGGAAGACGCAGACTGCTCCCGCGACCACCAGAGCGCCTGCCAACACAAAGATGGCGAACGCGCTAGGATGTCTCCTCACAAAGCTCCACCCGTCTGATTCCGTTTTGCTCATGCCTCTCTGCCCTCCTTTGGAGCGGAATGGACCCCCGTCACTGACTTCAAAGACACCACCATCCTTCTCCTAAGGGAATTCGTCGTGATTCCTTCCTCTTATCTTCATTGGGAAGCAACCTGAGCCTGTATCCCGCGTTCAGTCCCACGAAGCTGACCAAGACGAAGGCGGCGACCCAATACTCCATGGCGGAGTCGAGCCTCTCCTTCCTCGAGTTCAGGGCAGCTTGTTGAATCATGTCCATGAGGCGCAGGCCGTCCTCGGAGGTGGCCTTGCTGGCCTTCATCTCCCCAATCAGGGCGCCAGTAGGGCAGGTTGGGCTATACGCATCCAGTCAACCAAGTGAATCCGGAGGACGTGACACAATAACTCCATTACCGAAGCCACCAATAATGGACCCTCGGACTCTATAGCGCAGGTCACACTGTAGTTGGGCAATTCAGCTTCCAAAACGGGCGGCCATCTCTTGTCTATCTTGGATTGTTCGTAGAGCAAGGCGGAACGGTAGCTTCGAGAGGGTTCGACGCAATTGACTCGGTGATTACATAAGCCTAATATCGCCGGACAGCGGCACGGCCTAATCAAGGGGCGTTTGATGTTTGGATAAGAAGAGCGGCACGACGAACATAGACTGGTGGCCGAACCGGCTGAGGCTTGAGATCCTGCACCAGCATTCCTCCAAGTCCAATCCAATGGGCGAGGGTTTCAACTACGCTAAGGAGTTCAAGAGTCTCGACCTGCAGGCCG
>CAYYVT010000146.1:0-3864 GCA_964475215.1 uncultured Nitrososphaerales archaeon
CGAAAGCTCCTGGTTCTGGCCACCATAGTTTTCCTCATAATGGGTAGCGCATCCTTCGTAGTTCTCTCTTCACGTCAAAGAATGGCCCTTTCTGTTCCCGACATGGCGGCGAGCCTGGCAGTGGGCGTTCTGCTTCTTGCCTGCTGGATGATTGTCTCACATCTTACTAACGGACGAAGGAAGAGAACGACTTTTCATGGTTCAGCCCAACAACTCGTTCAAGGAGCGAGGAGAGAGCGCGGGGCCGAAGTCGGCAACGTGAAGCGCATCCCAGGATCTGAAGCGCAGGCCCAAACGGCCAGCTGAAGGCCA
The DNA here is from genome assembly GCA_964475215.1 of uncultured Nitrososphaerales archaeon. Taxonomy (GTDB): domain Archaea; phylum Thermoproteota; class Nitrososphaeria; order Conexivisphaerales; family DTJL01; genus DATKKG01. The sequence continues at coordinate 313 of CAYYVT010000146.1, forward strand.
GCACAGCCCTTTCGAAATCGGTAGCCCGCGGAGAATCCCTTCCGCCACCGTTAATAGCTCCCCTGCATCTCGGAGGGCTGTGACCCAGCCTTCTGAGATGAAGATCGTTGTGTCGAAGGACGGCCCCTTCGTCGTCTCGGGGCACGTTCCCCTGTCCATATGGAGCGTCATCCACGGCAAGGGCGGGTTCGCCTGGGAGTGGAAGAAGGGGAGGTCCTTCGACGTCGAAGAGGAATACCTCCTTTGCCGCTGCGGCGGCTCGAAGGAAAAGCCCTTCTGCGACGGCACCCATAGGAAGATCAAGTTCAAGGGGAAGGAGACTGCGAGCCGGCTTCTCTTCTCCGACATGGCGAGGACCTTCGACGGGCCGACTCTAATCCTGAGCGACGCGGAGGAGCTTTGCTCGCTGGCAGGCTTCTGCGACGCAGAAGGGGGGATCTGGAAGTTGAACCTCAAGAGCGACGACCCGAAGGCTCGCGAACTGGTCATCCGGGAGGCTAACTACTGCCCGGCGGGCCGGTTGGTGGTGCAGGACAGGAAGACCGGCGAGGATATCGAGGAGGCCCTCCCTCCCTCCATCGGCATAATCGAGGATCCGGAGCTCGGCATCAGCGGGCCCCTGTGGATCCGAGGCGGGATAAGGATCGAGTCCCATGATGGAAAGCCTTACGAAGTGCGAAACCGAGTGACGCTCTGCCGCTGCGGAGCCTCCATGAACAAGCCCCTCTGCGACCGCGCCCACATCGACATCGAGTTCAACGACGGGCTCGTGGAATTCGAAGAGACCAAATAGGATGACGACGGAATAGCATCACTCCCCAATCGTCGATGCAGTTGCACTCAAATCTGGAGGACAAACGTTAATCTATCAAGGGCTCTCCTCGGTTGGGCATGCGCGAGAGCCAGATCTCCTTACCCGTAGACGAGATGCCTGACAGGTGGTATAACATAGTCCCTGACCTCCCCTTCAAGCTCCCTCCCCCGAAGGACCCTGAGACAGGCGAGTCCAGGATCAAGCTGCTCGGGAGGAGGATGATAGGCGAATGCCTGAAGCAGGAGGCGTCGGATTCGAGGTGGATAGACATCCCCGAGGGCATAAGGGAACTCTACATTCAGGCAGGAAGGCCTAGGCCGCTCTACAGGGCATATCGTCTAGAGGAGAGGCTCCACCTGAGCAAGGCGAGAATCTACTACAAGAGAGAGGACCTCAGCCCGACCGGCTCCCACAAGGTGAACACCGCCCTCGCCCAGGCCTACTACGCGGAGAAGGAGGGGAAGAAGGTCCTGGTCACCGAGACGGGGGCGGGGCAGTGGGGGACTGCCCTTTCGTTCGCCAGCTGCATGATGGGCCTGACCACCATCGTCTTCTGGGTGAGGGCGGTCCACGACTGGAAGGCCGACAGGAGGGCGCTGATGAAGATGTACGGGGCCGAGGTCCACGCGTCGCCCAGCTCTCAGACGTCCTTCGGAAGGAGCCTCCTAGATAAGGATCCCAAGCATCCGGGGTCGCTGGCCATCGCCGTCTCCGAGGGGCTCGAATACACCGACGGCTCGCCCGACAGGGTCTACTGCCTGGGCTCCGTGCTGAACCACGTCCTCATTCACCAGTCCATCATAGGGCTAGAATCAATCAAGCAGTTCGAGCTGGCGGACGACTCCCCCGACGTCGTCATAGGGTGCCTGGGTGGAGGCTCGAACTTCGGGGGCATAGCCCTCCCCTTCATGGGCGAAGTGCTGGCGAAGAAGCGGAGCTGCGATTTCCTCGCAGCTCAGTCCGAAGCGGCCCCGAACCTCGTGAAGGGGGAATACCGATACGACTTCGGGGACGCCTCCGGCCAGACGCCCCTGCTGAAGATGTACACCCTCGGCCACGACGCGCCCTCTCAGCCCATCCGCTCCGACGGCCTGAGGTACCACGCGGCCGCCCCAATCATAAGCGGCCTACGCAACAGCGGCCACCTCAGCGCCGTGGCCTACCCCAGCGACGAGGTGGCGGTCTTCGACGCGGCGAAGCTCTTCCTTGAAAGCGAGGGCTGGTTGATCGCGGGCGAATCGGCTCATGCAGTCAGGGCTGCGATAGACGTGGCTAAGAGGGCGGAGGAGAAGGGAGCGGAGAAGTGCATCCTGATGAACATAAGCGGCCACGGATTCCTAGACATCGACGCCTATCGCGACAAGCTCTCCCTCGGCTGAAAGCCAATCAATTCAACGCGGACCCCTCGAATTACAGGCGTCCTCCGTCAGACCAAGGAGGCCCTCCATCTCGGCGAGCCCGGATCATACAGCTCGCTCTACATGGGGGAGTCTATTCGTTTGCCAGGATTCTCGCGTAGGCCATAGCCGACCGTCCTGTCAAGCGATATGTGCCCAAGCCATCCGAAGATGGGCAAATAGGGTGTCCTGAGGGTTAGCCAGATCACCGCGGTTATGAGGGCCCAGGTGAGAGTAGTATGGAAGGCATTGTACAGCGGCGCTCCCCAAGTTGGCCATTTCTGCCTCTCAGACGAAAGCCCGATCGGTATGAAGGCAACCAGGTCGGGGAAGAACACCCAGAAAGCTGTCGAAAGCCAATCGATTCCCCCTAGGTAAAGCGACCTGTAGACCAGATACGCGAAGACCGCCATTACGATTGCTGCATACTCGGTTCGATAGAGCCTGGACCCTGCGCTCTGGAACTCAGGTCCGAATCCCTTGGTTGCACTCAAGCTAACGACCTGCCTTCGTCGGCAATCCTTTGCTCCGCAGCAGACCTTCCGATACCACTCTAGTCAGGGTTTTACGGATGGAGTCCCAGTCGAAATCGATGCTCGTCGTAGCCCAGTGCAGGCTGAGGCCGTCGATGACCCCGACGAGCACGGTCGCAACCTTGTCAGGGTCGAGGTCGCTCCTGAACTCCCCGCTCTGGATGCCCTCCTTGACATACTCTAGGATGAAGGAATGGACGGTCCTGTAGCGAGTGTCCTGCCGCCTCTGAACCGGCCTCATCCTCATGGCGGCCAAGTTGAACTCCATGTTCATCTCGGAGGCCTCCCTATCTTTTCCGATAAGGGATTCGAAGGCGACTTCGGCCGCCCCTTCCAGCTTCGCCATCGCGCTGACGGTGGGACCTGACCTTGCCTTCAGCCGGGCCAGGGAGGATGCGAGTTGCCTATCTTGGAGAGCTAAGAAGAGCTCCTCCTTGCTTTCGAAGTACCAGTAAAGAGCACCCTTGCTGAGCCCCGACCTCCCGACTATGTCATCCATCGACGCGGAGGCATATCCCTTCCGCGAGAAGACTTCCAGGGCGGCCGTGAGGATCCGGCTACGCGTTGATTCCTTGTATTCCGCAGTTACTTTCGGAGCCACAGAAAACCGACCGACGGGTCGGTTTATAAGCATTACGATGGAACAATCGATTCTAAGGGTGCTCGCAAATGCTCGGCCTATGGTCGGTTCGGCAACTATTGCTCCAATGGTGGGGCGCCGCAGTTGGGGCATGCCTTGTCTCGGACCGGGTCCACGAGCGTGCCGCAGAACTTGCAGGGAACCTTAACGATTTCCTCCTCCTTGATG
>CAYYVT010000147.1:0-1796 GCA_964475215.1 uncultured Nitrososphaerales archaeon
AAGGCCGCCGACGGGGACGACAGAAATCGCGTAATGGATGCCCTCGTGCTCTACGCTGAGGACCTTCGTTTTGCCGCTGGCTAGGGCCTCCCCTACGGTCTGCTGCCAGGAGATGGGGGGGGCATGTCCGATATCTGTCCCCCATTCTCTCAGCAGGGCCCTCGCCCGGCCGTTGGCATAAGCTATGGCTCCATCGGCCGTGATGCGAAGGACAGGCCCGGGGTTCTCTTCGGGCAGCGAGGCCACGGCACGCAGCTCCGCCTCGGCCTTCTTTTGGTCGCCGATGTCCTGGACGATGAGGAGCGTGCTCGGCCTCCCAGAGTACAGGAAGGGCATGGAGACCGCTTCTATCGGGACGGTTTCTCCGTCCATTCGGACGAACTTTATCTCAACCGTCGGGTTGGGTTCCTTTCCCTCCAAGGTGCTCCTGATGCGCTGTCGGGCTAAGTTATGGAAGTCTGGATGGGTGAAGGTGAGAGCGTCCTTGCCGACGATGTCATCGGCAGACTTTGCCCCCAAAATGCGCACGGCCGCAGGATTGGCAAAGACGTAAACACCATCACTTATGACCAGCACGCCTGCGGGAGAAAGGTCCACCACGGCTCTGTACTTCGCCTCGCTCTCCAACGCCTTCTCCTGGGCATTCTTCAGTTCGGTGATGTCCGAGCCGATGCTCATGATCCGTCCGCCGCCCTCCCCCATCGGGCGGTTTGTCCATAGCATCCACACTCTTTCGCCCCCCTTCTTGACGTTCTCGTCTATGCTCCACGGATGCTTTTCGGGCTCCCTGAGTGTATCTAGGAGGCGCCGACCGTTGTCCATCCCAGAGGAGTCCTTCTCGGGGACGATGAGCCCGATGCTGCTCTTCCCCACCAGCTCCTCTCTTGAATACCCGAAAAATCGACATGCGAACTCGTTGACGTTGAGTATCACTCCCTTCTCATCGGTGACGAAGATTGAGTTGCCAGCGCTCTCGATGAACTCACGATAGTCTTGGTTCAGGTCCAGGGACATCCAGCCTTCGCTTTACGAATACCCAACCAATTGCAGTCTTATTAACGGTTTGCACTACATCGGAGGCTCTTGGACTCAGGTAACGAGACCCGGTTGTTCTTGACCAGGCTCGGGTGGGGTTCTCAATAAGGGCCGAATTGACCGAAAACTCCTGGGTGGGGATGAACTGCGTGGCGGGCCGTAGCGTTGCTCCAGGCAGAGGAAGGAAGTATGATCAAGGATGGCAGGAGGCGATGCCTGGAGGACCCGCCACATTCGCCTCGCCTGTGTTATGATTCCTCCCTCTTTTAAGGGAGTCTAACAGTAGATTTCGTCAACTATCTGCATGACGCCGAAGGTCCCGTCAGCCCCTCGGCCGCCATCAGAAGCATACGCATCGTGGGACGGCGGCACCCGCCCATGTGGGCCTGCGGCCTGGGGGTGCGTTGGCAGTGGCCTCGCCGGAGAGGCTCGAAAAAGGAAATTGGTTCTACGGTTCTGGCGGTCCTCGTTGGCGATCGTTGCTGGGCGACATGAGTCGGGCCTCGAAAACCTTCGACTAAGGTGAGCGCGATTTCATAGCCCTCGAACGGATGGAGACCAACATGGCGACGATGAGGATGACCACCACCGCCACGAAGGCAGCCCAAATCACGTCGGGTGGCATGAGAGGGAACAGGGGGAGGGGGGTCACGTAGTCGTTGACGAACGCCGAGACGAAGTAGACCATGGCGAGGATCGAGGGGACGGTGGCCATGATCGCGAATGCTCCGCTGGTGATCCTTTCATGCCTGACGAGTAGG
>CAYYVT010000148.1:0-5414 GCA_964475215.1 uncultured Nitrososphaerales archaeon
CCGTGTCAGCCGGAAGGACACTTCACACTCGAGACAGCTACGCTTACAGGCTTGACGAATCAACGCGGCCTGGTAGGTTCTTCCCTGAAAAGGCCGAGGCGCTGGGAGTACAGAGGGGTCCTCTTTGGGGAAAGCTCCAGAGGGGGAGAAGCGTAGTCGTCGCGGGCAAGAAGGTTAGGACCTCTCAGGTGACCGGCCCTAGACGCAGGGGCAGGAGCTTCGGGTACTCCGGAGACGCGCGGCCGACGAAAGGGCTCGTAAGATTCTTTCGCAGCGTGGACCTCCTAGTGTTCGACGGGACGTATAGTGACGAATACGCCGAAAAGGCGGAGGAGTACCTTCACTCGACGGTGTCGGAGGCAGCTTCTCTAGCTGCCAAGGCCAAGGTGGGACGGCTCGTCCTCACTCATGTCAGCGCTCGCATCAATGACTCCGCTCTGCTTCTCGCCCAAGCATCCAAGAACTTCACGAACGTCGAAGTGGGAGAGGACTTCGCCAGCTACGAGCTAGCCCTTCCGGAATGAACGTCTCTGGCGCCGAAGGTCAGGGGCCATCCAGTCGATAAACCGGTCGAGCTCCCTAGTCCGAATCACGACCGTCACCGGGCCCAAGGGCGATTCGGCTTCTGTCTCGCATAGCACAACTACGCCCCTGGCGGCTACCTGCTTGTTCAGAAGGAAGCTCGTCGACGAGTCCTGGCGGCGCTGCCTCAATAGGCGTCGCAGCACGCTCACGGTCATCCTAGACCTCACCTGTTCGTAAACCTTAGACAGGGCCTGGTCTCCTCCGTATACGACTTGCACGCGACCTCCTGAAGCAGAAACGGCCGTGCGAGAGGAGGTGCCAAAGACGAGGTCCACCATAGCCAGCACCTTTGACGGGTCCTCCGACGGGTAGACCGGGCAACTCACTTCGACGTCGACATCCGGACCAAAGCGGTTCCCTAGGACTTCCCCTGCCACTCAGTGACCACCTTCCTCACCGTCTCGTCCAGCTCCTCGATTGAGGTTCGCTCGTTCTCAACAATCCTATCCGAGAGGGCGATGACCTTCCCCAGGCCAAGGTCGAGCTCCTCCCTGTCCCTGGCCTCAAAGTCACCCTTTGAGATGGGGTCGTCGGAGCGACCTCGTGATGAAAGGAGCTCGAAGCGTCGTGCCGGTGAGGCGTGGATCCCAAGCACTCGCACGGTTCCTATAGCTTTGAAAGCGACCACTTCATCCGTGGACCTGGCCCCGTCTATCACGACCTTGCTAAGGCCCCTGGATTTGATTTCATCGATGCAGAGCTTCGCCACAGCTGCCGGACCTCCCTCGGCCCTGACGAGGTGCATCGTCTGGCTCTGCCCATCCTTGTCCAGGCCAAGGCCTCTCCTCTGGGCCTCTCGCCTGATTACATCTCCCATGCTCACGACCGTGAACCCAGAGGAGACAAGGGCTTGAGTGGCAGTCGTCTTGCCGGCTCCGGACATTCCGGTCACGCAGACGATGAAGATGCGCCTCTTGTCGGCCAACTCCCCTCCGCCGGATACGGGGTCGAACCATCATGGTATTAAGGAGGTCGGGATGGTGGCTTGTTTCGTCGAAGGGGCCGAAAATAGACATATCTACCTCCGGCTGACATGGTGACCTGTGAGTTTGAGGACTTTCGTAGCGCTGGAGCTCAAGGACCAGGCGCTCAAGTCGAGGATTGGCGAAATCCAGCAGGAGCTCCTTGCGACGGGCGCCCAGTTGAAGCCTGTGGAGCCCCAGAACCTTCACATAACGTTAAAGTTCATAGGCGAAACCCCAGAGAGCTCGGTCGACGGCATCATCAAGGAACTTGACTCGGTGCTAGTCCCGCCCTTCTCCGTTCACTTTAGAGGGCTGGGGGTCTTTCCGTCGTCATCGCGAATCAACGTGGTGTGGTTGGGGGTGAAGGAAGGAGACAACGACTTACGGGCCCTCGCCTCGAAGGTGAACGAGCGGCTGGCGAAGTACGGCAAGCCGGCATCCTTTCAAGCACATCTCACGATCGCCCGGGTGAAGGGAGGACGTAACCTCTCCGCGCTGGCTTCGCACGTAATGGAACACGGCGAAGAGGAAGGAGGACCGGTGGATTTCGGTGAATTCCAACTCAAGAAAAGCGTCCTTACACCTGAGGGCCCGATTTACAGCGATCTGAAGGTGTTCCTCCTGCGGTGAGTAAATTGGATGTGGACTCAATCCTAAGAAAGGCCGAGGGCGAAGCCACTCCAACCCCTCGAAGGAGCAGGGAGGTCGCAGCGGCCGTAGAAGAGGTGGATGGCATGCTCAAGAAGGCGGCGCAGGGCGCCAGAGTGCAACCGACGGTCCAGGTGGGCGGCTCATACGCTCACGGGACCTGGCTTGAAGCCCAGACAGACGTTGATTTCTTCCTGATATATCCGAAGGAGGTTGACAGGGAGAGGTTCGAGGAGATGGGGCTTTCTCTCGCGAAGGACGCGCTTGCTGCCTGCTCGCCTAGGACTCGTTACGCCGAGCACCCTTACATCGAGGCAGACGCCGGCTCGGTGACGGTGAACGCTGTCCCCTGCTACGACGTCGCCAAGGGGGAGTGGAAGAGCGCCGCGGACAGGTCCCCGTTCCACACACGTTACATGAACGAACACCTGATCGGCTCATTGAAGGCCCAGACCAGGGTTCTGAAGCTCTTCATGAAGGCCCAAGGCCTCTACGGAGCCGAGATTCGAGTGAGGGGTTTCAGCGGATATGCCTGTGAGGTCCTCACATTGAAGTATGGCTCCTTCTTGGGCGTGGCTCGAGGTGCCTTGACCTGGAAGAGGGGAACCGTGGTCAGCGTCGAAGGAGGAGAGGAGCTGGCGAAGGCCCTCTTCAAGGATTCGCCAATTGCCCTCCTTGATCCAGTCGATACCACTCGAAACCTAGGGCTCGCGATCTCGCCCATGAAGCTGGCGACATTCGTGCTTCTCGCTCGGAAGTTCATCGAGGAGCCCAGCATCGCGTATTTCCATTCGAATCGGCTGCGTTCGCCCAAGGCCACTCCAGTTTACCTAAAGGAGCAAACCTTGCTCCTGGGCTTCCCCATAGAAGAGAAGAGCGAAGACATACTGTGGGGTGAGCTGTGGAAGAGCGCCAATGCCATCGCCGCTCACCTCACGAAGGACGGGGTGAACGTCATCCGACGGAGCGTGGCCGCCGACAAAGGATGGGCCTCGATCGCCCTCTTGGTCTCTCCCGTGAAGCTCCCGAAGGCACAGGTGAGGAACGGGCCTGAGGCTCTCATGGGGGATGCCACTTCCAGATTCTTGGCAGCTTCGAAGGGAAGGGCAGACGCCTGGTGGATCGGAGACGACATGAGATGCCATGCGATCTTCGAGGGCGAGACATCGGATGGTGGAGAGCTTCTGGACCGTTATTTTAGGGATCCCGTAGCGTCGGTCGGGTTCGCCAAGGGCCTAGCGAAGGCTGCAAAGCAGGGGCATATCGTGCGGGCGGGAGCTCGGGCGTATGCAAGTAGGAGGCCGGCGGATAGGCAGGCACTGGCGGAGCTTGTCGGCTACTCCTTCTGACGGCGTCGGCCTGAACCTGTTGGACTCGATGCCCTATGTGAAGGTCCTCTGCTACCCGTTGAGCTCTCAGCCTGAGGCTGCCAGGCGCAAGGCGTCGCTCAGCTCCATGGGGGTCCAGACGCTCTTCTTCGAAGGGAGGACCGAAGTCGCAGGCCTGAGGGTCCTCGGAAAGGGCCATGTGGGCGTCGTCGTAAGGTGCCTCTGGAAGGGAAGGCGAGCAGCCCTGAAGATTCGTCGTACGGACGCGGCCCGTGAAAGCCTCGAGCGTGAGGGGGAGCTCCTCCGCGGAGCGAACCTGTGGAACCTCGGTCCCCTCCTCCACGATTCCTCACCCAACTTCCTAGTCATGGAGGAGCTTCACGGAAAGAGCCTAATTGAATGGCTCAGGGGAGCGAAGACACTGAATCGCGAGGAGTTCATCGAAGTTCTCGCCAACATCTGTTCGCAGGCAAGGCTGTTAGACATCGCAGGCATCGACCACAGGGAGCTGTCCGATCCTCGGCGACACGTCGTCATACAGGATGACCGTCGGGCCCGCCTCTTGGACTTCGAAACGGCCAGCACGGGGGGAAGGAGGAGAAACGTCAACAGCTTGATTCAGTATCTAACCCTTTCCAGTGCGTTCGGGCCGGCGATCCTCTCGAGGCTTGGGGCGAATCGGGAAGACGTTCTCGGGGAGTTGAAGGCATACAGACGCGATCCGTCGGCTGAATCCTACTCTCGAATCATGAAGGCGATGAACCTCCGTTGATGGATTTCTAGTGTCCAATGGTCTAGAGCAGTGGGATATAGGCGCGTAATTCCAGGAAGGTCAGAAGCACCGCCAGGATGGCTCCTGCTCCAACCTGAAGTATTGAATGGGCCTTCAAAGTCACCCTCGCCCATCCGACTGGAATGACCAGGAGGAGAAACAGGAAACCAACGGGCCCAAACGCGGTTCCCAGGGCAGCAGCCGGACCAGCAATGCCGGATGCGTGAATCGAGATCTTCCAGCCCAAGGTGATGAAGGTGACGATGATGGTGTTTACAAGATAACAAAGCATCAGGGCCGAAATAAGGGCGGGTGCACCGACCGCAACAAGCAACCAGAATCCCACCATATAGCTGGCCACCGCGGCTATGAATGGGAAGACCCTGGTCTTCCTTTCGGACGCGTCGACGTCGGGAATCACCCCCATCCTGACTAGGAAGTAAATCGAAGCCACGGGGACGACGGCCGCAAAGAGCATGGCTATGAGCAGAACCAAATCCCAGTTGGGGGACCCCTCCGCAGCGACCAGTACCGCGAACGTGAAGGCGGCGATGAACGGCGGGTTCAGCGTCATGGATATGTACCGGGCGACCGACGCGGACTCACCGCTTGGCATCGTAACGGGGCTTCCCCGCACTGGCATAAAGGCGTTCCTGAGTCCGTGTTGACTCGGGGGGCCTAGGAGCCGTACCGGCAGCCCTCCAATACGTATATAGAATAGAGCTTGGAGCCTTTCGAGTGAACGAGGGGCCGTCGTCCAGAGCCAAGGCAGTGCACCTGCATTGCCCGGTGGATAGCTTGGACTAGGATACTAGCCTGATCGCGCGGCTGCCGCCGCCCGAGGCCAAGGGCGCTAGAGATCGCCGGTTCAAATCCGGCCGGCCCCATTTCTCACACTTTCGTACGAGAGGGAAAGGAGGCGAGGCTACCTTGTTTGTGCGAGGCCTTATTAGCATGAACTGTGTTCGCCCGACCTATGAACTGTCCTAATTGCGGGACGCAGCTTCCTGACGATGCGGCGTTCTGCATAAAGTGTGGAGCCCGGATGGGTCAGGGGCCGGGCATGGGTCAGCAGGCGGGAGCCGCTGCTGGCTCCTCACAGTATGGAGAGCCCTC
>CAYYVT010000149.1:0-2394 GCA_964475215.1 uncultured Nitrososphaerales archaeon
TTTCGGTGGACGTTGATGCGCACCTTGCAGTGCCCTATCCTTGTGGCCCCAAAAGAGAAGTTAGCCGGGCCGCACGGCTTTCGGCAGTGCTCAAAATCACTCTGAAAGGGGCGCGACAGCAAGACGCAACACGTTGAGATACTCCTCTGGAGAAGTCCGCCCGATAGCACCCATAAGCCCGAATCCCCTCGAGCCATGACCTTGCCATCTGCCTCCGTATGCGACTTCCTAGCATCACATTCTCCAATCCAGGACTGAGCGCCACACTTTCAATGATCTGGCTAAGGATGCTCGACATTTCTGCCGCTTGGTGGTCAACCGATCCATATCATGATGATTTTCAATCCTGCTCCAACAGTGACTGAGCCATTCTCTAATCCGATCCCCAATCCGACCTGGGTCTCAGGACCGGGGAAGGGAAGCCGTCAAGCTCACCTTGTGTTTCGGGTGGCCTGAAAGGTAGTCCAAGACGAAGACGCAGGCAGGAATGAAGAGAAGTAGAGCATTGTACGGAGGCGTTAGGCTGATCAGCGCGCCCGCGTACGGAACCGTTACAGCCACCCTCCCCACGATAGAAGCGCTGGTGACGTACCCGCCGTCGGGTGCCGGATTGTTGTCTCCCTTTACGGTGAGAGAGGTCATGCCGCTGTATTTCTGAACCGCTATGACCCGGTGGGCAATGTTCTCTCCGAGAGAGCGGTAGACCACTATATCACCCACACGGACGGAGCTGATGTTCACCGGCTCAACTATGATGAGGTCTCCCTGCACGATGACCGGGTCCATGCTTGTCCCTTTCATAGGGAAACAAAAAGAGAGGTAGTTCCCGACGTCGAAAGCGATGATGATCATGTATAGGATGACCGCCAAACAAGCTGCACGATAGGCGCTTCTTGCCAGCCTAGTGGCCACCATCCCGCTGATTTCTATCCTGAGCTTCCCTTTGAGGGTAGGGGTCGAGGGCATTGACTTCTACCCAGACCTAGTGCCTCCACCGCCAGTGGTCCTTGCGGTCGCCGGGGAGGCCCTTCTCCTGATGGATTTGAGGAGCATCCGCCGAGGTCATGGGTTCGAAGGAAGGGATCGTTTTCTGTGCCGTCCTCTTCCTCGCCCTGGTCATCCCGCTCATGGCCCTCATGGAGGCAGTTTCAAGGCAGGACGTGATGGCCCTCGACTCCCTCTTCAGGGGGGTGAGGCCAGCCTCGCGACTGTTCGGCCCTGTCCTGAGATGCCGTGACGTCTTTGACGGAAACAGCCCTTGAAGGAAGGAGAAAAAGGTCCCGGGAGCGGCGTCCCATCTCGACCGGAAACGCCTATGACAGCTTTTCTTCCAGTATCTTGACGATCCTTTCGGCGGCGTGGCCGTCCCCGAAGGGCTGCCTCCAGTCCCTTTTCCTGTCAATCATCTCCATGGCTGCCTTCGCTACCCCCTCCGGCGACACCCCGGCGACGACGTTGGCCCCCACCTCCACCGTCTCCGGCCTCTCCGTGTTCTCCCTGATGGTGACGCAGGGGACCTTCAGGATGCACGCCTCCTCCTGGACGCCGCCTGAGTCGGTGAGGATGAGCTTCGCCTCGCTCTCCAGTTTGAGAAAGGAGAAATAGCCTTGGGGATCTATTACCTTCACGCCCTTGGGCGGGCCGATGCCGAATTCTTTACACCTCTTCTTGGTCCTCGGGTGCATGGGATAGACGATTTCCATGGCCAACCTGCTGTGGACTAGCTCCAGCCCGCTGAAGATCCCCCTCAGCCTGGCCGGGTCGTCAACGTTCTCCTGCCTGTGGAGGGTGCAGAGGAGGTAGGAGCTAGAGCCGGTGATTTTCGTGATGTCCTCATCCTTAGCCAGTTTCAGGTTCTGTCGGACGGCATCGACAATGGTGTTCCCGGCAACGAAAACCTTCTCTTCCGGGATTCCCTCTTTGAGCAGGTTCTTCCTAGATCCTTCGGTGGGGGCGAAGAGGTAATCCGATACATGATCTGCGGCGACCCTGTTGATCTCCTCGGGCATCTCCCTATCGAAGCTCCTGAGGCCAGCTTCCACATGGCCCACCCCGATGTGGAGCTTGGCGGCGGCCAACGCCCCAGCCAAGACGGTGTTCGTATCTCCCTCCACCAGAACGATATCGGGCTTTTCTCTTACGAGCACTTTTTCTATGGCGATGAGCATTCTCCCGGTCTCCTCGGCGTGCGTCCCCGAGCCGATTCCGAGATTGAATTTCGGCTCGGGCAGCTTTAGCTCCTTGAAGAAGACGTAATCCAAGCCGCGTGAATAATGCTGTCCGGTATGGAGGATGAAGTAGTCTAAACGCATATCCTTGAAGAGCCTGATTATTGGCGCCAACTTGACGATTTCTGGCCTCGTCCCCAATGCGGTGGATATGTTCATGCAAGTG
>CAYYVT010000150.1:0-33230 GCA_964475215.1 uncultured Nitrososphaerales archaeon
GGCGGCCTCCCCCTCCGCGACCACGCTTATCCGCCTTGATAGGTCCCTCCCCTCTCTGAGGGTCGCGCCTCCCAGAACCGACAGCTTCGAGCCCATCGCCGATGCCAATATCGACGTTCCCTCGATACCAGCTGTCTTCGTCAGCAGTATGTAGTCCCCGTCCCTTGCCCCGTCCGCCGTCACATACCCGTTCGCGAAGGCAAATGCGGTCGTCACCACGATGCTGTGGTCAAGCCCCGGCGCCCTTTCCGTATGTCCTCCCACGACGCGCGCTCCAACGGACTTCGCCGCCTTCGCGATGCCCTTGGAGATCTCTTCGATCCTCCGATCGTCCTCCCCCTCCCCCACCATCACCACCGTTTCGACGTACTGAGGCCTATTGCCGCTCGTGGCGACATCGTTGCAGGATACATGGACGGAGTACCACCCAATGTCATCCACCTCACCCGTTATGGGGTCCGTCGACGTTACAAGATACCCCGAAGGCGACCTCATCACTCCAACGTCTACGCCGAAGGCTGGACCGAGGAGGAGGTCCCCTCCAGCCTTGGCGAAGTGCCTGAGGACGGACTTCTCAAGGGTCCTCCTGTCCAGCTTCCCGATCCGCATCACCTTTTCCTCCTCGATTCCAGGTTGAGGGAATGCAGCGCCACCGCAGCGCAGTCCCTAGCCACCCTCGCCTCCAACAGCGCTCTCATCGGGTCGACGCCGGCCAGATCCTTTGCCGCGTGCAGGCTCTTGGCCATCTTCGCATCAAGCTCCTCCCGCCCTAACATTTCAAGGGCAGGGTCTAGCGGCGGCGCATCCTCGACGTCGGCCGCCATCTTCAGAAGGAAAACCGAGCTCTCGATCTCAAGGTACGCCCTCCTGAGCGCCGGCAGCCGTAGGGGTCCCTCTGGAGTCTCCGCCAAGCCGTCCACGGCACCGACGGCCATCTCGAGGGCTTGGACGACCTTCCCCTCTGCAGCGGCAGTGGGCCCCTTCGCCTGAGACGACATCCTCCTCCGTGTAAGGGCACCTCGCCTTTAATCTTGCCGTAGACCGCCAGCTTGCCAGATACGTTAAATAACCGGTCATCTCGGCAAGTCATCGAGTAGTATGAAAGAAGCCCCCATCTTCAGGGAGCTGGAGTCTCTGAAGGACATCGCTCGGCTTTCATGCGCCTTCGAGCGGATCCCGCGCCCACTGTTCGCCATGCCACTCGACTCTGGCAAGTTCGCCCTCGCGGTTCACGCCGAACAGCTCGGCGAGGCCCCCGTGTTCTTCTACACAGTCGTGGAGTCCTTCAAGCCCTACGTCCGCTACCGCCTCGACGGAGACGTCGAAGAGGCATCCTTCGCCGACGACGCCCTGTTGACCCAGTACCTACATTCACCTGTGCTGACCTTGAAGGCGACGCCCACGGTGTTCGCCGATGCGATCGCCGCCGATGGCACCGTGGACGCAGACGTACAAAGGGTAGAGCTTGGAGATGTCAATTCGCTCTTGAAGCTCGGTGCCTACCGGTTCATCATGGACGAGTCATATGCGCCACTCTACCTGACCAAGGCCGACGGCGAGCTGCACCTGGGGACGTTCGTTCACTTGGGCGACTTCGAGGGTTCCGACTTCTACTTCTTCGTCAAGCTCGACAAGGACCCAGCCTCCCCATTCATACGTTTCGACCCGTCAAAGGCCAACGACTGGGTCTTTACGTCGAAGTCGGCCGAGCACGGCTTCTACTACGCAAAGATCGTACGTCTCACAGGCAACTCCATGTAGCCGCGTCGATACATTTTTAATGCCGCTTTTATGGTCATAAAAGTCCATGCCTAAGGGCAAAGTCCGCGTTGCTATAGCCGGCGTCGGCAACTGCGCCTCGGCCTTGATTCAGGGGATCCACTTCTACTCACGGTCGAGACCGGAAGACGTCATCGGCCTCATCGCCTACGACCTCGGGGGGATCACACCCGGCGACATCGAGTTCGTAGCCGCCTTCGACGTGGACAAGAGGAAGGTGGGAAAGGATCTGAGCAGGGCCATCTTCAGTGGCCTGAACAACACGCCAAAGATCCACGACGTGCCAAACTTGGGGGTCGAGGTGCAGAAGGGCCACGTCCTGGATGGCCTGGGCAAGTATCTCTCCCAGGTCGTCCCCGTGGCCGATGGGCCCGAAGCTGACGTCTCCTCTGCCCTTAGGAAGGCGGATGCTGACATATTGGTCAACTACCTCCCCGTTGGCAGCACGAAGGCGGTTCAGTTCTACGCCACGGAGGCCATGAAGGCAGGCATCGCGTTCATCAACGCCATGCCCGTCTTCGTAGCTTCAAACCCGGAGTGGTCGGCGAAGTTCCAAGAGAGGGGCCTCCCCTGTGCGGGAGACGACGTCATGAGCCAGCTGGGAGCTACCGTGCTCCACAAGTCGATGGTCCGCCTTATGCACGAGAGGGGAGTCAAGGTCGACGAGACCTACCAGCTCAACATCGGGGGGGACGCCGACTTCCTGAACATGCTCGAGGAGAGCCGCCTGGTCGACAAGAGGGAAAGCAAGACGTCGGCCGTCAGGGCCATGACTCCTTACCCGGTGCCCACCAGGATCGGCCCAAGCGACTACGTCGAATTCCTGAAAAACGACAAGATCTGCTATATCTGGCTGAAGGGAAGGTACTTCGGGAACACTCCGGTTACGATAGAGGCCAAGCTCCACGTCATAGACGCCCCCGACAGCGGCGGCGTGATGATAGATGCCATCCGGGGGACCAAGCTCGCCCTTGGAAGAGGCACTGCGGGTCCGCTGACAAGTCTCTCCGCCTACTGCTTCAAGCACCCTCCAGTCCAGATGCCCTACGAGGAGGCCAAGCGCGCCTTCTTGGAATTCATCGACGACAAGAGAGAGCGCTAGGATTCAGAGGAACCTAGCCATCCAGCTTGCCCTGGGTCCCGCCTTCTTCCTCAGCCTTTCCGATCCTTCTCCAGGTCTTCCAGGTAAGGCGTGAGAACGGAGGCGCCTCGTCGTGCTCCTCCATCCAACCCTCAAGGAACTCTATGGTGCGAGAGTCGCTGGGGTAACCCGAGCCGAAGTCGCCGTATTTGCTGCGGAGGGCTGCGATTTCAGCATCTCTCTCCACCTTCGCCAGGATGCTGGCGGCGGAGACCACAGGGAAGATCCTGTCTGCAAAGTGCGTCGAGACGATCTTGACCCTCCTTGTCAGATGCTCCTCGATCTGGTCGGCGTACCTTTTCACATCTGTATCGGAGGCGTCAACGTAGGCTATGTCTCCTGCCAGCTCGTTGATCACCCTTGCCATGTAGATTGCCTCCAGGTAGTTCAGCTTGGTGTGCTTCTTCCTGTGGCGGACGTACTCGTCCACCTCTCGGGGCATGATCTTCAGGACCAGGGAGTCGGGCACGATCTCCTTGATTCGCTCGTAAAGGCGCTCCCTCGATTCGGGTGTGAGCAACTTGGAGTCCTTGACACCCATCTCCGTGAACTGTTTCTCCATGCTCGGCGGCGCAGAGACCCCCCCTATGCACAGGGGCCCCATAATGCAGCCCCTTCCGGCGTCGTCCGTTCCGATGATGAGCTTGCTACCCGGCCCCTTCATCCTCTTCGCATCCAGATTTTGATCTTCCTGTAGACGGTCTCAGGAAGGGCCCCCCTCGTTTCGTCCGTGACCTCCAGCAGCTGCGCATCGGGCGCCTCCTTGATTCGCTCTATCAGCGGATCGGCCATCTCGCCGTGTACCACTACGAGGCAGGGCTTGCTGGAGGTCAGAAGACCCTCAACGGCCCTGCGGAACTCCGGGCTCATGAGCTCCATGGGCCCCACTTCGTCGCAGACAACCACGTCGCTCTCAGACGAGGCCCTTGAAACGGCTGGCGCCGCGAACTCCGCGAGCCCCTTTAAGTTCACCCGGTACCTCCCTAGGCGGGGCCCCATTGACGTCGTGCTGGCCAAGGTCTCGTGTCCGTCCGTGGCGAGGTCCACCATCTCGAACCCAATCCTCGTCCCGTGGGATCGCCTCTCCCTCGAATAGACGCCCCCCACCGACAGGCCGTCGGTCCTGAGTTTCAGGACGACCTTGGAGACGACCGTGGTCTTGCCTGATCCAGGCCTACCCGTCAGGAGGACCAACCTAGGGGTCGTCTCAACAGACGCCAAAACCGACAAGGATTATATCAGGCGTTATTTAAGATGATGGCTGCCTTGACGGCCCCGGGCTGGGACGAGATTGAGAGCCTCATCCGGCTTTACAGGGTGGGCAGGCCTCAGCCCAGGGGGAAGCCCTTTGAGGTCCTGGTCCATACTATCCTTTCCCAGAACACCAATGATCTGAACAGTGGAAGGGCCTTCGGTTCGCTCGTGGCCAAGGTTGGGGTGACCCCTGAAGCCCTCGGCAACGCGAGGGTGGGGGAGATTGGAGACGCCATTAGGGTGGGCGGCCTCTACAACACGAAGGCTCGTCGAATCAAAGCCATCGCCCGCGGCGTGATGAGGCGGTACCCGCAAGGCTTGGACTTCCTTTCAGGGCTTGACGACCAGGCCGTGAGGAGCGCTTTGGGGGGCTTCAAGGGTGTGGGCCCCAAGACGGTCGACATCGTGCTGGACTTCTCCCTTGGCAGAGACGTTGTGCCCGTCGACACGCATGTGAACAGGGTGTCAAAGCGGATGGGGTATGCCCCTCAGAAAGCGGGATACCAAGAGGTCAGGTCGGCGTTGGAGGCCGTCATACCGTCGGGGAGGCGGCTGGAGGGACACATTGCCCTGATCACTCATGGCAGGAGGATATGCGTCGCCAGGGCACCCAGGTGTGGCCTGTGCCCTGTGAGCGGCACCTGCGCATACTTTCGCGCGAGAGCTTCCAAGGAGGCTGCCACTTGAGCCTGGAGGGTTTCGTCGCCCATACCGAGGGGAGGACCTCCCTCCTGGTCCCCCGGAAGAGCCTTGGGAAGGGCCCTCCTGATCTCTTTCCGGCTTTCTTCAATCCGAGGGGGAAGGTCGTCCGGGACATCTCAATCGTCGCCTTCGAGGCCTTTGCACGTGGCCTTTCGACGAGGCCCGTCCTGGCGGATCCTCTTGCGGGCGTGGGGGCTAGGTCGCTCAGGGTGGCGGTGGAATGTCCGGCCGTTTCCCATGTGTGGGCTAACGACCTTAACCCGACCGCCATTCAGGCGGCCAGGCTGGCTTCCAGGGCCAATGGCTGCAGCGGCAGGATCGACTTCTCTATCCTTGATGCCAACCAATTCCTTTCCTCCTTGGCCAAGCCCGATTCGAGGCCCTCCATCGTCGACATTGACCCCTTCGGGACGCCCGCCCCATTCGTAGAATCAGCCATCAGGGCCCTGGCTGACGGTGGCCTCCTGGGCATCACGGCTACCGATACAGCCGTCCTAAGCGGCCTTTATCCGGAGGTCGCCTACAGGAAATATGGGGCCTGGATTCACCGCACAGACTACGGAAAGGAGTCCATGCTCAGGCTCGTCATGGGCCTGGTGGTCCACAGGGCCCTTGTGTACGACATGGTCGTAGAGCCGCTCTTCGCCCATGCGGACCAGCACTATGCCAGGGTCTACTGCCGCATCCGAATCTCGCCCTCCGGGGCTAACGCATCGTTGGTTCACTTGGGCTACCTCCTACATTGCTCCAAATGCGGCCACCGGGAGGCATCTTCGACTTCCTCCAGCACTTGCCCTGCCTGTGGAGGAAAGCTCAAGGCTTCCGGCCCTCTCTGGCTGGGAGACCTCCACGAGGCCGCCTTCTTGGACTCCTCTTTGGCTGTGGCTTCCTCAGGCCCGGCGAAGAAATATTCCCTCCTGCTTGGCCGGGCCAAGGCAGAGATCGGTTTCCCACCATTTTACTTCAGGATTCCCTCCCTCACTGACGGCCTCGGGATCGCCAGCGTCAGCCCTACGGAGCTATCAGGGAGGCTCGTGGCGAACGGGTTCCGCTGCGTGAGGTCGAGCGTCGACGGCCAGGGCATCAAGACGGATGCGACCATAAGGGAGGTGCTTTCAGCGTTGCGAGAGGTTCATCCCTTGAACCCCAGGCATACCAAGTAGAGTTCACTGCTCTGCCTTCTGCTCGCCTTTGGCTTCGCCAAATCCGTGCGCAGGAACCTTGGCTTAGCATACCTGACAAACTCATCCGTGAACTCCCCCTCGAATATCTTGAAGACGGCGTTCTTGCCCTTCTTGAGGACCCTGCAGGCGACGTCGAATGCCGCTCTGGTCATGTCGATCTGCCGTCCGCTGTCCACCTCCCAGACACCCATCATGGTGGGGGAAAGGTCAGAAAAGACGGCGTCGACATTCCCTCCGAGCTTCGACGCCAGCTCTTTCAGAGAGTTGGGCTGAGTGATGTCGAGCACCATGGTCTCCACGTTGCGAGAGGGCGGTTCAACGGGGTTCAGATCTACCCCCAGCACCCGCCCCGCCTGGCCCACCCGCTCCGACTCTACCTGCAACCACCCACCCGGGGCGCAACCGACGTCTAGGACAGCGTCGCCCTCCCTCATGAGGTCGAACTTGTCGTCGAGCTGCTTGAGCTTGTAGGCGGCCCGGCTCCGGTAGCCCTCCTTTCTCGCCTTTCGCCTGTAAAGGTCCCGTTTAGCTTGCAGCGGCCGCATCGCCGTGTCTCACCAGGTACTCCTGGTTGAACCAGTTCTCTATCTTCAGGCAAGTCAGAGGGCTGACCTCGCCGTCCACAAAGCACCTCTCTTCGTCGGGACACCTTATGCATGGGGCGTCTTCGATGCTGCCCGTGTCGATGGGGATTACGAGGGGAAGGAGCTTGTAGGTCCACCTTCCCCTTTCCAGGACCTTCTCACGCTTGATGAGCTTCCTCTTCTCCAGCCTTGAAGCAATCCTCGATCCGTCCCGGCTGGTTAGGCCCAGCACCTTCCAGAGCTCGCTCTGGAGGATCCCCGATTCGCCGTGCTCTATCACCAGGCGGTAGACTTTGCTGATGAGGTCTTCATCTGCTTCTTGCAATGCCAAGGACACCGTTAGGCCGGACGAAGTGTTCTAAGCGATTTCGTCCCTAAAAGCTCTTACTGATTAAAGACTTACAACAATAACCTATGCAGCGTGGACCCTGACAGATATGTTGTAGTTTTCAAAGAGCTCCTTGCACCGCTTCCTGATAGTCACTTCGGTTATCCCTGCCGCCTCTGCGACGTCTCTCTGAGGGAGGTGCTCGTTCAGGAGGTTGGCCGAAACGTAAAGGAACGCAGCTGCCAGCCCGGCCGGCGACCTCCCGCTGCTCATTGCCGCCCCCGATGCGTTCGTCGCTATACTGATGGCGAGCCTCTCCACCCTTTCTGGCATCTTCGTGGTCCCGCTGAGGTTGTTGAATAGCTTCGAGATGTGCTTCTGAATTGAAGCCATCGGGACGCTGCTCATCTCCATCTCCTTGACCATCTGTCGATAGTACTTCGCCACGACCTTCTTGTCCAAGTATGATTTTTCGGCCACCTCCGCAAGGGAGCGGTTCACCTCGCATTTCCGGCAGGCCAAGTAGATGGCCGCAGAGGCCACCCCCGCCACCTGCTTTCCTCGCGACCTGCTGTGCAGCGGGGTGCCACACTTGGGGCAGAAGGGCTCCGTCGGATACTCCCTCCCACATTTCACGCAGCTGCTCTTCAGCGAAGTGCCGCAGTAGCGGCAGAACCTTTCGTCCGATGCCCCCCTGACTCCGCACTGGGGGCACTTTCGGATTATCTCGATCCCACAGACCAGACACAGGGGCACTTCGGGAGGCTCCATGTCCTCCTTGCACCGACGGCAAAAGTTGGGCTTGGAATATTGCCTGAAGATGTAGGCCGCTGTCTCGGATACGTTCGCTGGCAGGTTCAGGCCGGAAGCGATTTCGTGCACCTTCTGGAGCACGTTGGACATGCTCCTCTCCTTGCTGTCGATGGTGCGTATCCTGAACTGCCAGGTCTTCATCCGCTCCATCTTCGCCCTTTCGTCCCCGGTAATCCTGTTGCCGTGGGAATCCATCCCGCTGCTGTCGATGGTAGTGGTGAGCCCGAAGTCATGGAGGGTGTATGTGAGGGGAGCCCCCACACGACTCTTCTTCAGCTTGTCCTCCGGGTCAACGGCCTTCCAGTCGGGGCCTTCGAATTCGACCTCGTCAAGGAGGACGAACCCACAGGTGGGGCAGACGACCTCGCCAGCCGCCCTGTCTCCTATGAGCGGAGAGTTGCACTGAGGGCATTTCGAGGGCTGGGAGTCCTCCCTCTCGAACTTGGCCTTCATCTCCTCGAGTACACCTTCTCCCCCACCAGGCCTTCAATCCTGTCGGTAGAAGGTGCCAGGGAGGCATATGGGCCTTTGACGGGGCCGAAGACCTCCGTCACCCTGCCGACAGCACGCCCCTTTGAGTCGAACAGGACCTGTCCTTCGCCGGGCTCTCTGGTCAGCCTGACTATGACCATTCCGCTGCGAGCCCTGCGAACAATGGTCCCGATCTCCTGCAAAACACGTAGGGTGCGGTCGCGGTCGGTATTAAGCTTGCCCTGCAGGTCAGCGCTTCTGCTGTGCCCTTCCATCAGCCAGCGACTTGGCCAAGGCTAGCAGCGCCTCCTTCTTCCCGCTCTTCTTCTCGACCTGGATGTATCCCGAAGGCTTCGTAGGCCTGGAGGGATGCCTCGCCTTCTCCACATGAGGCTCATAGCCGAGGCGCCGAGCGGCCTGGGCCAGCTCCTCAACCGTGGGGCTCCTCGTCGCCATAGGCAGGCTAACGCGCCTTCCCTCCTCCCTGCTCAAGCCCGAATCGAAATAGTCTAACCAGAAGACCTGCTTGCCGTAATCCTTCATTCGGTGCCCATCAGGGCATGCGCGCTATATCTACTTTTGAAGCAGGACGGCGTTGACGACTCCGTCCTGTGACGGCCTTGAGGTCACCCTCGCCCTCCCCGCCTCCGTCTCGATCACGGCGCCCTTGGTCATCACCCCACGCCTTTCATAGTCCCTGTTGGCGGAGTTGCTCACGACCTTGGATATCTTGACCTTCTTCGAAGTGTGAGTGGCTGGGTCGACTACGTTCGCAGTGTCCATGAGGACGGCGGAGACCTTCGTCGAGCCTCCTCGAACGCGCCGCACGTTGAGCCTCTTCCCCCCCAGGACCGTTTCGGTGGAGTATCCGTCCTTCTCGAATCCCCGGCGTCCCCTAGAGGGCACCCTTCGGCCGCCGGTGAGCTTCCTCTTCCTAAGGTTCTCCATCGGCTTCTTCACAGATCAGCCTCGCCTTTCAGTTTCCTAGGGGTCATTCGTCGCACATTTAAGGCTTGCCGGGTGCGGGCGCCTCGAAGAGGCTATCCAACTTTCGTTTCATCGACCCCAAGTCCGACGGGAGACCGAAATACTCGGCGAAGAAGGGCGTGGTGCTGTAGATGTGGGACTTTCCTTCCAGAGTCGACGCGATGAACCCCATCGACTCGAGGATCTTCAGGTGGCCGTAAACTTGGGACCCTTTCTTCGACGAGAGCTTGCTGCCGCTCACGGGCTGGAAGTAAGCGATCATGGTGAGCGTCTTCAGGACGGACCGACTCAGAAGCTGCTGAGTGGCGAACCTCTTGGCCACCGGACCGTACTCAGGCCTGAGCTGCAGCACGTACCTTCCTTCTCCCGCCTGGGCCACTTCTATGGCCTTGAAGCTGGCGTTGACCCTCGAGGAAATGCGTCGGACGGCTTCAAGGGCCTTCCGTCGGGAGGTGGTTCCGGCCGCCCTGCAGAGCTCCTCCACAGTCAGGGGCTTCCCTGCTGCATAAAGGGCGGCCTCGATGAAAGCCTCAACGCGGTCATCGGGCAACTGCCTCTCCTACCCCCATGATGCCGAAGTCTTCGGCGTCCTCCTCCTGAACCAGGATCACCTTTCCACCGTGAGCAAGGAAGAGCAGGACGATGAACACCCTCGCCACTTCGATGGGCGTCAGCCCCCTGATGAGCTCCCCGAAGCCTGTCGGCTCCTTCCGGCTGAGCCTTGCAAGGAGCTGGTCCGAATATGTGCCGAGCATCTGCCCGACGGTATCCTGCTCCATGGCCCTGTCTTCGAGTCCCGGTTGAAACACTCCCTCTTCGAGGGGAGAGGAAGGTTGCTTCGAGATCTCCTTCATCAGGGACTCGAGGGCCGCCACAAGGTCGTCCAGGTCGCTTACAGGCGCCCGGAGCCTGAACGGCACGGACAGGGCCTCCGCCGGCTCCTCCAGGTCTGACGGCGTCTTGCGCGAATATCGCCTTTCGTCGTAGAAGAGCCTCTCCACCTTCAGCTTATAGATGATGGAGGAGGTCAGGAGGGCTAGGCCGCCCAACCTCATGTCCAGGATGGGCTGCCTCCGGAGATATTGGATGAAGTCCTCAAGGAGAAGCTCGATGGAGATGTCCCAGGGCCGCTGCCTTGTGGCCAGCTCCGGGTTAAGCAGAAGGCGGATCCTCTCCGTGGCTCCCTCCTTCTCAGACGTTGACCACCACCTCCGCGTTGGACTTGTAGCGGACGGCGTTGCTGGCACCATTCGCCCCGTAGACCCCGATCTTATTGGTGGCCTGGCTGACGACCGCCTCCTTTAGAGTTACTATCACGATTTCGGCCCTCGACGACCATTCGGCCATGAGCCTCCCCAGCCTCTCCGAGTTCACCGCGTCCAATGGCGCGTCGATCTCGTCTAGGAGGTAAAACGGCGAGGGATAGGCGGACTGGAAGGCGAGCAGGAAGGACACCGCGATGGTCGCCTTCTCGCCGCCGCTCGCGCTGCTGGACTCCCTTGGCGCCTTCATGGGGAACTGAGCCATCAAGAATACCCCACCGGAGAACGGGTCGGCCGGGTTCTCAAGCTCCATCCATGCCGACCCCTCCGTAAGCTTTGTGAAGATCGCGCGGAGCTCCCTATCGAGCCTCTCGTAGGCCGACATGAATGTGTTCTTCTTCTCCGACTCGACCTCTTCGATGAACTTCACTATGGCGTTCCTGTCCTTCTCCAGCTCGTTCCTGCGTTTTGAGGCCTCTCTGTATGACATGAAGGCTTCCTTGTAGCTCTGGTCAGCAAGTAGGTTCACCATCCCCTGCAGTGAAGACCGTTCCTCAATGAACGTGGACAGACGCGCCTCCGTCTCCGACTGAAATTCCACCTCCTCCTCGACGCCCAAATCCGCTATCGAACGAAGTATGTTCTCCCTTTCACCCCGGAGGGACTGGGCGGAGCTCTCCAGCCGAAGCCTCTCCTTCTCCTGCCTCAGGCCCCTCTGCTGCAGGCCTGAGATGTCATCTCGAACACCCTTCTGTCTTGCCTCGAGCTCCTTGAGCTTCGGAAGCGCCTGCTCGCTCGCCTCCCTTATCTTCGCCTCCTTCGCCGAAAGCTCTCCCCTCTGAGCGGTCAGGGAGGCTATGCCTTCGACGGCCTTCGGCAGTCCATCTTGAGCCTCGATGAGGTCCGACCTCGACTTTTCTAGGGACTCCCGGACCTGAGAGGCCCTCGGGCTGAGCTCGCTGTTCAGCCGGGTCTGCAGAGTGGAGAGCGAAGCGTTGATGGCGAGAATGGTCCTAGCCGCATCCTCCTCCGATTTGGATACGGTCGCCAGCTCCGAATCAAGGCTGCCCAACGCGTTCTCAAGGGACAGGAGGCCGAGACGCCCTCTCCTCTCTGCAAGCTTCGCAGCCCGAGTCCGAAGGCCAGGAAGGGCATCCCTGGCAGCCACGAGCCTTGCGGTGACCCTCTCCATCTCCTTCTCTTGGGCCAAGATGCGCCGTTTCGATGCTCTCTCGAGCCGATCATATCTCCTGACAAGGGGGACCAGCGTCCTTAGACGAGTCTCGGCGTTCTCCAACCTTAGGGCGACCTTGAACTTCTCCTTCTCGAAGCCCTCCTGCCCCTGCGCTAGCCTGTCCAGGCCCTTCTTCTGCCTGTCGATGGACATCCTGAACGCTTTGAGCGAATCTTCGACATACTTCAGCTCCTCAGGATCGCTGATGCCAAGCTGCTTCAGGGAGAGGTCGCTCACCTTCCCTGTTTCCATGGCCCGGCCTCCAGCCTCGAAGAGGTCTCCCTGCAGGGTTACACACCTTAGCCCCCTCCTAGACAGGGGATAGGCAGCCTTCGCCGTGCTGCACAGGACGGTGGTCCCAAACACAAAATCGACGGCCGGAGAGATCCCATCGGGGCACTCCACGAAGTCGCTCAGCCTTCCCAACACTCCCTCGCCATAGGGCACCCTCGGCACCGGGGCGCCCCTGAGTTCGGACACTGGAAGGATCCTTATCCTAGCGCTCCTGAGCCTCTTCGATAATGCGGCGAGTTGCAGGAGGCCCTGCATGTCGTCGACGACCAGGGCGGAGAGCCATTCCTGGCCCGCGGCCTTCACGGCTGAAGCGTACTGCTCCTTGAATTCGATTCCGTCCGATAGCTTCCCCCTGTACCCCTCCACCACGCCTGACTTGGCGAGCTCCTCCACCTTCTGGGAGTTGAACTCCTCCGTCAGGAACTTCTCTGCGATCTCCTTCCCAGACTCATACTTGAGGATGGTCTGGGTCGCGCTGCTGAGGATGCCCTCCGCCACCGTGACCTCCGTCGATACCTTCTCCCTCTGCTTTGCAAAGGCCTCTGCGTTGTCGCCGGCTTCCTTTAGGAGGCCCTTCGAGGCCTCTGTGTCCTCCGCCAGCTCGGAGAGCTGCTTCCTCATGGTGTCCACCATGGCCTTGACCTCGTCGTACTTCCTTGAGAGGTCATCATGGGCCTTGGTAGCTCCTATGAGGTCGGACTCAAGTTTCTTCACCTTCGCCCTTAGCTCAAATACTGCGATATCAGCCCTGTCCTTCCTCTCGCCCAGCCTGATGTCCTTGACCTCCACTTTCTGGATCTTCGAGGCCATCCTCTCCTTTCCCCTAAGGAGCTCCTTCTTCCTCTCGGCCTCCGCCCGCCCTGCTTCGTCCAAGCCGCGAAGCTCCCCCTGGAGGCCAGCGATCTCCCCCTCGACTCCCACGACTTCCTTCTCAAGGGAGGCGAGCATCCCTCCCAGCTGCTTCGCGGTCTGGCTCTGGGTCGACAGGGTGAGTTCGTATTCGCCCTTTCTATCCTGAAGGTCCTTGATCCGAGTGTCCAGCTTCCCTATTTCGAGCCCGAGGTCGATGAGCTCCTGGCTGGGAACTGACACGTTGGCTCCGTAATAGGCGTCCCTCTCCGCCTCGATTTCCTTCAAGGAGGCCTCCATCTCTGCTACCCTCGCCTTGCCTTGTTCCTGCTGCGCAACGAGCTCGGCGGATTTCTTTGTCAGGGTGGACAGCTGACCCTCCACCTCCTCCAGCCGCCTCCGGCTGATGGCCTTCCTCAACCTGTTGATTTCACCGTCAAGTTGCTTGAACCTGAGTGCGTCGTTCCTCTCCAGCTCCAGACGCTCTATGCTTCCCCTCCTTTCGTCGAGCTTGGCAAACGAGACGGCCAGCTGATTGTCAGCGTCCCGCAGCCTGTCCAGGGCCTCTGACTTCTTCTCATCGAAGTGCTTTAGCCCTATGGCCTGCTCTATGATCTGGCGCCTCTCGTTGGGGTGAAGCTCAGCCAGCCTCCCTATGGCTCCCTGAGGAATGACGTTCAGCCCCTCCGGGGTTATGTGAGCCGCGCCGAGCATCTCCACCAAGGAGTTCCTCGAGATCTTGCGGCCGTTGATGAAGTACGAGTTATCGCCGTTCGGCTTCAGCTCCCTCACCACGGTGACGCGATCTTCGTCCACGGCCAGGGACCTGTCCTGGTTTTCGAAGGTCACAGAAACCCTAGCCAGCTCGGTGGCCCCCGTCCCCGGATCATAGATGAGCCCCGTCATGGTATTCTGCCTCAGGGACTTTGCGCTGTTTTCGCCCATGGCGAACCTGATGGCGTCGATGATGTTGGACTTGCCCGAGCCATTGGGTCCGGTGATTACGTTAAGGCCTGGCTCCAGGGCGACCGTTACCTGCTTCTGGGGGAACGACTTGAACCCCTTGATGGTCAGCTTGCTGATGTGAACCAAGCCAGTTGCGCGCTTACGGGGGAATCAGCCTCTATGGTATTTAAGCTGTGAAGAAGACCGCAAGACGTGGCTGCGAGGAAAGGCTAAATACGAAGCCTCTCCCACACTTCGCGAAACGCAATGAATGTCGACCACTCCTCGAGGCATCGAAAGGTCTTGGACTATGCCCAAGCCAAGGGATACGAAGCGGTGCTGGCCTGCGAACCTCAGAACGTGTACTATCTGACAGGGTTCTGGGGAGAGGCCACGGTCGTAATCGCTCGGGGTGGCGCATTCCTGATCGTCCCTGCCCTAGAGCTCGAAAGGGCGAAGGACTCCGCCACCGATGTGGGGGTGATAGGGGGCCAGCGCGGGCCTGACATGACGAACAAGCTCAAGGAGGCCGTAGGGAGTCGGAAGGCCCTCATCGACAACGTGGACGTTTCAACCTTCGACAGGTTTGCGTCCTTCCTGCCCTCTGGCCTGTCGGCGGACCCACAGGCCATAATGTCGGCTCGGGAAGTGAAGGACGACGCCGAGATCTCCTTCCTCGTCGAAGGCGGCAAGGTCATGGACAAGCTCTACGGAGTCACTGCCGAGCTCCTTTCGCCTGGGATAGATGAGAGGACGGTGGCCGCCGCGGTCCTCGATGAGATGGTCCGGATGAAAGCCGACCCTCCGGCGTATGTTAGTACCCTCAACCCACTCATCATAGCCTCAGGCGCCAACGGCTCGTACCCTCACGCGTACACGACGGAGCGGGAAATGGAGAGAGGCGACCTGGTGGTATGCGACTACGTCCTCAGGTTCGGAGGCTACGTGGTCGACGCCACCCGAACCTTCGCTATTTCGTCCGCTTCGGACGAAATGAAAAGATCCTACGACGCGGTCCTCCGTTCCCAGCTGTCTGGGATCGAAGTCATAAGGCCAGGCGTCAAGACCGACGAAGTCGACAGGGCGACAAGGGCCCCATTGGCAGGGGCTGGGCTCGAGGATCTCTTCGTCCACGGAACAGGGCACGGCGTCGGGCTCGACGTTCACGAAGCGCCATCCATCCGACGAGGAGATCAGGAGGTGCTGAAGGAGAACATGGCTGTTACGGTTGAGCCGGGTGTCTACGTGAAGGGGAGATATGGGATACGCATCGAGGACTCCTTGATCGTGAGAGAAAAGCCGCTGGTCCTGACCCACTTCGAGAAGTCTCTCGTCTACGTCTAGACCTCTAGGCGCGCATTTATAGTGCTACAGAGATGTTTAAAGACGGAATGGACTACAGGAAGCTCCAGGCCCTAGGCGGCGGCACCCTTTTGGTTTCACTGCCAAAGGCCTGGGTCACGAAGAGTCGGCTGCAGCAGGGGGACACGGTAGGATTGGAGGAGACGCCGTCGGGGGCCATAATAGTCTACCCCAAGGACGTAGTCGGCGCAGAGGAGAAGAGCTATGTCTCCGTCAAGGCGACCGGCGTTGACCCTCAGGCGGTCATCAGGGACGTGACGGCGGCCTACCTGCTAGGGTACAACATCATCAACGTCGCCGGGGACAGGGCTCAGATAGCGACGGTCAAGAAGTTCCTTCGGGAGTCGGTGCACGGCCTTCTCGGCCTTGAAGTAGTGGGCGAGGAGCCCACGAGCCTGACGCTACAGTTCCTCCTTGACATCGACACGATACCCCCTGAGAAGCTCTATAGGAGGATGAACAACCTGGCCAGAAGTATGTATGTAGACGCCCTCCAGGCGGCCGCAGAGGCCGATCCCTCGCTCTTGGAGGACGTAATGCAGCGCGATGTGGACATCAACAGGCTCTTCTTCCTCATGGTCCGGCTGCTGAGGAGCACTATGGCCGACACGAGGATGGCCGCCAAGTTAGGCCTGACCAACGTCCAGTGCCTGGACTATAGAGTGGCAGCCCACAACGTCGAGCTCCTCGGAGACCACTCCTACGCATTGGCCTCCCTCCTGAAGCCCCTCATCCCCCTCCAGGCTTCGAGGTCGGAACGCCTGGCGGACTCAGGATCAAGGCTCGCAGAGCTCCAAGACATGGCTACCTCCTACTTTCTAGGGGCGAAAGGGACTGCATACCCCTCCTTCCTGGCGAAGGCCAATGACGCCGAGTCCTTCCTTGACGGTCTTCGGAAGGACGATACCCTGTCCGAGGTGGCCGACAGGCTGGAGGACATCAGGCGCCTCCTCGTCGACATCGCCGACCTGGGAGAGATCCTCTATCCCTTCGTGAAGTGACCCAGGAAAAGGGTTTAAGAGCATCTCCACTGTAGCCTTTCTATGCCGGAGCCGAATCTTCGTAAGGCCAAGTTCGTGTTCGTCACCGGAGGTGTTATGTCAGGTCTTGGCAAGGGAGCGACCGTCGCCTCGACGGCGAAGCTGCTCAAGCTGGCGGGACTTAAGGTCACCATAGCCAAGATAGACCCCTACCTCAACGTCGACGCGGGGACAATGAACCCGATCGTACATGGCGAAGTCTTCGTCACAGATGACGGAGGCGAATGTGACATGGACCTGGGGACCTACGAACGGTTCCTGAGCGACGACCTGACCCGGGACCACAACATCACCACTGGCCAGATCTATCAGGAGGTCATCAGAAGGGAGAGAAAGGGAGATTACCTGGGCAGCTGTGTGCAGATCATCCCCCACATCTCCGATGAAATAAAGAGGCGCATACGCGAGGTCGCCGCGTCAAGCGGAGTGGACATCCTGCTGGTAGAGTGCGGCGGAACGGTCGGAGACATAGAAAGCCTCCCCTTCTTGGAGGCCTTTCGCCAGATGAGGATGGAGGAGGGGGCCGATGGCGTCCTTTTCATCCACGTCACCCTTGCTCCCACGTTGGACCCAGTCGGGGAGATTAAGACGAAGCCCACGCAGCACAGCGTCCAGGAGCTTAGAAGGATAGGGATCCAGCCCGACATCATAGTCGTCAGGAGCAAGACAGGGCTGACCCCCGAGGCGAAGAGGAAGATCTCCCTTTTCACCAGCGTAGACCCAGATGCCGTCATTTCGAACCCAGACCTGAAATCCGTCTACCTGCTCCCCGGCCTGTTGGCTGAGGATGGAATCCTGAAGCCCCTCTTCAGGAGGCTGCAGATAGCCCCTAAGGAAGTCGAATGGGGGAGGTGGCCCGACGTAGTCTCTGGGTTCATCAAGTTCGACAGGACGGTGAAGGTCGCCATGGTGGGCAAGTACGTCAACCTCGCCGACAGCTACGTCAGCGTCAACCACTCTCTCCACCATGCCGCGGCCAACCTGAAGGTTGGCCTGAAGCTCGAGTGGATCGATTCGGAGAGGTTCGAAAGAGAGAGCCCCGAGCCCTTGAAGGCCTTCGACGGAGTCGTCATCCCGGGCGGCTTCGGCAAGAGAGGCAGCGAAGGGAAGATCGCCGTCGCCGACTTCACCAGGGTCAACGACATCCCCTACCTCGGCCTTTGCTTTGGTTTTCAGCTCGCCTCCGTCGCCTTCGCCCGGTCGGTCGTGGGCATGAAGCGGGCCAATTCCACTGAGCTGGACCCCGACACCCCCGAGCCAGTGGTGGACCTGCTTCCAGAACAGACCGCCGTAAGCGACATGGGAGGGACCATGAGGCTGGGCGGACACGAAATCAGGCTGAAGGAGGGGACGCTCGCCCGCAAGATCTACGGCAGCGACGTCATTCGGAGGAGACACCGGCACCGATTCGAGATAAACCCCCAGCTCCGCTCCAGGCTCGAAGAGAAGGGGGCCGTATACTCCGGCTTCAGCGATGGCGGCCTGAGGGCCGAGATACTCGAAATCCCTAACAACAGGTTCTATATGGCAACCCAGTTCCACCCGGAGTTCTCCAGCAGGCCGGGCGCCCCCGAGCAGGTCTTCGAGGCGTTCATGGAGGCTGTGGTCGCCGGGCCTGAGCGGCAGGCCTCTTGAAGACGGCGGTCACCCCGCCTGTGACGAAGAGGGAGCCCAAGAGCCCGAATACAAGCTGGGCCATGTTGACGGGAACTTCGACGGAGGCTGCCAACACGCCTTCCCTTAGCACCAGCACTTCGTACAGGAAATAGCCCGTTATCATCTCAGCCCCGCCAATTACTATGCTCAGCGTGGTCCATCCGAGGCTCGGGTCGGATCGCATCCCCCTGTAGGCGACCAGAACCGACAGCAGGGCCGCTCCGATGAGCCAGGCGTCCAGGTAGGCGCTGTAGGAATGGGCACCCCCTAAGGCACCGATGAAGTCCATCCCGAACACAAGTCCCCCTGTGAAGTAGTATGACGCCATCAGCGCCAGGAGCAGGAACATTGCGGCGCTCATAGCCAGCGTGATCTCCTTCCAGTGCATCTTGACCATGGCGGATTCCCTCCTGCTGCAGAGTGATCCCACGATGAGCCCTTCGATGCCCTTTATTATGAGCGTACCAGGGGCGAACGCATAGTACCCAAGGTAAGTGTCGGAGAGGGCCGACCCGATGCCTCCAGCCACTCCGCCCACCAAAGGCCCCATCAGGACGGCCGCGGTGTATACCATCAGGTCTCCCAGGTTGAAGTAGCCCCTCGTGGCGGGGACGGGGATGGTCAGCGCGGTGGTCGCCGCCGCAATCAAGGCAGCCATGACCGCGCTGTACGCAATCTTCGTAACCCGAGTGTGGGGCTCGAACATCTTGGCTCACCTCCGAGACAAGGCCTCATCCTTAACTGCTTTGCGGAAGCACCAGCGCGCACTCTAATAAGGGAGATATCCGCCGAAGAGTCCGCTTGTCGCAAGTGAGGCGCGCAGCCCAGGCCACCGAGCTACTCCAGGGGGAGGACTACCTCCTCCTGAAGGAGTTCGTCCGCTCGCTGAAGAACTTCGACAGGGTCCCCCTGGAGGTCATGGCGACGCTCAGCTCTCAGCCAAGGGAGCGGGCCCAGTTTCACCTCTCAAGACTGGAGAAGATCGGCCTGGTGAACGGCGACAGGCAGGGCTACAGGCTCCTTGGCCAGGGCCTCGATGCCTTGGCCTTGCATTCCTATTCGGAGGCGGGGCTCCTCACCAGGCTGGGACCCTCCATAGCCATGGGGAAGGAATCCGACGTGTTTGAGGCCCTCGACAAGGACGAGGGGACCTTCGCCCTAAAGTTCTTCAGGCTCGGACGGATCAGCTTCAGGGACATCAAGAGGAAGAGAGGATATTCCGGGCCTGAGGAGCATGCTTGGCTGGCCGCCAACATCCAAGCTGCGGCCAGGGAGGCGAAGGTCCTGAAAGGGCTGGAAGGGGCCGGCCTCCCAGTGCCCAAAGTGAGGACCTTCATGTATCACACCGTAATGATGGAGATGGAGCTGGGGATCCCGCTATACAAGGTCAAGGAGCTGGACGACGCTAGTTCGGTGCTCTCGGCGGTGCTCCTCGCCATACATGGCTGCTACGCCGCTGGCGTCGTGCACGGTGACCTGAGCGAATACAACGTCCTCCTGACCCCTGAACACCGCGTCGTCCTTATCGACTGGCCGCAGGCCATCAGGAAATCCCATCCCAATGCGCCCGATCAGCTGAAGCGAGACGTGTCCAACGTGGTCAGGTTCTTCAACAGGAGGTTCGGCCTGGGCTACGACGCCAAGAGCGCGGCATCCGAAATCCTGGGCCGCGATGTCAGATCTTGAGGGCTTCTTCGACCATCACGAACAGGACGTTGTTGCCACGGATCACGACCTTCCCGTAGTTCGTCACCATGGCGCCTCCGTCGTCAAACTCAGCGGCATCCGAAAGGAAGACGTTCATGTACGGATCGATGTTGACCATTACCCCCCTGTACTCCTCGGAGTTCTTCAGCCTCACCCGTACCGGCTTGCTTATCGCCTTCTGCAGCACCAAGAGCGGCTTCTTCATCGAGGAGCTGGCAGGGAGATTCTCGCTCAAGTCGACAAGACCCATAACCCTCGATAATAAAAGCCTTCTGCAACCGTTCCTGACGTTTCGCTGTCCAACGCCAGATATGGTGGGCGATTTCCCCGCCCTGCATACATTTTTAGCATCGTTTCGTTTCAGCTCATCTGGGAAGAATGCCCCTCGACGATGAAAGCCCGAGCAGCGGCCCGCACCCAGTCGCCCCCTTTAGCCACCCCGAGCGCGCTTCTTTGAGGGTAAGCACCGGGTCAGTCTCGGTCGATTCCATGCTAGGCGGGGGAGTGGCCTTCGGCCGCCTCACAGAGTTCTCAGGAGACAGCGGCACTGGCAAGTCCCAGCTCCTCTTCACGGTCGCCGTCAACTTCCCTCTGAGCGCGGGGAGGCTGCTCTTTGCTGACACCACAGGAACCTTTCGCCCCGAAAGACTTCACCAGATCGCCACGCTCAGAAATGTGGAGCCTGAGCCCGTATTGGCTAATGTGGAGGTGCTGGAGGCGAGGACTTCCGAGAGGCTGGTTTCCTCGATTGATGGCGCCTTGTCCTCCGAGGGCTATTCTGCGGTCCTGGTCGACTCCCTCAGCGATCCCTTCTACGGAGGAGGATCCTTGCCTCGCGAGACGTCGCGCCTTTCGCTATTCTGCAGGCGGCTGGCCTTCTTTGCGCTCACGAAAAATGCCCTCGTGGTGATGACGAACGGCGTCCGCTACAACCCCGATGCCGGCCTAACGTATCCCCTCGGAGTCGAGCACACCGCAGCTTATATACACACTCGGGTTAGCCTTCGGAGGAACGGAGACCGGTGGCTTGCCGTCGACCTTGCTTCGCGCGCAAAGGCCGAATACGCCATCGGCCCCGCCGGGATAGTGGATGTCTGAGATGAACGCCGAAGACGGCTGGCTCGTGGAGGTCATCTCCCTCGCCAAGAGCGACCTTCCGTCGGCTACAACGATGGTGGCCGACAGCCGGCTTCCTTCTGAGGAGAAGGAGGGCGTCCAGATGGCCGTCCGAGGCATATCGGCCTTGGAGGCCCTCCCTGAGCAGGACAGGGTCCTTCCCTCCATGAATCTGCTCTCCAAACTGGAAGGGGGGGTGCTCCTCGGAGCGCTTGATGGCGCCTACATCAAGACCTGGCTTCTCTATGCGAAGGGCCTAGGCGGGGTAGAGGAAAAAGGTGGCGTAAAGAGAGAAGACCATGAACCAGAGGAGGAAGAAGGTCCCCCACCCCTGGGTGTACAGCTGTCTCTCACTGCTTATGGAGCTGCCGACGAGGGCTCGAGCGACGATGACGCTCAAGAAGTAAAAGAAGATCAATAGGCTCAAGCCGCCGGTGGGCTGCGACAGAAGCGTGAAGGTCGCGCCCGAAGTGATTCCAGCCAGGACCGCCATCACGCATCGGGACCAGTACACTTTATCTAGCGGAGACATGCCTACTGGTTTTTGCGGAGGGAGATTCCGTTTGGATTTGTCAGGCTTGGAGTTTGGGTCCTTGGCAGGCAAGCTCTCTTCGACCCTATGTGGATATTACGTTAATAACATTTACCTGACAGGTGGATCTACGGTCATCATCAAGCTCCACATGAGCGATCGACCCGAAATCTCCCTGCTCCTTTCGCCTCGCATCGGGGCATGGACCACGATGGCCGAGCTGCCTCGGGCCCCGGCGGACCGCTTTGTGTCGGATCTTAGGGCGAACCTCGAGAGGGCCAAATTC
Source organism: uncultured Nitrososphaerales archaeon (assembly GCA_964475215.1). Lineage (GTDB taxonomy): Archaea > Thermoproteota > Nitrososphaeria > Conexivisphaerales > DTJL01 > DATKKG01. Next base: position 21,527 of record CAYYVT010000150.1, read on the forward strand.
GTCAATTCCAGGGCCACCGAAGGGGAGAGGATGATTTCCTTCGACTTCTCTCAGCCTGAGAGAAACTTCGCCCTCGTGGGAGAGTTCTTCGGTGCAGGCAACGTCATCCTCCTGGACGGGTCTTCGAAGGTGCTGGCATGCCTGAACACCCTCGAAGTGAGCAACAGGTCCGTCAGGACCGGAATCGAGTACATGCCCCCGAAATCCAGATCCCTCCCTCCTGGCCAGGTCACCATTGGCGAGCTCTCTGGGATCCTGTCGCCATCCGACCCCGTCGAGCGCCTCCTTGGCCGAAACCTCGCGATCCCCCGAAGGATAGTTGAAGAGGCATTGGCTCGAGCCGGCATCGCCAAGGGGAGGGCGGGCTCGTCGCTCTCCACCGATGAGAGGGAATCGGTCCTGGGCGCCCTTAGGGGGATCGCCGAGGAGTCCATGGCGGCCGGCAAGGCGTACGTCTACTTCCGGGGAGGCATACCCGTCGAGATTTCGTCCGTCAGGCTCGCCCTGGGCGCACCATACGAGGAGAAGGTCTACCCCGATATCCTCGAGGCAATGGACGGGATTTTCACCCCCAGGGTGGTGGAGGGCTTCGCCCTAGAAGGCGTCAAGCCAGACCAGGACGACCTGAAGAAGCTGGACTCGAGCATCTCCTCCAAGGCGGAGGAGCTGGAAGCCCTGCGAAGGAAGTCGACCCGACTGAAAGAGGTGGCCTCATCGATAATGACCGGCAACGTCGAATATGGAAAGGCCGCCATCGATTTAGAGCCCATCTCCAGGCTGCGATATGACACAGGCTCTAGCCGCTGGTCTCTGGAAGGTAGGAGCGTCGAAATTGAATCGCCCTACGCGTTGGCTTCCAGGGTCTTCACGGAGGCCAAGGTGGCCGAGGCTAGCGCGGAGAAGCTGTCAGGAGCGCTAGAGCGCCTCCAAAAGCGCAGGGGGGAGCTCTCCTCCTCCATCGAGAGGGAGGCAGGGGCCAGGGCTGTAACGCGCCAAAGGAGGGAGCGGAGATGGTTCGAGAAGTTCAGGTGGTTTTACACCTCCGAAGGGTTCTTCGCCATGGGGGGGCGCGACGCCGGCAGCAACGGCCTGCTCGTCAGGAAGCATCTCGAGCCCTCCGACCTGGTATTTCACACCGAAATCCCTGGCTCCGCCTTCTTCGTGCTCAAGGGAGGTCAGGCGGCCGGCCCGCAGAGCGTCAGGGAGGTGGCGGAGGCCACCGTGTCGTACAGCAGGGCGTGGAGGGAGGGCCTTGCCTCCGCCGACGCCTACTACGTCAGGCCCGAACAGGTTCGTAGGGGTGCCCCTTCCGGGCAATACCTGCCAAGAGGTAGCTTCGTCGTGGAAGGGGAGAGGAGCTACGTCAAGGGGATAGAGCTGCGCGTCTCCATAGGAGTCGGTTTAGTGGATGGGGAGATGATGCTCCTCAGCGGCCCGGCCAGCGCCCTAGTCCGGAGGTGCGCCACGGTGATCGAGCTGGTCCCCGGCCACCTGCAGACCTCCGAGGCGGCGAAGAAGGCCAAGCGAGAGCTAGTTGCCCACCTGGAGGGCGACGAAAGGGCTTTCGCCGAAGGCCTCCACATCGATGAATTCATCCGGGCGCTCCCGACCGGTCGGTTGCGCCAGCTTCGCGTTCTCAGGGGGGAGGCCGCCCGGGCTGAAGAAGACGCATCCTCCGCGTTAAGGGAAAACCATTAAAAAGAGACCGCCACGAGTTACCCGCTGAGGCCACTTGGCGCTGGAGAGGCGAATCCCGCTCACCATCTTCGTTCGGGAAGTGATGAACTCGCCACTCGTCTCTGGATCGAGCGAAGATACGATCTCCAGCCTTGCCAAGAAGATGGTTGAGTCCAAGGTTGGAAGCGTCGTCATCATAGATGATGGCAAGGTCCGGGGGCTGGTCACCGATGGTGACATGGTCAAGAAGGTCGTCGCCATGGACCTTCGGCCGAGCGAAACCAGGGCCAGGGACGTGATGTCGGCCCCCCTTTACACCATAGATGCCTCGAAGGAAGTCACTGAAGCTGCCAGGATGATGCGCAAGCTCGGAATAAAGAGGCTGGGCGTCCTCCACCGCAACAAGGTCGTAGGCATCATCTCGATGTCCGACGTGCTGAGCGTGACCCCCGAGCTCGTCGACATCGTATCGGAGAAGGCCAGGATACTCACCGGCGAGAGCCGTAGGACCCCCGGATTCGTTTCTGGCTACTGCGATTTGTGCAACCAGTGGTCGGATTACCTCCTCGAGATGGACGGAAGGTACATCTGCGAGGAATGCAGCGCGGAGACGCCAGAGAAGCAGTAGCGGAGACGTCATCCAGCGGAGGACGCAGTTGGCACCCAAGCTCGTCGCGGATGGGATGTTGGGCTCTCTTACGAGGAAGCTCAGGCTTTATGGACTGGACGTCCTATATTTTTCTGACCTGGAGGACGCCGAGCTCCTCGACAAGAGTAGAATAGAGGGGCGGACTCTCCTGACCTCCGACAGGGAGCTACACCGCCAGGCGCTGAAGAAGGGCATAGGTTGCATCTTGGTTTCGGCCAAGGGCGAGGTGGCCATGGCGGCCCAGGTCTTCGGAGGGCTGGGCATCTCACCCACCATGGAGGTTTCGTCGGCTAGGTGCCCCTCGTGCAATGGCGTGGTGGTCCCGGCTGAGACGGGCGAGGTGCTGGATGCCGTGCCCGCCGGGGTCCTCTCCCGCCAGAAGAAGTTTTATCGGTGCTCGTCGTGCCATCACGTGTACTGGGAAGGGAGCCACTGGTTCCGCCTTTCCAGGTTCGACGAACAGGTGAAGGAGGCCATGAAGGCTTGACAGCGGAGGATTACTCCCTCGAGGAGGGGAGGTATCTGGTCCTGACGGCAAGGCGCACGGTGGAGTCCTTTCTCGGCATCAAGTCGAAGGAGGCCCTTCCTGAACCTCAGCGGAGATTTCAGGAGAAGCGAGGAGCCTTCGTCACCATCCGCACCTACCCGGGGGGTGATTTGCGCGGATGCATAGGGAGGCCTTACCCGAGCGAGCGGCTCGCCGATGCTGTAAGGAATTCGGCCATCGACGCGGCCTTCTCCGACCCGAGGTTCGATCCCGTCATCGCCGGCGAGCTTCCGAACCTGACCTTCGAAGTAAGCGTCCTAACACAGCCGTCGAAGGTATCGGTGGTTTCGCCCAAGGAATATCGGGAGAAGGTGGTCATCGGGCGGGACGGCGTCATCGTCAGATGGATGAGAGGCTCGGGCCTCCTGCTCCCTCAGGTTCCGGTGGAGGAGAAGTGGGACATCGACACATACCTTTCATACGCCTGCATGAAAGCCGGGGCAACCCCCGACCTGTGGCTCTCCGGCCAAATCGAGCTCTCGACTTTCCAGGCCATCGTCTTCGAGGAGACGGCGCCAACCGGGCCGGTGAGGAAGTTATCCCTTGAGCCTTCGTGACAGGGTGCACTTCGGGGCCTACGGCTCCGGTCTGGGCCACGTCGCCAGGTCCTCACTTGTCGCCCAGGCCCTCGCCAGCGATGCTGAATGTTACTTTACCTCCTGGGGGGAGGGCCTCGAATTCCTCAACAACGCCGGCCTTCCGTGCGCCGAGGTCCCGCCAGTGGACGTCGAATGGGGCGAAGCGGGGAGGATGGCGTTCAAGAGGACTCTCCGACGGTTCCCCTACGCATATGTCAACTTCGCCCGCCAGACCATGCTTGAGAGGGAGATCATGCTGAGGATGAGGCCGAAGCTGGTGCTTTCAGACTCCCGGCTCTCCTCGGTCATGGCGGCCTGGCTCTCGGGAATCCCCAGCGTTCTGGTCATCAACCAGCTGAGGATATCCCTGCCCCCCGTGGCCGGTGGCCTGAAGTTTCCCATCGAAAGGGTGTCCGCAGAGCTCCTCGCCCTGGCCTGGGACAGGAGCAGGATCATCCTCGCCCCCGACCTCCCGCCGCCCTACACGCTGTCCGAGCAGCAGCTTTGGAACGTCAAGGTCGCAGCGGGGAAGCTGAAGTATGTTGGATTCATGATCCGGGCAAAGGAGGTCTCCGCCGAGGCGAGAAGGGCCACGCGCTCCAAGTTCGCCTCGAGGAAGAAGCTCGTCTTCGCGCTCATCAGTGGGCCGAGGAACAGCCGATCCGGTCTCCTCCATCTCGTCAGGAAGGTCCTGCCCATCATAGGTGGCGACGTCAGCCTGGTGGTCTCCTTCGGCGACCCGACGGGCGACCCCCGCCCCCAGTTTCTGGAGGGGCTCACGCTCTTCGAGTGGTGCCCCATAAAGGACGAGCTCATGGCGGCGAGCGACCTCGTCATCGCCAGAGGGGGCCACACGACCATCGCGGAGGTGATGATGAGGGGGAGCCCCGGCCTCTTCATACCAATCCCGTATCACGGGGAGCAGTGGGGGAACGCCACCAAGGCGGAGAGGCTGGGCTTCGCCAGGGCCCTCAACCCCCTGACGGTAACCCCCCGACAGGCTGCCGAGGCCGTGTGCGAACTATTGGAGGATGGCTCATATGAAAGCCGTGCCGCCGAAGTTCAGAAGGCGGCATTGGAGTCCGACGGCGTCGCGAACACCGTAGGAGTGCTAAGGGGCTACCTCTAGCCTTCGGTCAGAAGAGGGGTTCATCCCGACGAAGCAGTCATTGGATGTCCACCGTGAAGGCCAGAAGCGGTTCGCCGCAACGAAGGCCCACCCCCGACGCCTTCGACCACACCTACGGGTCGTGATGGCTTGATCAAGGTTTCCAAGCCTCTCAAGTCGGGAGACGGCGGTGAAATCCTGAAGGTTTAAAACCACCCCGCAGGGTAAGTTATGTCCTAGTTTGGTGAGAATGACGAAAGAGGCCTGGCCGAAGAGAAGCCACACCGCCGCCGAGGCGCTGAGGGCTCCTGCCGGGACGACCGTTGAGCTTCTGGGGTGGGTGAGCGTCAGCAACGTCGTCGGAGGCCTCGTCTTCGTCAGGCTCAGGGACGGCTCTGGCTACATCCAGTTGGCCGCCAAGAAGGGGTCGGTCCCCGATTCCATCTGGGAGGAGGCCCGAGGCATCCCCATCGAGTCGGCGGTCTATGCGAAGGGGGTCCTGAAAGACGACCCAAGGGCCCCAGGTGGGAAGGAGGTCTCCCTGCACGACTTCAGGGTCATATCCTCGAGCGCGCCTTGGCCCATAACCCGCAGCGCCATCAGATCTCCCACCGCCCTTTATGACATGAGGCACCTGGCCATACGCGGCCCCAAGACCTCGGCCGTGCTCAGGATCAGGTCTAGGGTCATCGACCTGACCACTCAGTACTTCTTCAGGCGTGGATACACTCTCATACAGGCTCCCCTCCTGGTTAAGGCCGCCGTCGAGGGGGGTTCGACCCTCTTCCCCGTCAAGTACTTCGATCAAACTGCCTACCTCAGCCAGAGCGCCCAGCTCTACGAGGAGGCCGCCATCTGCGCCTTCGAGAAGGTCTTCATCATGCAGCCGGCCTTCAGGGCCGAGAAGTCGAAGACCAGCCGTCACCTCACCGAGTTCTGGATGATCGAGGCAGAGGTGGCTTTCATCGGGCTCCCTGAGCTCATGAAGGTGGAGGAGGAGCTGGTCACGGAGATAGCTTCTGGCGTGAAGGAGGGGTGCAAGCCCGAACTCCAGGTCCTCGGTAAGGCCGTCAAGGTCCCGGACTCGCCCTTCCCCAAGATAACCTATGACGAGGCGCTCAAGATCGCCCATCGGAAGGGCGTCTCCATGGAGTGGGGAGACGACCTTGGGACGGAGGCGGAGAACGTGGTCTCGATGGAGTTCGAAGCGCCCGTCTTCGTGACGGGCTACCCCGTGAAGGCAAGGAGCTTCTACCATGTGAGCGACCCAGCGAGGCCCGAGGCCACCATGAGCGCCGACCTCCTCGCTCCTGGCTACGGCGAGCTTGCGACGGGAGGCCAGAGGATCCATGAATACGACGTCCTTTACAAGAAGGTCCAGGACTTCGGCATCGACCCAGCCTCGATGACCTGGTACCTCGAACTGAGGAAGTACGGCCTCCCTCCGCACTCCGGCTTCGGCATGGGCGTCGAGAGGGTCATGAGGTGGATGCTGGGCCTGAAGCACATCCGAAGCGCCTCCATCTTCCCCAGGACCATGAACCGACTCTTTCCGTGAGGCCGCCATACCCTTAATAACGCCTCACCGTTATCTCGCTTGGAATCGGAATGGCCGTCGAACCCGATCTGGAGCTGGACACGCTAGAGGGCGTTGGCCCCGTCACTAAGCAGAAGCTTCACGAGGCTGGCATCTACAGCCTGATGGACCTGGCCGCCCGCGGGGTCGGGGACGTGGCCGACTGCCTGAACGGGGACACCGCCAAGGCCGCTGAGCTGATCAACAAGTCCAGGGCGAAGCTCATCGAGATGAACCTGCTTGAGAAGGACTTCATCTCCGCCAAGGAGCTCTACACTCGCAGGAAGAACATCGAGCGCATCAGCTGCGGTTCCAAGAACCTGGACGACCTCCTCGCCGGCGGGGTGGAGACCGGGGCCGTAACGGAGTTCTACGGTGAATTTGGGTCAGGTAAGAGTCAGATATGCCACACCCTCGCTGTGATGGTGCAGCAGCCGCAGGGGAAGGGCGGGCTGGAAGGAGGGGCTATATACGTCGACACCGAGGGGACCTTCAGGCCCGAGCGCATAGCGGAGATAGCCGAATCTCGCGGCTTCGATGCGGCGGCCTCTTTGGACGGCATAATAGTCGCCAAGGCGTACAACAGCGCCCATCAGGAGCTCATCGTGAGGGAGCTGGGCTCCCTGATCGAGAAATCCAAAGTCAAGCTCGTCGTGATAGACTCGGCCGTCGCCCACTTCAGGGCTGAATACCTCGGCAGGGGCACGCTGGCCGAGAGGCAGCAGAGGCTCAACAAGTTCATGCACACCATACTTCGCTTGGCCGAGATCTACGGGATCGCCGTCGTCGTCACCAACCAGGTTCAGGCGGCCCCCGACTTCTTCTTCGGTGACCCGACCAGGGCCGTGGGAGGCCACGTCGTAGCCCACACGTCCACCTACAGGATATACCTCAGGAAGGCTTCAAAGAGCAGGGTGGCGAGGATGGTGGACTCTCCCTACCATCCCGAAAGGGAGGTCGTCTTCATCATAAACGAGAAGGGCGTCGACGATCCCTCGGAGGAGGCTCCGAAGAGGAAGCCCGCGGCCGAGAAGAAGGCCGACATCAGCGCCTGAGAGCGAAAATCATCCCGTGGTCCTTGTCGAAGGGGTCCAACTCCATGGTCTGGAGGACCTCCAGGCCTTCTAGGCGGACCTTCTCGGCTTCCTCACTGACTATCTGAGAAGGGTCGCGGGTGGAGTCGATGCTCCTGGCCTTCACCACCAGGAGGAGGTGTCCCCTTTTCAGGTATCTCCGGCAGTTCGCCAGCGCGATGGGGGTCTGGTCGGGCTGGGCGATGTCGCAGTAGACCAGGTCCACTTGGCCGAAAATCACCCTGTAGGCGTCGACGTTCCTGGCGTCTTCGATGATCGGCACCACATTCCTGCGGTACCTGACGACGTTCTCGAGAAGCTCGCGGGCGACCCTGTGGGCCACCTCCACGGCGAAGACGAGGCCCTTGTCCCCAACTATGTCGGAGACGTGGCTCACCGTCGTGCCAGTGGAGGCGCCCAAATAGAGGACCCTGGCCCCCTTCGTGACGGGCATGGGCTCTAGCCCCTTCAATAGCGCTGCCGAGAGCTTGCTCCTGTAGGGGTCCCATACCCTGTACTCCTTCCCGTCGCCCTTCAGGATGAGCTCGCCATAGACGGACCTGCCGGGGGCGAGGTTCACCGTGGCCGGCCAGCGTTTCTCCCGAAGGCGAGCCCAGTAGAGGCCATCAGCGTGGGCGTCCGGCTCTAAAGTCATCCCTGCCTCTGCCGCGATACCCGCCACGGCCCCTGCCCTCGTGCTTCCCCCTATAGCCCCTCTCCTCCCTCCTCCTCTCCGGCTCCTTCCGAGGCTGACCCGGCTTGGGCTCAGGGTACTTCTTCTTGATCTCCTCCAGCTTGGCGTTCATCTTGTCCACGAGCTGCTGGTTGAGCTTCCCCGTGTAGTAGTCCACCCTGGCGGCCAGGGCGAGCTTCGCGCCCAGCAGCCTTGCTATCTTCCCCCTCTGCCAGATCGGGGCCGCGTGGATCGCCGGATGCTGGAAGATGATGCCGTGCTTCGGGGGCCTCCCCCCTGTCTTGAGAGCCCTGAAGAGGGCCTTCTCCGCCCCCAGGACCTGCACGGTTGAAGCTGGCATCTCCGCCATTCGCTTGAGCGAGCCCGCCTTGGCGATGAGCCTCGCGCCGATCCCCGCCCCCGCCATGGCAGTCAGGTTGGGGCAGAGCTTGCCCATGTTCCTCTCGACGTGGCGGAGCATCTTGTCGCGGAGCTTCCCGGTGGACACCGCCTCTGACGCGAGAAGCAGAAGGGCGTCCAGGTCCTCGGGCCTCAGGTCGCCCCCCTTGGACTTCGCCGCCGCCTCCACGATGGCCGCGACCTTGGCCTCGCTGAACCCCGTGGGCGCCAGCTTCTCCGGGGTGAAGTTGGACCTGAGGCCTACGTCGGAGACTATCCTGCAGTAGGCGATAGGGTCCTGAACGAGTGCGTCCAGCTCGGGGAAGTGGAGGCCGTACCACTCCCTGACCCTCATGGCCTCAAGGTTGGAGACCTTATCCAGCTCGTCCACGCTGTCGATGGACTGCACTATCTGCAGGTCTGGATGGGCTGCCGCCTCCCTGATCTTCTCCTCGCTGTCCTTGACGGCGAACTCCCTGATTATCTCGAGGACCTCTTCGGCGCTGTAGGCTAGCCCCGCCTTCACCATTATCATGTCCTTGACGGACTCGAGGTTCTCCCTGTCCTCGGGCTTGACGACGACCCTGAGCCCCTTCTCTTCGGCGAGGGGCCCCAGCTCCGGGTAGGGGACCACAAGCTCTTCGACGCCCTTCGATCTTGCGGCCTCCACTATGGTTTCGAACTCCTCTACGCTCAGTCCGATGCTGAGCGACTTGAACTTCGAATAGAGGTCATCTTGGAAACGCGCCGCGGCCATGGGCTCGCCCTTTTCGTCGAGGAGGGCCAGCCCGGCTTCGCAAAGGAAGAGCCTAGCCTTCAATCCAATCCAGCCCACCATGGTACCCCCTCCCTCGTTTAAAAGTCTGGCCGGAGGGGTCGTTAAATACTGTCCATGCCTTCGGTGTGAGGCTGCTGGGGATTGTCCGCAGCGGGGGATTCGAACGATCCGGCATTCAGGGATTCGAAAGAGCGATTCGGACCATACATACTGGATTCCGGCTGCGAATGCTCTCTTTGCGGCAAACGCTTTGACCACGCTGCGCAGCTCAGGGGACACATGGCCGGGAAGCATTCGAACAAGCCTCGCCATCTCAGGCCGAGCATCAATGTCGAAAACCTTCAGCCGTCTCAGCTTGGGTATATCGCAGGTTTCTTAGATGGCGAAGGCGGGATTCAGATAACCAAAACTGCAAGGAAGCAAAGATCGTACCCCATTGCACTCCACCCATGCGTCTACTTCACCAACACGAACCGGACAGTGATTGAATCGATGAAGGAGTGGCTGAATTCAGGCAGTATGGTCGTTTCTCACTCGAAGAAGGGATACAGAGACACTTACATCCTCCACGTAACCGGCATGCAGAATATCGTACTACTTTTGAGTCGACTGCTCCCCTTCCTCATCATAAAGCCAAAGCAGGCACGGCTACTGATAGAATACTGTCAAAGCAGAATGCTCCATCACCACGGAACCGATCGGCACTACAGCCAAGCAGAGCTAGAATTATATAGTGCCCTGATTCAGGCAAACAAGAAAGGGGGTAAGGCATCTGCCAACTCACGGGAGTTTGACTAAGGCGGGCAAACACCACAAAATGGTGGCTCCGAGTACGCAGTCAAACTCCGAAGCTACAGGGACGTGAAAGGGTCGCCAAGATCCCGAAGCGGAACATGAGGGAGAAGTACAGGAAGCGCTTCGACCTGAAACGCAGGGCGGGCCAGAACTGGGTAGTCCCCTAGGCTCACCCTTCCTTTCTAGTTTTCCGCTCCGATCATCTCCCGTCTGAGGGAACGACTGCCTATTCTTGGGAGAGGACGGCCCTCGTAGAGTACCTCTTGGACTCCCTGAGGAGCTCGATCTGCAGCACGTCGCCCGGCTTCCTCGACCTGATGTACTTCCTGAGCTCCTTTATCGTCCTGATCTGGCTCGAGTCCAGCGCGGTTATGATGTCCCCGGCGCTCACCCCCGCCCGCTGAGCGGGGCCGCCCTTCGCCACCCCCGCCACGGCCACGCCCTCCTCCACGGGCAGCCTGTAGTGCTCGGCCACGTTCTTGTCGACGGTGAACCCAGCGATGCCCAGCCAGGTCCGTGTCACCTTTCCATAGAGGATGAGGTCCTCCACCGCCTTCTTCACGGTGGAGGCGGGAATGGCGAAGCCGATTCCTTGGGCGTAGGGGATCATGGCCGTGTTCAGGCCTATGACGTGACCATGGAGATCGATAAGGGGGCCGCCGCTGTTCCCGGGGTTGATGGCGGCATCCGTCTGAATGAGGTCCTCGAATATGTTCTCCTCGAGGCTGATGTCCCGATGGGAGGCGCTGACGACGCCGCGGGTGACCGTGGGGCCGCCGAGGAAGAAGCCGAAGGGGTTCCCTATGGCGACGACCGTCTGCCCGATCTTGAGGTCCTCCGACTCCGCCATCTCGGCCACCGGGAGCCCCTTTTGGTCCACCTTCACGACGGCCACGTCGCTGGAGGGGTCGACCCCCACCACCCTTCCCTCAAGCTTCTTTCCGTCGGTGGTGAGGATGGTGAGCTGGCGGCTGTTGGCGACCACGTGGTTGTTCGTGGCGATGTATCCGTCGGGATGGACCACGACGCCGCTCCCCATCCCCTGTATGGGATGCGCCCTGAAGAGCTCCTCGACCACCTGAAGCGTGGAGATGGTCACGACGCTGGGCAGGACGCGGTTGACGGCTTCGATTACGGCCTGGTCGTATGGATGCTCTTCGCTCAAGGCGAGATCGCCGTTTCGAGCTGTCCCTTCCTGACCTATGTAAGTCTTCTGCCTCGCCAGCAAGGCATGGCCTATTGAAAAGGGCCCCCGCGGACGGCGCCAATGGATAAATAGCCAAAGACCTCCCTGACGCTCGAATGGACTTGCAGGGATCTACCGACGACCTGGACATTCGGATACTCCGGGAGTACCTGAGCGACGCTCGTTCCAGCAGCAGGAGGGTCGCGGAGAGGCTCAACCTTGCCGTAGGCACCGTGCTCTCTCGCACCAAGAAGATGGAGAAGTCGGGCGTCATCAAGGGCTACTCGGCGGTCCTCGATCAGGAAAAGCTTGGTTACACTTTGACGGCCGTGACGGAGATGACGGTATCCAAGGGGAAGCTCCTGGAGACCGAAAAGGAGATCGCCCAGTGGCCCATGGTCTGCGCGGTCTATGATGCCACCGGGCTCACCGACATGTTCATAATAGCTAAGTTCAGGTCGAGGGAGGAGCTCAGCGTCTTCACGAAGAGGCTCCTCTCCCTCCCCCACGCCGAAAGGACGAACACCCACGTCGTGCTGACCACGGTCAAGGAGGACTTCCGCCTCCTGTAGCAGCCGGGAACGGCTTGATACGATTGGACGGCTGCACAGTGCCAGGGTATCCTTAGGCCTGTGATTGGACATTTGTCCAGCAGGGCCGGGCGT
>CAYYVT010000151.1:0-26493 GCA_964475215.1 uncultured Nitrososphaerales archaeon
GGTTGTTACCCAGAAGGAACAACCCCTGCTCGTTTATCATAAGACCGCTGAGACCGCCTAGTTCGCCAGGCGGCAGGAGGCCGGGTTTACGGAAATGCTCTTCCGCAACGACAAGAAAGACAACCGCGATAATGCGAACGAAATCGTTCCGCTTTTGCCCCTGCGTGAGTTGATCGTCTTTCCGCACGAGGTGTATCCCATCTTCGTCAGGTACTCGAAATACAAGCCCCGTCCGGTCCATCTCGCCGTCAACGACGCGTCCGATGTGATGGGCCTCGTCCACGACCACTGCGTCGACTTTGTCCCCTACGTCCACGGGCTCGACGGCAGGCCGAACGTCTTCCTCGTAGACCTCGACCTGGGCGAAGGGATTGCGTCGGCGCCGTTCGCCCTGGAGTTCGCAAGAGACGCCGCCTCCCTCGTAGGCGACATCCTCAGCGAGGCAGGGTGCCACCCGCTGATCAAGTTCAGCGGGAGTCGCGGCTTCCAGGTCCTCTGCCGGATGTCGTCAAGTGGGGAAGCGATGGGATTCGAGCGGCTTCGTGAGGCCGTCCGTGCCGTCCAAGGCGAGCTGGAGGCGAGGATCACGGAGGGCGCCATCGGGAGAAGGCTGGCATCTCAAGGCCTCGACGAGCCCTACACCACCTCCGAAGTCGCAGACAGGGGAGCTAGGGCACGCAGGCTCCTAGTCGACTGGAGCTCGATGAAGCCGGAGGGCGATTACCGCGCCCCCTTTTCCCTTCATCACAGGACAGGCCTTGTGTCCGTCCCTATCTCCGAGGCGGACCTCGCTTCGTTCACCCTAGAGAAGGCCGACCCTCTTGCGATGATCGAGAATCCCACAGGTCTGCAGCTCCCGGAAACCGTCCCTAAGACGAAATGGGACGCCCTTTCGGTACTTCTTCGCGGCCGCAACTGATTGTTTCGTCTTGCCTCGTCGAAGAAAGGTATAAGAGGCTCGTGGAGGAAAAACGCGCCAAGGAAGGCAGAATATGGCGGGCCTAGTGAGCTATGTCATTCGCCGCCTGCTCTTTATGATACCCATCATGCTCGGGGTCACAGCCCTCGTGTTCTTTGTCACGGCCGCCGCTGGGAACCCCATTGCCATCATCAGGGCCGGCCTTCTGCATCCGAACAACGCCACGATTCAGTACTTGATTAACTACTATCATCTGAACCAGCCCGTCGAGCTTCGATACGTGTACTATGTCTGGAACCTCATGCACCTCAACCTCGGCGTGTCGTTGCAGACCCACGTCCCAGTTGCGCAGTCCATCGGGAGGTGGACCTGGACGACTTTCTACCTTCAGATGTCCGCCCTCGCCTTGGCCCTCGGAATTGGGATTCCAATCGGGGTCTACTCTGCGAAGCATCAGTACTCGAAGGCGGATTACTCCATAACGACCGCGGCAATATTCGGATTCTCCATGCCCACCTTCTGGTTGGGAATAATGCTGATCCTCTTGTTCTCGGCCTACCTTAAGGTCCTGCCCTATGGAGGGGCGTCCGGAGGGGCTCTGGGCCTGTGGTGGGGAGGACCCATCCAGGACGCCATCGCCCATCTGATCCTCCCCATGATCACGCTTGCTTACGTCGAGATGGCGACATTTGTAAGGTTGATTCGTGGAAACATGCTTGAGGTCATGAGGCAGGATTACGTTCTGGCCGCACAGGCAAGCGGCCTCAGCGACTTCAAGGTTACCTACAAGCATGCCCTGAAGAACGCCATCACGCCCATCATCACCTTGGTAGGGCTGTCGATAGCATCATCCCTCGGCGGGGCACCTGCCTTGGAGACAGTCTTCAGCTGGCCGGGCCTGGGCTACTACTTCACGCAGGCTGCCCTTTCACTTGACATCACCGTAGTGGAAGGCCTCACTGTTGTCATTACGGTGATGGTGCTTGCGGCGAACGTCCTGCTCGACCTGCTTTATGGGGTAGTCGACCCAAGGGTGAGGGTAACTTAGATGAGCGGAACAAGTGGTGAGGCGGGCTCCCAGACTGCGGAAGTGAAGGCACCTGCGAAAGTGAAACCGCGGCGCAGCGCCACCCAGGCAGCGGTTACTTGGAGGCGCTTTAGGCGCAACAAGTCGGCCCTGATAGGCCTCACGATCGTCAGCGCGTTCCTTTTGCTTGGAGTATTCGGCCCCTTCTTTGCCGCGTATCCCCCCCGGAGCACGGCTTCGCTCTTCCTCGGTCAAGCGCACGAGCCGCCCAGCTGGGCTCACCCATTTGGCACGGAGCCTACTGGCGTGGACGTCTTCAGCGACAGTATCTGGGCCACTAGGAACGACCTTTACGTCGGCATTGTGGCGACGCTCATAGCGACGGCTCTGGGCGTTGCCATCGGAGCTGTCGCAGGGTATGCCCGCCCTTCTATCAGCACCGCCGTCCTAGGCGTCATCCAGGTGTTCTTTGTAATCCCGGTCCTCCTCCTGATCCTCCTCTTCGCGCGTCTCTTCCTCCTCGAGGTGGTGGCAGGTTGGGGGCTGACGTTAATCGTGCTCATATTGGGGCTGTTCGGTTGGTCGGGCATCGCCTTTGTGGTCAGGGGAGAAATATTCAGGGTCAAGGAACTGGAGTTCGTCCAAGCGGAGAAGGCGTTGGGCGCGAGTAATTTCAGGATCCTCTTCCGGCACATAGTCCCTAACATCCTGACCCCCATCATCGTCTTGGCTACTTTGGGCGTTGCCGGGAATATCATCACAGAGGTCGTCATCTCCTTCTTGGGCTTCGGGGACCCCAACACCGCTACGTGGGGGCTCCTGATAGATGACGGCTTTCGCTACGTCAACACATACTGGTGGGTCTCGTTCTTTCCGGGCCTCATGTGCGTGATCTTGGTCCTGGGCTTCAACCTGCTGGGAGACGGCCTCTCCGATGCACTTAATCCTAGATTGAGGGAGTGATAGCCGTTGGACACACTCCTGGACATCGACCAGCTGAGGACATATTTCTTCACGGAGGCGGGCGTGGTCAAGGCGGTCGATGGAGTTTCTCTGAAGGTCGCCCGTGGAGAGACGCACGGCCTAGTGGGCGAGTCGGGCTCCGGGAAGAGCGTCACAGCCCTCTCGACGCTCCGAATCGTCCCAAAGCCCGGCAAGATCGTCGGGGGCTCGATCATATTTGACGGGAAGGACATCATAGCCCTAAAGGACAAGGAGATAAGATCGATGAGAGGAAAGAGCATCGCCATAGTGTTTCAGGATCCGATGTCAAGCCTCAATCCTCTTTTCACGATCGAAAATCAGATCTGCGAAATCATCAGGCTCCACAAGGGGGTGTCGAAGGCAGAGGCTCGCGACAGCGCGCGCCACCTTCTTGAGATGGTGGGCATCCCCGAAGCGGAGAGGCGCCTGAAGTCCTACCCGCACGAACTGAGCGGGGGCATGAAACAGAGGATCGCCATAGCCAGGGCCCTTTCCTGCGAGCCACAGCTCCTCTTCGCGGACGAGCCGACGACGAACCTCGACGTGACGATACAGGCCCAAGTCTTGGACCTGATGAAGAGCTTGAAGAAGGAGCTGAACATGACGATGGTCATGATTACCCACGATATGGGCATCATCGCAGAGATGACGGAAAGGGTCACGGTCCTCTACGCCGGTCAGGTCTACGAAGCGTGCGACACCCTCACACTCTTCGCCAAGCCAAAGCATCCCTACACCGAGGCCCTTCTCAAGGCTGTTCCGAGGCTCGACAGAAAGAAGGAGCTGACGTCGGTCCCGGGGAACATCCCCAACCTTATCGAGCCGCCCCCTGGATGCAGGTTTCACCCAAGATGCCCTTATGCCGTCCAAGTGTGCCGGGAAAAGGTGCCGGTCCTCGAAGAAGCTGGCCCGGGACATTTGGTGGCTTGTCACAGATGGCGGGAACTGGGATTGTCGGGAGCGTGATTGAAACGTCCACACAGGCTCTACTGCAGGTGAACGACCTGGTGAAGTACTTCCCGGTCTATTCCAGGGGAGTTTTCTCGAAGACCAAGGTGGGAGACGTCCACGCTGTGGATCACGTCAGCTTCGAGGTCGGGTTGGGCGAGACCCTCGCGCTTGTCGGCGAAAGCGGCTGCGGCAAGACCACAACCGCGAAGGTAGTACTTGACCTCGAGCATCCGACTTCTGGATCGGCTCTATTCAACGGGGTCGATGTCTTCAAGACGTTCGGCAAAGGCGATGCCGAGACAAGGCTTTCCCTTCGCAGAGGGATGCAGCTCGTCTTTCAGAACCCATATCTTTCGTTAGACCCTCGGATGACGGTATACGACATCTTGGCCGAGCCGTTGGAGATTCACCGCTCTGTTCCGAAGGCGCAGTGGAAGGAAAGGGTCTATGAGCTCCTGGGCATGGTCGGCCTGGAGGAGTACCACGCCGAGCGTTATCCCCATGAATTCAGCGGCGGCCAGAGGCAGAGGCTTAGCATCGCGAGAGCCTTGGCAGTGGACCCGAAGCTCATGATAGCCGACGAGCCGGTCTCTTCGCTCGACGTCTCCATCAGGGCTCAGATCCTGAACCTCATGATAGAATTGCAGAAGAGGAAGCAGATATCTTACCTCTACATCTCACACGACCTAAGCTCAGTACGGCAGATAAGCCATCGCGTCGCCGTGATGTATCTGGGGGAGATAGTCGAAGAGGGCCCCACGGGGGACCTGTTCACAAGGCCCCTTCACCCCTACTCCATTGCCCTCCTCTCCGCCGTCCCCATCCCAGATCCTACGACGAAGGCAAACAGGATCATCCTCCCGGGAGAGGTGCCGAGCCCCATCAATCCGCCCCCCGCGTGCAGGTTTCACCCCAGGTGCCCATATGCAAAGGAAATCTGCAAGACCGAGAAACCGCCCTTCATCGAGGCCAAGAAGGACCACTTCGTGGCCTGCCACTTTTGGAAGGACTTCGCGTAGGGACAGGACCGAAACGGTCATGATCTAGAGCAGGCGGAGCCTCTGGGCTGCCACCATGGCCTGACCGTAGGTATACGGCACGAGGGACTGGTAGAGCATGTACACGTTCTTCTCATAGGTGGTCTCCCCCCAGTGTCGCGTCGCAAATACGAGACCCTTCTTGCTCAGGCTCTGGAGAGCTCCCCTGACCATCGATTCGACGGAGGAGCTCGGGTTTATGGGAGAAAGACGTGAGTCGAGCTCAGTTCGATGCTTCTGGTAGAACTCCTTCATCGTGAATGGCGCCGCCAGCATCGAGTCATCCCGGCGCAGGACCTCCCATACGGCCTCCCTAACTAGGGTGATCCTGGCATACTTCCCAACTGCCGCCATTCGTCTTTATTATCTCGTCCGTGGTTCTTAAATCTATACATAAGTATTCGGGGAGGCCTTCGGTGAATATACAATATTGAAGTTTCTGGAAGATATTATGCAATAGACATCAAAAAGTGTAGTGCTATCGATCTCATCACTAGTCAGCGGAAAGTCGAGGCGTCTAGCCTCAAATAGCCTTACCGGCCATGATGGACAGACGAGCCTTGGCGTCAACCTGTCGGCCCATGGACTTCCTCTCTCACCTCAAGATAGGGAGGAACGAAGTTAGCGACATCTGCGAGTCATCCATCATGGGCGAAGAGACGGTCATGAGCTTGGCAAGGGAGCTCCATGCAGCCAACCTTATAGGACTTGATGATGGGGCCCTCACGATTGGGGCTGGCGGAAGGGTGAGGATCGGCTGTTACTTCCTTGGAAAGGGGGCCTCCTTGGAGGAATTGGGCCGAGTGCTCGACTGGAGGGAGTTCGAGGATCTGGTTTCGAAGTCCCTGGAGGCCCAGCGATTCACGACTTGGAAGAACTTCCGCATGCGGAAGCCTACCAGAGAGATAGACGTGGTGGGGCTATATTCCGGCTTTGCCATAGCGTTCGACTGCAAGCACTGGCAAAGGGTGAGTTCATACTCTCTTTCTCTGGCCGCTGACAAACAGGTCCAGCGTGTTCGTCAGCTCGTCGCGTCAGAGGCCATCCCTGGAATCGAAGAGGCACTTCCCGCGCTGGTGGTGTTGGGGCCCCTTCACCGTGCCTCGGTCCATGGGGTTCCGGTGGTCCATTCGGATGGCCTTATGGACTTCATAGCAGGGGCGAGGGGCAGCACGAGAGATTTCGTCTCCATTACGGCATCGAAGAGAGGGGCCGGATCCTCTCACGGACAGAGGAGGCTTTGACAGGTCCGCCAGGCGAGACGACGTAAACCATGCATTAGTGCGGCAGGAGTTGCGATATTGGTCGATATGTTCAGAAAAATCTGGCGTTTTGGGAGATACGTTACGCAACGCGTCCAAATCTGTGTGGTTCTCGCAAAGTATAAATAGCTTCACAAATGTGTTTTTGCTACGACGACCATGCTTCAATACAAACGCGAAATACTGTTGGGAGCCTTGATGGCTCTCGCTGTATATGTAATGCTTTTCAGCACTGCTGCACCGATGATGACGACAGCTTACGCGCAGACGACTACTAGCCTATTTACCGTCAACCTTATCTCACCAAGCTCCAACGCCGTCAGGCGACAGGCTGCGGCCATAATCAGCCAGTCGATGCAGGCCGTCGGCATCAACGCCATATTGACGCTGGTTCCGACGCTGGCGAACGAAGAGCCGAGGATCTTCGGAAACTCGGTTACGCAGACGTTCGCCAACGGAGGCTACGACATTGCCTTCATCGGCTGGGGCGCTACGTCCCCTACACCTGATGCGTTCCTTGGCAACTACCGAGGAGACACTGCCGACTTCTCGCCCCAAGGTACCAACTACTACCTGTACAACAGTAGCACCGTCAACAGCCTAATCACCGATATGTATTCCACTCCCAACCAGACTAGGCAGGTAAATGACCTCTATCAGATCGAGAACACGCTGATCAATGACGCTCCTACCGACATCGTCTACTACACGAACTGGATCATCGCTAGGTCTCCCGCCATAAAGGACTTCGGCTCTCAGAGCGCTTGGAGTGAACTGGCGTTCCCCGATGTCCAGCACATATCCGGGATCACTACGCTTAACTTTGCAGAAGCGAGCGCACCCTTCCCGGACAGCGACCTCGATCCATTACCCACGTCCACGAGTAACTCCTTCTACTCGCTGTTCATCTACGGCGCCGAGTTTGAAGGCCTCCAAGAGATCAGCCCCCTGACTTCCAGCTACTTCGAGGCACTTGCCACGAGCATCACATCCTCCCCCAATGGACTTGTCTGGAACATCACCTTCCAGCCCAACACCCGTTTCCAGGACGGAGAGATCCTCACTGCTGACGACTTCGTCTACACCATGTGGGCCAACTTCAACCCCAACTCTGGGGCGGTCGGTCTGGGTGGCATCCTCTCAGCCCTTGGCAGCGTTGGGACGTTCACGTTCCTCAATGGGACAAGTATAGTCGTAAACAACACGGCGGAGGTGGGCTACGTTCAACCGTTCAGCGTCATAGCTAATTCTCCCAACTCCTTCAGCTATGTTCTGAGCACGTTCTATCCATTCATGAACCTGACCTACACAGCCATCTCCCCCCTGCCAATGCAGTACCTGCAGGGATTCAACCCTGCCAATTGGGAGAGCCTTCCCTATTCACAGGCCAACGGACCTGACAAGTTCGCCAACGGGACGGCCGTCCTCCTATACGATCCTGGGCAGCCTGACAACGGGACCCCGCTGACCGGTCCCTTCAGCAACGGACCATACTACTTGACCAAGTACGACTTCGTGGGCAACATCGCCAGCCTGTCAAAGTGGAACGGCTACTGGAACGCGACCGGCCTAGCCGCTCTAGGCGAGTTCACTGTCACTAACTACAACGTGGTATACATCTCCGGCAGCGCAGCGGCGATCGCCGCCTACAGCACGGGTACCGTCAACGAGCTGGACACCAACTATGGCCTCGCTGTGAACGTTGCCCAGTTGCAGAGCAGCGGGGCGAACGTCCTCTCGGGAGCCGAGCTTGGATATCAGGAAATGGGAGTCAACAACAACAATCCGATTTTCGGAACTGGCACGGCCACGCCGAACGGCGCAAAGGACCCCACCAACGCAGCCAACTATGCCAGGGATGTGAGGAGGGCCTTCAGCTACCTCATTCCGAGACAGTTGATCGTAACCAACCTCCTCCTGGGCGCAGGCAGTCCAGGCATCACGTCATGGGGCCCGGCCTATGGTATATGGAGCAACCCATCGCTCTCATCTGACGCGTACAATGTCAATACTGCGAAGGCGTATCTGGCGGCCGCAGGCTACAACACTGGAGTGTCTCCGATTCAGACAGGGCAGACCTCGTTCACCGCAGGGACTAACGTAACCATCACCGTCGGCAACGACACGATAGGCTCGCTGTCGAGCTCGCCCGTCACGCTGTGGGGAGTCCCCATAACGCTGACCGGCACCTTCGCCAGCCCGACCACGGGACAGGCCTACGCGAACATGTTGCTGATACTCGAAGTGAGCACGGATAACGTGACCTACACGGCGGCAGGGGCGACTACGACCAGCTCGACTGGTTCGTTCAGTTACCTCTTCGTTCCGCCATCCCCTGGACTGGTGTACTACTACTGGAACTTCACAGGATATACCGTCCCCACTTCACAATTCGGTGCGACGGGGCTGCAAGGGAACTACCAGCAGTTACTGGCAAACGGAACGCTGATCGCTGTGTTGCCGCCCGAAGTTAGCCCCACCTACTCCTTAACCACGGTTTCGTTGGCGAGCATACTGAACCCGATATTCGCGAACGCGGCCACTCACAACGACACGGTCAACCTGGCCAACACGCTGACGTCGGCGCTCAACAACGAAACAAACACCTTCACCTCCAACCTGAACACGTTGCAGACCAACCTGCAGAACTCCATAACTTCGGCCGTCAGCCCATTGCAGACAGGGATCACGTCTCTGACCAGCCAGTACAACACGCTCAACTCCAACCTAGGCACGGTCCAGTACATCGCCTACGGTGGAATAATCATAGCCATCATCGCCCTGATAGCAGCCATCTTCATGAGCCGCAGGAAACAGTAGAATAGCATTACCCAAGTGTTTTATTTTATCAGAGCTCCCAGCGCAAGCTCAAAGGGCAAACGCCAGGATCACCTCTACCGCGGCTTCGAAGAGGAAGACAATTGCGCCCGCCAGCACGAGTGCCGTTCCCTTCCTGTCCGCCTCCCTGTGGGCGTTCGAGTCATACTGGGCGTCCGACTTGCCCGTCAACCTCTTGAAGCCCACCCCCCATTCAGATTCCGTCCAGTCATAGAACCCTCCCGCCATCAGGAGGACGGCGGTTTCGAACAGGGCCACATCGCCAAAGATTTCATGGGCGGTAGGCCAGCCGTACAGAGCGAAGAGGCCGGCCGTCAGCAGGACATTCACCAGTGCTGCCGCTCCAGAGATTTTGAGCGACCGAAGGAGGATCTGCTTCTTGGACAGCATTGGGCATTGGCAGGAGGAGACCGGGGTTTATTTTAACGTTATAGCTTCATCAATGGCGCAAGATTTTAGAGCGAGGTGGTCGAAGGGGTTTCGGAAATGGGGGGGAAGAAGAAGGGGAGGCACAGCTACAAGGTGCTAGTTGGAGCCTTCATCCTGTTCACCGCCGTCCTCTTCGGTGGCACGCTGGCCATCCCCTACTTGACGGGCCTTAGGACCGTTCACATCCCAGCCGACGCCTCCATCGACGTCCAGCCCTGGATGGAGCTCGTTCCTTCGACGGCCGACACCGTTGACTTCGCGAACGTCTCATACGCCATCTCCGTGGGCCTGAACACCTCAACACAGAGCCCAATCTTGGACATCACGGAGACGGGTCAAACCCTCACCCTGTCCAACATTACGTATCTGTTCAGCTACGGCATCCCAGCCACCAACCCCAACACCAACGAGACTGGGGTCGACGTCTACGCAGTGCCGGCGAACGTCTACAGCAGCCTGCAGGACGCCGTGAGCACCGCGACCACCATAAAGCCGCAGACTTACAAGAACCATGAGATATATCAGATTCTTGACAACGTATCCCAGGGGCAGCTCGAAGTCGCCGCCATCACGTTCTACGATGGCTACGTGTTTTACTCCCAGGGCGCCCAAAACTCCCTGCAGCAGGTCGAAGCAGGCCTCGACGTCCCTCTCGACCAGGAGACGAGCCTATTCTCCAACAGGACCGTGCAGCTCGCGGTCTACGCGGTCGCTGGAAACGAGACGGGATACATCGCCCTCCACTACATCGGCTACTCGGCCGAGATAAGCGGCGCGAACTACGCGACCAAGGCGGTCTTCGGCTCCCCTAACGGTTACAACTCTACGTACGCCTTTGGATTTAGCAGCGCATCACAGGCTAGCAGCAAGTCCGGCCTGGTCACCTCGACCTACGAGCGGGGCCTTGACTACTATCTCTTGGATAACTTCGTCGTCGCAAAAGTGACCGTCTACCCACAGGAGTTCTTCATAGAGATGATGGCGTTCTAGCATGGCGAGACAGCAGAGAGGGAGCTGAGTCGCCTTGGATACCCTGCGATTTGCGTGGTTTGTCTTCCTGGGCCTGGGGACGATCCTTGTCGTGGCGGCACTGGTCGGGCCCCTCATAGAGGTCCCTGGCTACGTCTCCAAGTCGGGGCCCCCCGCGGGCGTCGTCTTCAGCAGCTCGGTCCCCGACTGGACAGACGCGTTCGGGATCCCTCCCGTGCAGGCCGGGCAACAGCTTCACATCGTGGCGAGCAAGACGGGGCCCGGCAACATCACCATACAGATCATCGGCTACGGGGAGGGGGACACGATGCCCGAGGCCTTCACGCTCAATTTGGACGACGCCGTCCCCTCGATTGACGCCAACATCACCGTCCATCGTAACGCTGCCTACATCTTCCTCGTGACCTCGTACGACGCAAAGTACAGCCTGGTGGTGAGCGGTGTCTGGGGAGCATATGCAGACCTCCGGGTGGGGCTTTACTGGGGAGTCGTGCTCCTGATAAGCGGAGGGGTCGCCCTGTACTATTGGAGGATCAAGAGGGGGAGGGAGAAGGTCATCGGGAAGGCGATGGAGCGGGCAGGCCCTCTGGACGGGCCCTCCCAGGCTCCCTGAGCCCCCTTCACTGCGTTTCGACGAATATGGAATGGGACGTGAAGACTGTGCCGGTCGAGTTCTGGAGGTACAAGGTGTAAACTCCCGGGCCGAAGAGGTTGATGAAGGGGGAAAGGTCGAACTGAATCGTAAGGTTCAGAGTGGCGCTCCACGTGACGGCGCTGATGCTCACGTTCCCCGTCGGCGCAGGGCAGTAGATACTGCAGGAGGGAAACACCTCGCCAGTGTATTCTCCCGGCGTGTAGGGTCCGGTGAAGTTGGAGACCGTGAGTAGCTGGAATGCCCCTTCGGGGGTCGGAGGCGGATCGTAGTAGACCTGCACTGCCGCGGGATTGACTCCGGCCGCCAGGGCGCCGGCCATCGTGACCTCCCCCGAGCTGGCCACATAGGAAGTCGTGAGGTTTCCGTAGACGTTCTCGAAGTCCTCCACGAGATAGAGGTCGGTCGAGTTGAAGGCGACTCCTATCGATACCTCGTTGTGTGTAGGATCGAGGATGTTGATCCGGTGGCCCCAGTTCTCAAAGGCGTCGTTGTACATCATTTCGTAGTGAAGGTCATCGAGCTCAGCCTCCGCCGACGTTGTTCCCAAGAAGAGCGGCGTGGGATTGTGAGACCATGCGATGTTTTCGAAGACGGCGCCCGTGCCGTTCATCAGCGTGTACCGCATATAGGGCTTGTAGCCCTGAGGGTCCCAATGGCTGAAGTATCCGTAGTAGAGCATGGAGTCGGCGTGCTGCTGTGCCGAAGGCTCCGGGTCGAGAACTACGGGAGAGTAGCCGTTTGCCTCCCTAGCTTGGTTGATAAGCGAAAGGACATGAGCCGCCAGCTGCGCGTAGTCGGACGGGTAGGTGACGACGGAGCCTGAAGACCCGATGGCGGGGTCTTGAGGCGTGAAGGTGGTGGTCCCTGACCCACCCATGGCCATATAGGAGCTCGCTATGACGAGCGCCACGACTAGGATCAGGGCAGCCAACAACCACAGCGCCGGGCGCCCCCTAGGGACCATCTCCTCTTCGCAGGACGGCAAGTGTCTCGCTGGTTCTTTAGCTTTCCGAGAAGGGCCCGTGCCAGAGTTTCGGAGCTTCGGGAGCTCTACTGAGCAACCGAAAGGGGCTTCTTGGCGGGCTCGGTAGGCGACTCGGCGGGCTTCGGGAACAAATACCTCTTCCAGACGAAGGCGGCCAGCCATCCTCCGATCATGCCGCTTAAGATACCTCCAACGAGGATAGTGCCGTCGATGACGGGGTCGGTGGGGATGGGAAGCTGAAGTATGAGCACCGACGTCACGTAGCTGACCACTCCCTCGATGGTGGTGCTAACCGTCGCAGCGCTCACCACCCTGGTGTAGCTCACCGACCTCCCCTTCGGCCTTGCCCGGAAGATCAAGACAAACCCGTCCACCAGCAGGCCGTAGAGGACTGAGAGCGCTACGGTAAGTGGAGCGAAGGGTCCCGTCAAGAGTGCCTTCAGCACGCCGCTCAAGGTGGAAACGTAAGTGGCCCCAGGAGGCCCCATCAGGAAGGCGCTCAGGATCAGGAGCATGGTCTGAAGGAAGACAAACGCGTCATCCGAGGGAGGGGGGAAGATGGACTTCGAAATCAAGATGATGACGGCGAACAGTGACACGAGCGCGATCCTGCGGGAACGGTCGGCGAGGAAGCCTGCGCTCAACTATTTTCTTTCAAGCACGCTTTCTGCACTCTGTATAAGCGTTGCTGGGAAATCCGGAAAAAGTATATCCCTTCGCGCACAGATCATGTCAGTTCGGGAGTCAATTCTGCCCAGCATATTGTGTTCTCCCCCGAAGACCTAAAGCTAATTAGAAGCAAGACTCGAACTGATGATGTGGCACCGCGCACGTCCGGAAAAGGGGAAGGACATCGCCTAGCCGCCTACTTGGCGGCCGCTACGTCGGCGGTGGCAGCGGGCTTGGTCATAGCATTCATCATCCTCCTCCTAACGACAAAGGCCTCCATCCCCGGCGTGATCTGGGTGATAGCGGCAGCGGCCGCCGCCTCGATTATGGTTTCAGCCCCATTGACGTTTGGCCTCCTGATGAGCTACTCGGAACGCACGGAGGAATACGAAAGGAGTCTGATCGAGGCCCACGAAACGCTTCACGCTTTCATGATGTCCACCCCCATACCTCTTATCTCGCTTGGGGCCGACGGCAGGGTCAAGACATGGAACACAGCCGCGAAGGACGCGCTTGGCTGGAGGGAAGAGGAAGTCATCGGAAACGACCTAGATATGTGGGCCACCGCAGGAGGCCGGCTGCAGCAGGTCATGGAAATGGTGAAGGAAGGAGTCCCCGTGGCCTCCGAAGGCATTCAGCTGAAAACGAAGGGGGGAGAGAGGAAGGACTTCGGCCTCACCGTGGCGCCTATTCGTAACTCCAAGGCCCAGGTGACAGGCCTAGCTGCCGCGTTGATCGATTTTGGCAATATCAGGAGGACCGAGGAAGCCCTCCGGGAGAGCCAGCGCGTCCTTTCGACTCTGATGAGCAACCTCCCCGGAATGGCGTACAGGCGGCGGAACGACGAAGATTGGACCATGGAGTTCGCCAGCGAAGGATGCCTCCCTCTGACCGGATTCCCGGCCTCGGCTTTGATGGAGGGAGCCCAGAAGACCTATGCAGAGATGATTCTCCCCGAGGATCTCCCTCGGCTGAAGGACGAAGTCAGGTCAGCCGTCGCTGAGGGGAGGCCGTATACGATGGAATACGGCATTACCACTGCCGGCGGGGCGCTGAAGTACGTTTGGGAGCAGGGGAGGTGCGTCGACAGAAAGGAGGGCTCCGAAGCTAAACTAGAAGGACTAATCCTCGACATCACCGAGAGGCGCAAGGTCGACATGGCGCTGAGGGCTGAGGAAGAGCGCTACCGCCAGCTCGTCGAAAGCGTGAACTCCATCATAATGCAGTTCGACACCGAGGGACGAATCCTTTCGGCTAACAGTTTCGCGGAGCGCTTCTTCGGCTTCAGCAGGGACGAGCTCGTTGGGATGAAGGCCTCGGAGACCATAATCCCTAGGATCGATTCGAACGGGATTGATACGAGCACCTTGATGAGTGACATCATAAGGGACCCTCTGCGCTACGCGAACAGCATCAATGAGAACGTCAAGAAGGACGGGTCCAGGGTCTGGGTCCACTGGGCGAACAGGCTGATCCGCGACCCTTCGGGGGAGCCCAGCTTCTTGCTAGCTGTGGGGACGGACATAACGG
Source organism: uncultured Nitrososphaerales archaeon (assembly GCA_964475215.1). Lineage (GTDB taxonomy): Archaea > Thermoproteota > Nitrososphaeria > Conexivisphaerales > DTJL01 > DATKKG01. Next base: position 14,277 of record CAYYVT010000151.1, read on the forward strand.
AGCTCACTCAGGCCCAGCATGCCCTCGAAGAGAGCGAGCATAGATATCGCCAACTCGTGGAGTTCTCACCCGATGCCATCCTAGTCTACATCGAAGGCAAGATCGTCTTCGCGAACGCGGCTGGTGACGCGTTGATGCGCGGAAGCGGTTCAGAATCCATCTTGGGCAGGGATTGGTCCGACTTCCTTGACCCCGTCGATGCGGCGATCTTCCGAGGGATGTTCAAGGGCGACCGCGAATCGACAGACAAGGTGAGTTCCCTGGAGGCATCCTTTCACCGTCTCGACGGATCCGTGGCCGACGTGGAGGTCGCGGGTATCCCTGTCTCATACAGGGGGAACCCCGCCGTCCTCATTGTGGCGAGGGACGTCACCCAGCGCAAGCTCGCTGAAAAGGAGAGCCGCGCATTCGAAGAGAGGCTGTCGGCCCTTCACTTCTACGACACGGAGCTCATCTCGGCGAAGAACCTGATGGACGTATACGAAATCACGATGGACGCAGTGCAGCGCATCTTCGGCTTCGACCGGGCGTTCTTCGCGAGGGTCAGGGGCGAGTACCTCGAAAGGGTCGCCGGCAGAGGGTCGGCCGGCACGATGATCTCCAGGCTCCCCCTGGACGGTTCGAAGGGCGGAATCATAGTGAGGGCAGCCCGCACGAAGGAGCCTGTGCTGGTCCCCGACTCCTCTAAGGACGAAGGCTACGTCGCCGGCATACCAGGTGTCAATTCCGAGCTCGCTGTGCCCGTCGAGTTCGATGGTCGCACCCTGGGCGTGATCGACGTGGAAAGCTTGGAGCTCGATGCCTTCGACTTGAACGATGTCAAGCTCATCCAGATCCTGGCGTCGCACATGGCGACCGCCATAGGAAACCTGGAGCAGCACTCCGAAATCGAGAAGACCTCCACTCAGCTGGCCTTCCTCCTCCGGAGCTCGGCTGAGATTCTTCGAGCCGGCGACGTCCATGAGAGGCTTCAGAAGATCGCGGGAGCGATCAGCGAGCTCGGATGGAGGCGCGTCGTCATCTCCGCGAGGGACGAGAACTTGAACGTACCGACCCCGGAGGACCTTGTCACCGCTGGTCTGACCGAGGAGGAAAGGGACTTCATCTGGAAGACAGCATCCTCAGGCGACGCCTGGCGGGACAGGTTCGGCCCGGAATTCGACCGTTTCAAGATGGGCTCCTTCTACTACCTTCCCTGGAGCGATCCCTTCGTAAAGGAGCGGATGGCCAACATAGGCGTATCGAGCAAGCTGACGCCCGATCAGATGGTGGACTGGGGGCCACAGGACCTCCTCTACACACCTCTCTCCCTCCCCGACGGCAGAGTGGTGGGCATCCTTTCGGTTGACGACCCCATAGACGGAAAGAAGCCCACTAAGGCGTCCCTCGCGCCCCTCGGACTCTTCATCGGGATGGCGGCCTTGGCGCTGGAGAGCGCCAGGCTGTTCAGGGCCCTCGAGTCGGCCAGGAACGAAATCCGTGAGCACGCGGGACAGCTCGAAAGGAAGGTGGAGGAGAGGAGCCGGGAGCTCGAGGAGGCCCACGAGAAGCTCTTGCAGGCCCAGAGGCTAGCTACCATCGGCGAGGTCGCGGCCCAGGTGGGCCATGATCTTAGGAACCCCCTGACAGCCATCAACACCAACCTCTACTACCTCAACAACGTCATGACGAGGAAGCAGAGGGACAGGGTCGACGTCACCCTGGAGTCCATACAGAACGCCGTATCTCATGCCAACAGGATAGTCGAGGACCTCCTGGAGTATTCCCAGACCACGGGCTTCAGGAAGACGAACCTGATGGTGAAGCCCATCGTCCTTTCGTCGTTGGGTTCGATCTTCATCCCCAACAACATATCCGTGACCATGACCCTCCAAGACGCGGAAGTGTACGGTGACCGGGCGAGGCTGATGCGGGTCTTCCAGAACCTCATGAGCAACGCCGTGGACGCCATGCCGGATGGCGGGTCCCTCAGGCTCTCATCCATACTCAAGCCAACGGAGATCACCGTCAGCATAACCGACACCGGCGTCGGCGTTTCTGAGAAGGACCTCCCGATGCTCTTCACGCCCTTCTTCACGACGAAGTCCAAGGGCCTGGGTCTAGGCCTGGCCATCTGCAAACGCCTGGTGGAGGCCCACGGTGGCAGGATAGAGGTCAAGAGCAGGGTCGGAGAAGGGACCTCCTTCTCGGTGACCCTACCTCGAGGCCAGGTCGAGGAACAGCCGGGGGAAGTCTGATTACCGCATTTCAGCGCCGGCACCGACGCCCAAGGCCTGCTTCTGCGTTACGAAAGGCTTTATACGGGGTCAGTTCAGAAGCGCCTTCGTGGTACCCATGCGCCGCTTTGGGGGTGCCTCGCCCCTTCGAGAGCGGAAGAACGGGGGACAAGGTCACCACGGCTCACCTGAAATCAGACTGGGCAGGGGATGTGCGCCGTGAAGACTATCGTAACGGGAGGAGCTGGTTTCATCGGGAGCCATCTGGTCGCCAGGCTACTCGGCGAAGGCGATCAGGTGGTCGTGATAGACAACTTCCACACTGGGAGGGAGGAGAACCTCCCCAGGGCGAAGGGGCTCGATGTCATCAGGGGGCGCGCGAAGGATCTGTCGTTGGTGACGGAGAGGCCCGATATCGTGTACCACTTGGGCATATACAGCAGCTCCCCCATGTACAAGGAGAATCCCCACCTCGTCTCGGAGGTGGTCGACGACGCAGTCTCCGTTTACGAATTTGCCAAGGAGATGGGTTGTGGGCTGGTCGTGGCCTCCACCTCCTCAATATACAACGGCTCACCCTTTCCATGGACCGAAGACATCGTCCCCAGGGTCACGGATTACTACACCGAGGCCAGGTACGCCGTGGAGAGGCTGGGAGAGCTTTACTGGAGGTTGTATGGGGTCGGAAGCACGGCGCTGCGGTTCTTCAGCGTCTACGGCGAGAGAGAGGAGGGCAAGGGGAAGTACGCGAACACCCTCACCCAGTTCCTGTGGAGCGCCCTTCAGAAGAAGCAGCCTGTGCTGTACGGAAACGGAGAGCAGTCGCGTGACCTGACCTACGTCGAAGACATAGTGGACGGGCTCGTGCTCGCGTCAAAGCTCAAGAAGGGTTTCGAAGTCTTCAACCTCGGCACCGGGAGGGAGACAAGCTTCAATTCGATGGTGGAGATGATCGGCGCCAAGCTTAACGTTAGGACCACCCCCGCCTACGTCAACGTTGATATCTCAAACTACGTCATGAGGACCAAGGCCGACACGGCCAAAGCGAGGGAAAGGCTGGGCTTCGTTGCGAAGGTCCCTTTGGAAGTGGGGCTCAATCGCATCGTGTCATACTACGAGGGTCTGAGTGAGCTTCCGCGCCTGTAAGGGGACTAGATCCCCAGCCCAATCATCCCGTCCGCGTATTGCGGAAACGCAAAGGTTTCGACCCACTGCAGTGCCAATCGTTCATGGCGGACGGGTCCCTGTGGCTGGAAGTCTCAAAGGGGGACCTAACGCATATATGCCATAGGGACCATCCTCAGGATGCCTCTAATGTCGGTCAAGGTGCTGTACTTTCCCAAGTCAGAAAATATTCGCGACCAGGTGGCAACCAGCGTAGACGCTTCTCTGGCGGAGGCGATGGGCGAGCTTGCGTGGCCTGCGCTGAAGAAGCAGCTCTCCACACTCTACGGGCTGTCCCCTGAGGATCTAGTCTACAACTACGGGCGATTTGTGGATTCGGTGGGCGCCCTCCTCGGTAAACATGCCTCCGTCATCCTCTATCCTCTCGTCCTTGCTCATCTCAAGGCCACGTTTCCTGGTGCGCTGGAAGAAGTGGACACCCTGGAGGAAGCCCCTTCGAGGCTGGAGGAGATCGACAGTTCGCTGAAGGTCCAGATGGTGGTAATGGAGAGGATGAAGCTTGGAGATCACATCATGGTCCTATATGACAGCCTTGAAATGAAGGAGCAGTTGATCCAGTGGTTCTACAAGGGGGCCGTCGAGAAGGAGTTCATGTTCGCCCTGATAGCCGGCTCCCCAGACAGGTCCAACATAACGGGCGACCTCTCGAGCAGGGGCCTTCCCGCCGACGTGGACTCAGCGAGGACGTCCATCCTAAGCGTCAGAGATTCGTTTTTTGACAATTACGTCTTCAGCCCGCAGAAGGCGGTTACAGTGCTTCGAGACCTGGCGGCGACGGCAAGGGACAAGGGATACAAAGGAATCAGGGCCGTGGTGGACAACGGAGGCCTAATCAGATACGGAGAGGCGGCCGGCGTCGCGCAGCTCGAGAAGTCCCTGGGAGCTAGGCTCCCGTTCTCCGCACACGTAATGTGCACCTATGATACCAGGCTCTTCAAATCGGCAGACAAGCTGGGGCCGAGCCTTATGGACTCGCACGGGTTGGTGATCCTCCCTGAAGGCGCCCAGCTCTCATTTCTGAATCCTACCCCATCCGGCCAGATCAAGCTGTAGGGAGTCCGAAACATACTGCTGAAACCCTCCGGCTCCGTGGCTAATCGCTTATATAACGGAAGGTCGTAGCGATTTCCAATAAAACGGAGTGTAAGTTTGTGAGCAAGGATCAAACCCTCGGAGCCGTCATCCTCGTGCTTAGCATCGTTGGAATCGTCCTCTACGGCGTCCTCATGTACTACTTCGCGAGTCTGGTCTTGGAGATAACCGCCTTCCTAGCGGTCGCTGGCGTGCTCGCCATCTTGGCGTGGATTGGTTATACGCTTGCCACGACCCCACCTCCGCAGCCCATCGAAGAGATAGAGAAGGAGCTGCAGGCTGAGGCCAAGAAGGCGGAGGGACAGGCGGCTGCTTCAGCGCCCCCTTCTCCTGAGAATCCTCCCGCAAAGTAGACCAGCGACCTAATCATCAAAACGGGCCCCTAGTGGTTACGAGGAAGGTCATCCGCTCCAGGTCGCCTAGTAAGTCATGATGCGCTTCTGTCTCTACCTACGCACGAACGGTGGACCAGAACCATCACTTGGACGGCAGACCTAGATTTGGCTTTCTTGCCCCCTCAAGGCCAAGGTATAATACGCACTTTTGGCATATGTCCAGTTGCGCGCCAGATGAGCGAACAAGCGCCCGAAGAGGGGCCGATTCCTCCCGAACCTGCTTCTCCTGAGGAGTTGCAGCAGCTGGAGAAGCAGATAGCGGAGCCTGTGTCAGAGGAGGCCCCGAGGCCGGGTCCCAAGGGCGTAATCCTCTGCATTCCTGCCTTGAACGATGAGAAGCAGGTGGGCAAGTTCGTATCAAAGGCGCTGAAGTTCGTAAACAAGGTCATCGTCTGCGACGACGGCTCGTTGGACGAGACGGGGGCCAGGGCGAGGGAGGCCGGCGCGTTCGTCATCAACCACAGGGAGGGCCTTGGACTGGGCAAGTCGATGTCCGACCTGATAGAAGAGGCGATGAAGTCCAATCCGCAGATTGTGGTCACCATGTCACCAAAGCGTGTCAACGACCCCGCCTTAATCCCAGAGCTCATCGAACCCATCCTCAAGGACGAAGCCGACATCTGCATAGGGGTCCATGAGCAGGTCGGCGTTCCCATGGCGGGCGCTGAACTGATGGCGCTCAACTCCAAGGCCCTGGCGGCGCGAAGCAGGGAAGACTTCTTCAATACCACGGCGGGGGAAAACCAGATGGCCCTGGCGGCGGCTTCTGGCCTCCGGGTGAGACTGAAGACCTTCAAGTCTGCGGCGCTCTCGCCCCCCTCCGGCAGACGTTCGAAGGAGGGAGCGCCTCTGGGGGGAAGGTGGAACGGCTTCCTCCACAGGGTCTTGGTCGATAGGCCCTTCTCCTTCATAGGAGCGCCTGGGATCGCGCTGATCGTGGTGGGGCTCTCCCTGATGGGCCTGGCCACCCGCTCCTACTTCTCGACGCCGAAGCTCAACGTGCCAATGGTGCTGGCGGGAGCTACGGCGCTCATTGTTGGCCTCGTCCTCCTGGTCGAGTTCTCCATCCTCTACGTTATCCGCCAGTCGCCAAAGGAAAGACCAGAACCCCAAAAATAGCAGAAGCCACATCCGTGCACCGAAACGATGGTTCCAACAATCGTCCCGCTCTGGATCAGCGAACTCCTCCTAGCTGTATCGATCCCCCCGCTGCTCGTCTACGCCGTGAGGCTGTACCTCTTCTCGGCGCTCTCCCTCCGTCACGGGAAACCCGCACCTTCGATTCATCGGGATGATAGCCGCCATATGGTTTCGGTCATCATCCCCCTGTTCAACAAGGCCGTATTCGTGGACCGCCTGATGTCCAAGGTGACCTCCTTTTATGGCCCCGACTTCGAGGTGATAGTCGCCGATGACTCTCACGACTCCTCCCCGGAGAAGCTGGAGAAGTGGAGAGAGGACCCAAGGGTGACCGCGGTGTACCGGCCCACCAGGCGGGGTTGGAAGGCGGGAGCGCTGAACGAAGCGATCAAGGCCGTGAGCCTGCATTCCGAATACTGCCTCTTCCTCGACGCCGATTCGGTGCCGGAGGCCGACCTCCTGCAGCGGATGGTCGTCCGGATGGAGGAGACAGGGGCCGACGTCGTCCAGGGCGCCCAACAGCCTGATGCCAACGACCCTCAGAACTGGGTCTCTCGGGGTCTGGCACTTGTGCTCAACGGGTTCAACTTCGTCGACCTCCAGGCGAGGAAGGAGCTGGGCCTCCTCATCCCGGTGACAGGCAGCAACTTCCTCATCAGGACCGAGCTGATCAAGGCCAATCCCTTCCACGAAAACGCCTCGGAGGACTGGGAGCTCACGGCAGAGCTCTGGTCCAGGGGTTGGAAGGTGGTCTACGCCCCAGACATCATCGTCAGGGGGGAGGCCCCTGACAGGGTTCGAGGGATGCTCAAGAGGTACGCCCTTTGGTCAGGATCGACCACGGCTGACACCGTCAACCTTGCCGGCGAAATCGCCAGGAGCCGGAACCTGAAGAGGAGGGTGAAGCTGGACTTCTTCCTCTCCGGCCTCTCCTACCTGATGTCCATCTTCGTGATCCTCGCCGTCGTCGGCGCTCTGCTGATCCCGGTCCCCATCTTCGGAAGAGGATCCACGCCCATAATCGCTGGGAGCGCGATTCTTGCGGCCTTCATAATCCCAGCCGCCCCCATCTCGCTGCTGGTCGCCGCCCATGTGTCGAACACAAAGAGGAGGCTATCTTCGGTGTTGCTTGCGATCCTTGGCTCCCTCTTGGTCCTTCCCGTAGTCGCCTACTCCTCCCTCAAGGGGCTGGTCAGGCATGGCAGGCCGCTCAACGTAAAGACTGACGCTGGCTTCGTTGACGTGAACGAAATCGAGGCCGAAAGCCAGGACCAGGCATGACTCAGGGGCGTCGCCAGATTTATTATGGCGAGTGGCCGCTGCATCTCCCGTGTCTCAGACCGAGACCGTTGCACGCGGCCCGGTGCGATGTCCCAGATGCGGATTCATGAACGGCCAGGGCATCAAGTTCTGCGGGAACTGCGGCGCTGAAATCCTGCCCAAGCCTCGGGGCAAGTACGCGGAGGCCCTCGCCGTCTTGCTCGTCACCTCGTCGCTCTACATGCTCTTGACCCTCGTGTTCAATTACTGGGTGCACGGGCTCATCCCCCTCCTAGCGCTTTATTCCGTTTCAGGCATCGCGGGGCTATACGTTGGCTATGCCTTACATAGGGGGGAAGGCGGAAGATGGCTGAAGTTCGCCACGGCCTTAACCATCGGGCTGGGGCTCGCCGGGACCTTGGTCCTCTTCCTCCTAGGGCTCGGAGTCGACATACCTATCGACGCAGGGTGGGTTCTCTACGTGGTTTCCGCCGTCCTGTTGTGGACTAGCCGCAAGAGCCTTTGAATCAGGCGGCGGGCGTGCGGGGCCATGGCATAGCGGCGGCGACAAGCCCCTCCCCTATCACGAGCAGCCCCAGGCCCACTACGGCGAAGGCCAGGAACCCCAGCGTTCCCACGCGCAGTCCCGCGTAGGCATAGAGAAGGTAGGCAAGGTATAGGCAGTAAAGCGCGCCCAAGACGCTGTCAAGGGCCTTTCTGGCGCTGCGCTGAACTAGGATTCGAAGTACCGCAAGGATGAATGACCAGACGCCCACCGCAACGAAGAAGAAGGCCCCGACATCGACTATCTCCGCCGGAGGCCTCACGAAGGCGTTAAGAGTGCCCATGAGACGGAAGTAATCGCCCAAGAGCCGCAGGCTGTCCGGATAGCTCAGGATCGAGACGGCGATTATCACCAGGATCGCCCCCGCCGAGATCGAGCCCAGGACGGCGTCGGTCCTGGCCACCTCCGGTGGCTCCCTGCCGAATCTCCAAGCGGTTTCATCCCTAACCCTTCCGGAGAACCGCTCCGCTTCCTGCTTCATCCTGTCGGCGAAATCCTCGGCGCCGGCCGGGGCTCCCTGGCCACTTGCTCCGGCTGGAGTAGCCGCCGGAGAGACCGGGGTCCCACACTTGGCGCAGAAGGCGGCGTCTTCGCCATTCAATGCCCCGCACTTGCTGCAATATGGCAAGGATCCTCACCCTCACTCCGGCTTGCATCTTCGAGTGATAAAGGCGTTTTGGGAGGAGGAGTCGATGTCTCCGCTCTCACCCAAAGGGACAAGGCAACACTAATAACTCTCCTTCATTCGCAAAGTGGTTGCCGGGTACGCTGCAATGCCGAAGCCAAAGGGCAAGAAGAAGGGGAAGAAGAGGCACACTCTGACGATCACCGTGCTGGTGGTCGCGGCGGTGGCCATCGTAGTCGGAGCCTACCTCTTTACCTTGGGAGGTGGCGGATCGCCTGGCGGGACGACCAGAGTCCCCTCAAGCGTCCTGAGCCAGCTTGGCCAGTTCGCCAATTCGACCTACGGCACCCCGTCGACTTCGGACATCCGCCCCTACAGCGGTACTCCGCTCATGGACGGCGACAAGGTGGTGGTCCTGTTCATCAGCGGCGATTACTGTCCCTACTGCGCCGCCGAAAGATGGCCTCTCGTGTTGGCCCTGATGAGGTTCGGGACGTTCAATTCGTTGTCCTACACCTACTCTAACTCCTACATCGAGTTCCCCAACACCCCTTCTTTCTCCTTCGACAACTACTCCTACTCGAGCCCCTACATCTCGCTCCAGGCGTACGAATTTGAAGACAGGAACGGCAACGTCCTGGACACCGTGCCCGACAACTATTCTGTCCTGTGGAAGGGGATTCCATCCAACGGGACAGTTCCCTTCCTCGACATAGGGAACCGCTACGTCGTGGCGGGGGCCCAGTACGAGCCTTCCGCCCTGGCGGGTATGACCCAGGCGCAGGTGGTCAAGGCGATCGTCAGCGGAGAAAGCCAGGGAAAGACCATCATGGCGGCGGCCGACGGAATAACAGAAGCGTTGTGCAATGTGACGGGCCAAGAGCCTGCGTCCGTCTGCGCCCAGATTCACACTTCGTCTTCGGGCAATTTCAGGACGGGTATCCCGAGCAGCACGGCCGACGCGTGGGCCACGGTGCAGTACGCGCAGATGGAATGGATGAGGAAGATCTCGGTTCCTACAAGGTAGGCCACGAAGACCACGCCAACGGCCCAAATCGGAAGCAGCACATCCCTCCTTTCAAGCGCGAAGAGGGCTATCACTACTAGGAACCAGGCCAACCCTAGGTAGGCCACGTTCACGCCGAACAGAGAAGAGTAGGGGCTGGAAGTCACGACGTTACAATCGAAGCTTCCTGTGGCCGGGCAGTAAAGGGAGGTCCCTCGGAAGAGAGCGTGGTACGCCAGGTAGAGCGAAGACAGCAGGCCAGGGACCGAAATGGCGAAGGCCACGTCCCTCCAACCTTCCCGACGCATCTTCTTTCCCGACTTAAGGTAGCCCCAAGGCTCATTCATCAACTTAGCCCCTTTACTCGGACATCGCCCCGAGGACGTTCGACCTCAGCCTTCCCCGTTTCCCGGAGCCATTCCCCATCGCAGACAAGGATAAACCCCCCTTCTGCCGTACCATTAGGGCTAGGCCCGTGCCAGTGAAACCTTCCGACCTCAGAGCCGTAATCCCCGTGGGCGGTGAGGCGAAGCGACTGAAGCCCCTCACGGCCGAAGTGTCGAAGGCGGTGGTCCGGATATTCTGCAAGCCCATGGTCGAGTTCGCGGTGGCCGAGCTGGCCCAGCAGGGAGTGAAGAACTTCGTGATGGGGGTGAAGGGATACGTCAACTACGTCTCCCTGATGGATTACTTCAAGGATGGCCTGGGCTTTTCAGCCGACTACGGAATCTCACCGAGGATACACGTCAAGTATCAGCCCAACGTCGACGACGTCGGGAGCGCCGACTCGGTCCGAATCAACATGGAGTACTTCGACATAGACGGGCCCGTCATAGTGGTCCAAGGGGACAACCTCTTCGACTTGGACCTCCCAGATCTGCTCTCCTTCCATGAGAGCAAGGCCGCGGGGATGACGGTGGTGCTCACTCCCGTCAGCGACGTGGAGGGCTACGGAGTCGCCGACGTCTCCCCTGATGGGCGAATCCGGAGGTTCGTCGAGAAGCCGAAGAAGGAGGAGGCGCCCACCAACCTTGCCAACACGGGCATCTACCTCCTGTCTCCCGAGGTGAGGAAGGTCTTCGAAGACCCCAGGGTGGTCCGGATGATAAGGGACAAGAAACGCCTCGACTTCGGCCTGGACTTCATACCTTATCTCATCGACAGCGGTTTCCCGGTTTACGGCAAGACGCTGAAGGGCGAGTGGTTCGATGTCGGGACCCCCGCAGGGTACCTCCATACCATGGCGGAGGTCCTCGGAGGCGGACGAACCTCCTTCTACCTAGGGGAGCCCGTCAACGGCCTCAGCCGGGTCTGGATCAAGGGGAACTCCCCCGAGTCCGAGAAGAGGAGGGGGGTCATAGTCGACAAGGTCAGGGGCGGGAAGATCACTCTCGATGGATCGGTGCTCATAGGACGCCACTGTCAGATAGGCGACGGGACGGTCATCCGGGATTCCTGCATCGACAACTTCTGCGTCATAGGCGATGGGGTCACCATCGAGAACTCTTCGCTCATGGACAGGGTCGTGGTGGGCGACGGAGCCGAGGTTCGCGAAAGCATCATCGGCAGGCACACACGGATAGAGTCCACCCGGGCGAAATCTACCTGGGTGGTGGGACTGTCCGTGATAGGGGACGACGTCACCGTAGGCGAAGGATCGATCTTCAACGGAAACAAGGTCTACCCTCACAAGGTCCTAAGGGACTGGTCGGGCCGCGCTAACGAGATTGTAACCTGATTCCCGGCCTGCACTGCGGGATCACCGCCCGCCGGGCCCCGTCAACTCCTTGGCGATCTCCCCGCCTGTCTTCTCGAAGAGCTCCTCCATCTTCTCCCCAAGCCTGACATGGCTACGCTTCAGCTCCTCGAAGTCCTCCTTGCTCAGGGAGCCCGGCTCATCGGCAACAAATTCAGGGATGAATACCCACGCTGAGAGGGAGGGCCAGACCATCCTCACCCCCTTCGAACGCAGGCTCCTCTCGATGTACTTGGCCGCGCTGCCCGCCCAAAACGACTCCTTCCTGGTGTCAAATGCGAAGCCCAGCTTCCCCGAGAGGTCGACGGAGGCGAGGGAAGCGAGAAATGCCTGCATCGGCTGGGACGCGGTCCTGTAGTGGGTGGGCCCTCCAACGGCTACAAAATCGAAGCCGGCAAGCGAATGCGGGTCCAGCTCGGCTATATTGCTGCATTTGGCCTCGACCCCTGCCGCCCCCATGCCCTTGGCCAACGCACGAGCCACCTTTTCCGTGTTGCCGTACCTCGTATCGTAGGCGACGATGGCACGGACAATCGTTTCGGGTCCGGAATCGTGGGGTCCGGGGCCGGTCATTCGAGCTACTGGAGCTCTTCGGTTGGCTTTTAACCTGTCTGGCCCATGGCCGCGGCCAGCAGGCTCCAATGGGAGCGCGTCAGGTTGACCCGCGGGCGTGCCGCCTTCCATCAGAGTTTCCCAAGGACTCCAGGCCGACCTCGCTCGTTGCTCCCTCTCTAATTCCGCCACGGCGCCCGACAGGCGTAATGAAAGGGCGATGCATGTCTTGGGCAGGCGACTAGCGTACCTTGGTCCTTCATGCAAGGATGCGTGAACGCTTAATACGAAGGAGTAGCTCGAAGGGACAGGATAGTAGATGGGCCAGCCGGCGGCTAAGTTGGGCGATAAGGTCGTGGGGGTGGACGTCCACATCGTTGTCCTTCCCCCGCCCGCAGCGCCTGCCCCTCTCCCTCATCCCTTCA
>CAYYVT010000152.1:0-7767 GCA_964475215.1 uncultured Nitrososphaerales archaeon
TTCAGCTTGATCCATCCGAACGCCCAGGCCCCCGCCCTGTATGGGCTGTCTAGGTCCTTGGCCACCAGCCCTTCGCATCCCTCCTGAATGGCCTCCTCCATGAAGGATTCGATCTTCGAGGCGTCCCCTGTCACGATGGAGGGGGCAAGTGATGTCCTGTCCGACCTCTCTATCAGCTTCTCGAGTTCCTTCCGCCTTTCGCTGTAAGGCCTGTCTAGATAGCTCACCCCGTCCGCGGACATAACGTCGAAGAAGAATAGCGCCACTGGAAACTTCTCCATCATTTCGTCAATACCGTGCTTCCGCCTGCGATGCATGAGCTGCTGGAAGGGCAGGAGCTCCCCTGAGCCGACGTCCACTGCGACCCCTTCGCACTCCAATATCGCCTCCTTCGCCTTGACGTGCTCTGTTGCCAGCTTCACGGTGTCCGGGTAGTGATGAGTGATGACCTCCAGTCGCCGAGAGAATAGGGTGACCTGGCGGCCCTTCTTGTGGATCTGCATTCGCTCCCCGTCATACTTGTACTCAACAGCGCATCTCCCTCCCAGCTTGTCCAGGATCTCCTGCGCCGTCGAGAGGCGCTCGGCGAGCATGGGCCTGATAGGCCTTCCCACGGCGACGGCGAAGTGCTCGAGGGCCTTCAGGCCTCCTTCGGCGACGGCCTTGGCCACGGCGCCGAGGTCCGACGAGATGTTGTAGGCCCTCTCGAGGGAAATGCGATTGGCCCTGTCGCCGGTGTACGCCGCGGCGAGGGCGTCTAGTATGGTGAAGTCAGCCACGCCGAGACGCAGTTGGCCCACGGTTGTCCTAACAAGGTAGCGCGCCTCGCGCGGCGTCGCCCGGTTGAGGAGGCTTTCAAGAGACTTAAGTTTCGAGTCCTGCGAGCCCTGGCCGGATAGGTGCGCCAGCGAATCTAGGCCAGAATAGACGTCGTAGACAGTCAGGGGCGCTTCAAAGAGGGTGGACTGGAGCCGGCCCGAGCACGCCTCTTCTGCGGCTGTGCCCAGGTCCCCCTTCTCACGATAGAGCTTCTCGATGGAGGGTTCGGATAGGCCCGTCGCGGCAGCGATGGCCCGTTCGACCAGCTTTTCTCCAAGTCCCACTTCCACGCCGAGGTAGTCTGGATAGAGCTTCCCTTGATTGAGGTAGGTCACCTTCTCGACGTCCATGGGAGTGGTGTCTCTGTAGAGGGAGACGAGGATATCCGTAAGCTCGAGGCGTTTGGTCGTTTCCTCCAGAGCATCGTAGGCTTGAACGAGCCTAGAGTAGGGTAGGCTGGCGTCAGGCATCGTGGTGAAGTCCCCCCTCGCCTCGATTTAAGAATTAGCGGACATCAGGGGGTGATGGCTGGCGAAACTTATTACGCCGCTGAGGAACTGCCATGGATGATGAGTGGCACGGACGAGGCGATTGAAGCCATCTTCACCCGACGAAGTATCAGGAAGTTCTCCCCAAGGGAGGTGCCCGGGACCATGCTTGACAGCCTCATCGAGGCGGGCAGGAGGGCGCCCTCCCCCCATGACAGCCAGCCCTGGCTCTTCGTGATCATCTCCGAAGTCGGAGAGAGGCGGAGGTTCGCTAGGGCCTTGAGGGGCGCGTATTCCGCGTATCTTGATTCGGTCAATGATGAAAGAGCGCGCGAGAAGGCCGAGAGGGCATACAGGCGCACATCGTCGGCACCGCTCCTGATGCTGATCTGCCTCGACTTGACGCAGCTGAGAGACCAGCCTTCCGAATCTCGAAGACATGGCGAGTGGCTTATGGGGTCCCAGAGCGTGGCCGCTGCCGCTGAGAATGTCCTCTTGGCAGCCCATGCGGAGGGCCTGGGCGGCTGCTGGAGGGGGGCCCCCATCTTCTGTGCTTCAGCCATCCGTCGGTGCCTGCGCCTCCCTCTGACCATTGAGCCACAGGTCCTCCTCGAGCTGGGGTTCCCGGCGGAGGAACCCGCGAGGAAGAGGCTCAAGCCTAAAGATGAAGTGGTGCGATACGGCCTTGGGGCGGCTTAGGTTTGGGCAAGACTGTCCTGCTTTCGGGAGGGGTGGGGGCATCGAAGTTCGCCGTGGGGTTAAGCAAGGCTACCCAGCCGGGGAACCTGACGATAGTGTCGAACGTGGGTGACGACGAAGATATCCTTGGGCTTCACGTTTCCCCGGACATCGACATAGTGACATACGCCTTGGCCGGTCTGGTCGACGAATCCAAGGGATGGGGGATTTCGGGGGACACTTTCAGCTGTGATGCGTTCTTGGGGGAGCTTGGAGAAAGGCCCTGGCTCCTCCTCGGGGACCGGGACCTTGCCGTGAACCTTGTGAGGACGAAGATGCTCAAGGAAGGAAGGAAGCTAAGCGAGATTACCAGTAGCATCGCTGCAGCTCTTGGCGTGCGGGAGTCCATCATACCTGCGACGGACAATCCCTTGACCACCATGTTGGAGACCGATTCGGGCCCGATGACCTTCGAGAGATACTATGTGAAAGAGGGGCAGAAGCCGGAGATCGCCGGTGTGACGTATTCTGGAAGCGGATTCGCGGAGCCGGCGCCTGGCGCGCTGGAGGCCATTGAAGAGGCCTCCATGATAATCCTGGCGCCGAGCAACCCCGTGGCCTCCGTCCAGCCCATACTTAGCGTCAAGAAGGTGAGGGCGGCGGTCGCCCGCAGCCGAGCCTTCAGGGTGGCCATTTCACCTATCATTGCGGGCAGGACCCTCAAGGGACCGGCGGACAAGATGCTTAGGGCCCTTGGCTACGAAGTATCGCCGGTCGGGGTCGCAGAGTTCTACGACGGCCTCCTTGACTGCATGGTCATCGATCGGTCCGACGAGGGACTGAAGGATGGAATCACTTCGTTGGGGATTAAGGCTGCCGTCCAGGACACGATGATGTCAAGCCTGGAATCAAAGATCCGGCTCGCTGACTCCGTGCTTTCGCTGGGTGGCACTACCTGAAAAGGTCTCGGGTGACCTTCCGGATTAGGGCTCTTGAGCCCTCCCCACGTTCGTGAAGGTAGCCCTTGACGAGGGCCACTGGCACGCCCCTGCTCTTGCCCATCAGGAGCTCAGCCGAGGAAGCCAGCTCGTCTACCTGCGCTATGTTGGTGACCTTTAGGAGCCTGCCGTACATGTCGGGCTTTCCTCTGTAGTCTCTGAAGCAGGATATGCCGGAGACGCCGATGGCGAAGTCCACCTGCCCTTCACGCCAGGGCCTTCCATATGTGTCCGAGATGACCACGGCGACCTTCTTGCCCGAAAGCGACTCGAGAGACTTCCTGATCCTGGCGGCGGACCTGTCGGGCTTCTCTGGCAGGAGCAGGATCCTTCCCTCCTTTCCGACGTTGGATTTGTCCACGCCGGAGTTCGCGCATATTATCCCCTGCCTGTTCTCGGTGATGAGGACCCCCAGGCGAGCCCTCACTATGCTCCTGCTCTCCCTGAGGACGACCTCGACCTCCTTTGGTTCCTTCTTTAGAAACGCGGCAAGGCTCTCCGCGAAGGGTGAAGGGTCCACCTCCTCGAGCTCAACGTACTTCCCCTCAGCCTTTGAGACCACCTTCTGGGCGACCACGTAGATATCTCCGTCATCAAAGGGGATTCCCTCCTTCCTCTGTGATTCGTAGATCTTCTTTCCTAGGTCGTCCCCCCGTCGGACCTCGCCCATGCCCCTGAGACCGTAGAGCGCGATCCTTGAGGCGCCCTCGTCGGACCCTCCTCTCAATTCCGTGAATAGGGCCTTTCGTCCTTATTTAAGCATAGAGCGCGAGGCTGCCTACTTCGCCTTCTCGCTTCGAGTGTAATTCAGGATGCTGATCTGTCCTGCAAGGCTGCTTGCGACCTCGGCGAAGCTCTCGGCCACGGGACTTTCCCTGGCGTTCAGAGGAATCCCCACGTCTCCCGCCACGCGAACCTGCGTGTCGATGGGAATTTCGCCTAGGAAGGGGACCTCGGCCTCTTCGGCCGCCCTCCTCCCGCCCCCGTGGCTGAATATTTCGGTTCGTGTCCCGCAATGGGGACATACGAAATAGCTCATGTTCTCGATTATCCCCAGGATGGGGATGCCCAACTTCCTGAACATGTAGAGCGCCTTCCCCGCCACCTGGAGGGCGGCCTCCTGTGGCGTCGTCACCACTACCACGCCGGTCACCTTGATGGACTGTGCGAGCGATAGGGCGGAATCCCCGGTGCCGGGCGGAAGGTCGACTATCAGGTAGTCCAGGGGGCTCCAGTCGACGAGCTCCACGAAGTCCTTGACTGCCTTGCCTATAAGGGGGCCCCGCCATATGACCGGGGTCTGCGTGTTGCTGAAGAAGCCCATGGAAACCAACTGGATGCCCTGGGCTACCAAGGGGGTGATCCGGTTGTCCTTGACGTCGGGCAAGCCTGAAGCCCCCAGCATCGCCGGAATGCTCGCCCCGTAGATGTCGGCGTCCAAGATGCCCACGCTGGCCCCCGCCTTGCTCAGGGCGACCGCAAGGTTCACGGCCACCGTCGACTTCCCGACGCCGCCCTTCCCGCTGGCGATGGCTATGACGTTCTTAACCTGAGCTGCCCCCGGCAACCTCTGCGGGCCAGAGGAGGAGACTTCGGCGGGCACGTCAAGGTGAACCTTCTCGACCCCGTTGATAGCCGCAAGACGCTCATTCGCCTCCCTGATAAGCTGATCCCGGGCTGGGCACGCGGGGGTCGTGAGAACAAGCCTCACGTAAAGCTCGTTCCCGAGTATCCTGACCTCCCTGACGAAACCGAGGGAAACGACGTCCTTGCCTAGCTCCGGGTCCTTCACCTTGGACAGGGCCTGAAGGACCTGGTCCTTAGATATCGCCAATTCAGAATTCCTCCTGGTGACCGAAGGGGTTTCCCGGAGTTCCTTTGATAAAAGGATAGATGCACAAGGCCGCAGGGGAGCAGGGCGTCGCGACTTCTTTATTTAGGGCAGGGGTGCCTTACACTGAAGACCTTCGATGAAGATAGCGCGCTTCGAAACAGGGGGAAGGGAGTTCTACGGAATCGTCGGCGAAGGCGGGCTTGTGCCTTCGGCGAAGTTCGAGGGAGATCTCCCGGAGGACCTGTTCGAGCTCTTCACGTCGGAGGTAATGATGAACAGCGCGTTCAGGAGGGCCCTGGAGGCGCGCGTCCCGACGGCGGGCCAGGCGGTGCCCCTGTCTAGGGTGAAATTACTTTCTCCCATCCCCCGGCCGGGCAAGATTGTGTGTCTCGGAAGGAACTACCTGGAGCACATTGCGGAATCGTCCTCTAGGCGTCCGGAAGGGCTTATGATCTTTCTCAAGCCGTCTACGGCCGTGGCGGGCCCCTTCGACGACATACCCTATCCTTCTTTGACCCGGAGCCTCGACTACGAAGGAGAGCTAGGGGTCGTCATCGGGAAGAGGTGCAAGAAGGTGGATTCGTCGGCGGCGATGGAGTGCGTCCTTGGCTACTTGGTCTTCAACGACGTTTCGGCTCGAGACCTGCAGTTCGGGGATGGCCAGTGGACCAGAGGCAAGGGCTGCGATGGGTTCGCCCCGATGGGCCCCTGGGTGACGACATTGGATGAAGTGCGGAATCCACTTTCCCTGAGGCTCAAGACCTGGGTGAACGGAGAGGTCAGGCAGGAGGCAATCACATCCTCGATGATTAGGAACGTCCCGGAGGTCGTTTCGATGCTGAGCCAGGGGATGACTCTGGAGGCAGGAGATGTGATCGCTACGGGGACGCCCGCCGGTGTCGGGTACTATTGGAAGCCCGAGCCCAGGATGCTGAAGCCGGGCGACACGGTGAGGATAGAGATAGAGGACCTCGGCCATATCGAGAACCGCATCGTGGCGGAGGCTTGACCGAGTGATCTCGCTGGCCTTCGAGCGGCGAGTTTGCTCGCATCAGTATTTTAGAGCGACTTCTCGGACTGGGCGCGAGGGCTATGCCTGATGTAGACGTCCAGTCGCAGCTAAAGGGGAACACCCTGAGGGTGTACGTCTACGTCCTGCGTCAGAAGAAGGTGGGGGTGCGAGAGGTTCAGAGGGCGCTTCGCCTGTCCAACCCTTCCTTGGCGCAGTATCACCTCTCGAAGCTGGTGGATATGGGGCTGTTGAAGGAGGAGAATGGCGATTATGAGCTGACGAAGGAGGTCAAGGTTGACGTGATGCGCGACTTCCTGAGGGTGGGGACCCTGCTAGTCCCCCGATTTGTCTTCTACGCGGGGTTCTTCTCAGTCTTCGCCGTGTATTTCATCTATCTCGCAGCTCGGGCCTATTCTGCGCAACATCTGGCGATCTGGCCGGCAGCCTTTCTGGGGGTGGCGTGCGTGGCCTTCTGGTTCGAGGCTATCAACGCCTGGATGTCAGCCCCTTCGGAGTAGCCCGCGCCTAGCTCAATTGGAGGACGACGATGATGCGAAACAAGGGTTATCAGGCCCATCCCAGGCCGGCCCAATGGAACTAAAGAGAATACCTCGTCGAATGGACGGTCGGCAAAATATATATCCTGCCTAAACACTACCCGTATGGTATATGTCCAATATAGACGTAAGGAAAGTACAGATGGTCGGCTACTCAACTCTCTCGGTCTCCCTCCCAAAGGATTGGGTGAAGGAGGTGGGCGTCAAGGCCGGCGACGTCGTCTCCATCATACGCCTTGAGGACGGCTCCCTGCGGCTTCATCCCGGGATCGCAAAGGACGAGAAGTTGCCGAAGCGCGTCGTGAACGTGGACAAGATTTCAGACCCCGGCCTTCTGAAACGGGCTATCATTGGGCTCTACATAATAGGAGCCGAGACCATCATGGTGACCGGGAAGAATGGCCTCAACGCGGCCCAGCTCGAGGAGGTCAAGTCAGCGGTTCAGAGGCTCAACGGGTTCGGAATAGTCGAGCAGACCGCTGGGACCATCACGATACAAAGCTTCCTTGATCCGACGAAGTTCCCCATCGACGGACTCCTCAGACGCCTCCATACTGTCACCACCTACATGTTGGAGGCGTGCTTCAAGGGGCTCCTTGAGCGCAAGAAGGAGTCGGCGCAGGAGGTTGTGCTGGTTGAAGAGGAGATGGATAAGATCTACTGGATGACCGTTAGGCAGCTCCTCTATGCCTCCAAGAGGTTGGACGCTGCGAAGAAGATAGGGATCGACAACGTCCTCAACATCGCAGGGAACAGGCTGGTCGCCAAGCTCGCCGAGAAGATCGGCGACTATGCGGAACTCATGTCGGTGAACACTGTAGCCATTCTAGATTCAGGGATGGAGCTGAAGGCGAACCATGTGGACGAAATCACCAGGCTCTTCCACGAAGTCGTCGAGCTTTATGCCCAGTCCTTCAATGCCCTTTTGAATAGGGACGTCGTGCAGGCCAACAGGGCGATAGAGCGGTCGGGGAGGCTCGAGAAGGAGCTCAACGAAGCCAGCTTCCGCCTTTCTCAAGCGTATATCTCGGACCCAGCTTACGGTGACCCAGCCAAGAGGGTCTCCTTCGCATTCGCCCTTAGGTCGATACTCATCGGCCTTGTGCAGACGGTGAACTTCGTCGGTACCATTTCCGAGGTTGGGATGAACCGCAGCCTCGAGCTGGAGGGCCCACTCGTGTCTGTCGAGCCCTAGGAGACGACGGCCACGGCGTCAGCGGCCACCAGTCCTCCACGTGGGAGAGTCGAAACTCCGACGGTCGACCGGGCCGGAGCGGCGTTTCCCAGCTTCGAGGAATAGATTTCGTTCACCCTCGCGAAGGTCGACATGTCCACCAAGTATAGGGTGACCTTCACGACGGAGCTCCATCCCGATCCCCCC
>CAYYVT010000153.1:0-7375 GCA_964475215.1 uncultured Nitrososphaerales archaeon
CAAGTCCCGCTTATCGTGGATGCGGAGAGCGGAATAAACGACATGCTTGACAGGGACGGGTCGAGGACTCCAGTCCAGTTCCACATCTCCAACGACTACAACAAGAATCCCATCGACGCGCAAGTCGTGCAGGCCGCGACCAAGTGGAAGAGGACCGCGCTCAGGCAGTTCGGCATGCAGGTGGGCGAAGGACTCTGCACCGACATGAGGGCCGTGCGCAAGGACTACTTCCTGGACCATGACCACAGCGCCTACGTTGACCAGTGGGACTGGGAGAGGATCATAACGGAGGAGCAGAGCAACCTTGATTACCTGAAGGACACCGTCAGGAGGATATGGAAGGTACTGAAGGGCGCCGAGGTCCACCTGCAGGCCCTGTTCCCGCAATTGAAGGACGGAAGTTACCCCAGCCTTCCGCAGGAGATTGAATTCTTCCACGCTGAAGACATCCTTGACATGTACCCCGACCTCCCTAGAAAGGCTAGGGAGACCGCCATCCTGCAGAAGCACCCAGCCATCTTCATAATCGGCATTGGCTGGGTCCTCCAAGATGGCTACCCCCATGAGATGAGGGCGGCCGACTACGACGACTGGGTCACCGAAACTAAGTCCTCCGACGGAAGGACCATGCACGGGCTGAACGGGGACATACTGGTCTGGAACCCCGTCACCAAGCGCCGCCATGAGCTCAGCTCGATGGGTATCAGGGTGAATGCCCAGACCCTGAGGAAGCAGCTAGAGCTGAGCGGCCAGCTGGACTTCCTCAAGTTCCCCTACCACAAGGGAATCACAGACGGAACCCTCCCTCTGACCATCGGTGGTGGGATAGGCCAGTCGCGGACGTACATGCTCCTTTTGAAGAAAGCCCACCTGGGGGAGGTCAGCGTGACCGTCTGGCCGAAGATCCTGAAGGAGATGTGTGCGCGGAAGAACATTCACGTCATCGAGTGATACAAGACATCCGTCCGCCGGCCCCCTCACTTCCACTTCTTCAGCTTCACGAACGGAATCATCATTGGTACTTCGTTCGAATAGTCCTTGTACTGTTGGCCAAACAGGGCTCGCAGCTCTATTTCTTCAAAGCGCGCGACCACAAGGGCGAACCAGAAGAAGATGATCACGGTGGAGAGGAGGACGAAGGAATAGGCGGTGAGCAACCCCCATCCCAGGACCATCACCACCACCCCGAAGTACAGGGGATGCCGAACGTACCTGTAGGGCCCGGTAATGACGAGAGGCTCCACCCTCCCCGACCTCTCCTCCATCGGCGCCCTCCCCGCCATCTTTGTGAAGGTGACGTAGGTCGAAACCAGGACCCCCGAGATCCCCCTGCGCTTGAAGACCCAACCCATTATCGCGAGCCCGCCGAGCACGACCACTCCCCCCAGCCCACGCAACACCAGGGGGAAGCCGAGGTCGAAGGGAAGGCCCAAGAGAAGGGTTATGATGTATCCTATGGTAAAGAGGCCCGCTACCACAAGCGCGATGGTCGGTACGCCGAGAACGGCGGCCTTCGCCTTTATGTCCAAATTCGGATGCCCCCTCCGAAGGATGTACTACAAGCCGACAAGCCAGCGCCTTAAGCCTTTCACCGCCCCCGGCGGGCTTGCCCGACGCCGTGACGAAACCTAAACTTCCACCGGGCGGATCCATGCACCGGACGGGTTGACCGCTTCCCCGTCGTAGACCACGGCCCCCCTGACCACCGTGTACTTCACCCTGCCCTTCACAGCCCTGCCTTCGAAGGGGGTTATCTTGTTCATGCTGTGAAGTTCTTCCGCCTTGATGACGTGCTCTTCGTTCATGTCGACGATAGTGAGGTCGCCGTCGAATCCCTCGGCCATCAGTCCTTTCGTTGGGGACAAGTTGTATATTCGAGCGGGGTTCAAGCTCGTCATCTCCACGAACCTTTGGATCGTAAGGCTCCCCCTGTTCACGAAGTCGAGCATCACCGGGACAAGGGTCTCCACTCCGATGAGGCCTGACGGGACCTCCCAGACGTTGGATCTTCTCTTCTCCGCTACGAGATGTGGGGCATGGTCCGATGCCAGCGTGTCTATGACTCCGGCGCTGACGCCCCTCCAAAGGGCTTCGAGATCGCTCAGTGCACGTAACGGAGGGTTGACCTTGAGCGACGGACCCTTCACCGCCATGTCTTCGCGGGTCAAGGAGAGGTAGTGAGGGCATGTCTCACATGTCATCTTCGTTCCTCTCCTCTTCTCCTCCTCCACCAGGGCCAATCCCGCCTCCGTGGTCACATGTACCACGTGGGCCTTCCCCCCCGACCTCCGTGCCAATCCGGCCACCTTGCTGATCGCCACTGCTTCGCAGGCCGCAGGCCTGGCGTCGGCATGGGCCGTGGGGTCCGTCCTGCCCTCCTTCCTTACCGAATCCGTGAAGCGGTTCACCAAGAAGGCATCCTCCGCATGAAAGGCCATGGGTGTTCCCGTCCCCTGAAGGGCGACGAGCGATTCGTAGATGGCCGAGTCCGACGGCGGAGGCAACTCGCCCGTCGTCGGCCCAAGGTAACCCTTCAGCCCGACCGCCCCCGCCTTCACCATGGCCGGCACCTCCTTCACATTTCCATCATGCAACACGGCAAGAAGACCGAAGTCCACCGCGGCTCTCGGCTCCACTAGCCTGGCCTTCTCCGTAAGCCGCGTAGCGGAGTCGACGGGAGGCTGGTTGTTGGGCATGTCTAGGACGGCTGTTACGCCCCCAGCGGCTGCCGCCGCCGTCCCAGTGGCGAAATCCTCCTTCTCGGGGGAGCCCGGCTCCCTCATGTGGACATGGGAATCGATCACGCCGGGGAGGACGAGCTTCCCGGAGGCGTCGATCTTCCCGCAGTCCGAGGGAGAAACCTCTCGTCCTATCTTGCCGATGCGGCCGTCTCTGATGAGGATGTCCAGCTTCACGATTTCGCCCCGATAGATGACGCTCCCGCCGAGGACCGCCAGATCAGACCCATGCATCGCTACTCGCTTGAGCTAGGGCGGGGTTAAAGCATTTTTCGGCCTTCAAAACACCTTATTACCCCCCTCGCACACAGCGAGAACTCGATGTCGAGCGCGTTCCGCAACAAGGACGTGATATCGGCGAAGGAGTTCACCCGCCCCTCCATGGAGAAGCTGTTCGACGAAGCGGACTCCTTGAGCTCGCTCATCAACCGCGTCGGGTCCCTGGATATCTGCAAGGACTCCATTTTGGCCACCGTCTTCCTCGAGCCTTCCACGAGGACCCGGCTGAGCTTCCAGTTCGCGATGTCCAGGCTGGGCGGACAGGTGGTGGACTTCGGGCTGGCGGAGGCCGCCTCCATAGCCAAGGGTGAGACCTTCGAGGACTCCATGCGGATGGTGGACGGCTACGGTCCGAGCGTTATCGTGGTCAGGAGCAAGGAGGTGGGCTCGGCCAGGCTGGCGGCCGGGATCTGCAAGGCGCCCGTAGTCAACGCCGGGGACGGCTCCAACGAGCATCCGACCCAGGCCCTCCTCGACCTCTACACGATCAGAAAGGTCAGGGGTTCGATAGACGGAGTGAAGATCGGCATGATGGGAGATCTGGCGCACAGCAGGACCACGGCCAGCCTTTCGTATGTCCTCGACATGTATCCGGGAACGGAGATAGTCTACATCGCCCCCAAGGAGCTGCAGATCAGGGGGGAGGTTACATCTTCGCTAGCCCACGCAAAGTTCAGCTTCACCGACGACGTCGATAAGGTGCTTGAGGGGGTGGACTTCCTCTACGTGACCCGCCTCCAGAAGGAGCGGTTCAGCGACCCCAAGGAGTATGAAAGGCTGAAGGGGTCCTATCTGCTCAACAGGGCCTTCCTCACTAGGCATGCGAAGATCCCCTACATCATGCACCCGCTTCCGAGGGTCGACGAGCTCAGCAAGGACGTCGACGAACTCCCTCAGGCCATGTACTTCGAGCAGGCGAAGAACGGGATGTACCTCAGGGCCGCCCTGCTGAAGCAGATCCTGAAGGGCTGATCCCTTCGTAATCTGATTCACCTACCGGTTCGGCTGACAGCATCCTTTTATCTGCCCTAGCGTTCCAGACCAGCGAAATCCCCTTTGCCCCTGATCAAGTACAGGAGAAGCATAATCCCGGGCTGTGATGTAAGGACCCTGAAGGAGCTCCGAAATCTGGTGGGGCTGACCCACGACATCGACAAGGTCGGAGCGTACAAGGTCGGGGCCATACTGGCGATATGCTGCGGCCTCCCCGATGCCGTCAGGGTAATCAGGGAATACACGGACATCCCCATAATCTACGACCATCAGAAGGGGATGACGGACATACCTGATTTAGGGAGGATCTTCACCAGGTCCCTGAAGGACGCCGGCATCGACGCCCTGATAGGCTTCCCCATGTCAGGCCCGTCCACCCAGCGGACATGGACCGAAGACTGCCGCGACGCAGGGTTGGAGGTCCTCATCGGGGGAGAGATGACCCATGAGCACTACAGGAGAAGCGAAGGAGGATACCTGTCCGATGATGCCCTCGACGAGATATACCTGAACGGGGCGCGACAGGGGGTGACCAACTTCGTCGTCCCCGGGAACAAGCCTGACGCCGTCGTCCACTACAGGGAGCTCCTCACCCCAAGGGTGAAGGACGGGCTCACCCTCTACTCCCCCGGCTTCGTGGCGCAGGGGGGCGTGATCTCCGACGCGGCCAAGGCCGCCGGCGATTCCTGGCATGCCATCGTCGCCAGGGGAATCTACGCGGCGAAGGACATCAGGGCTGCAACCAAGGAACTGACCCGGAGCCTCTGAAACCGTTCAGCGGCGAAGGAGCGCCCCCTTCAGGTCTCTGACCGAGGAGAATCCACTCTTCTTCATCTCTTCGACCAACTCCATCTTCATCCTCTTGGCCGTCGAGGGGCCCCTGTAGATGAGTGACGTGAGCACCTCGCATGCGTCGGCGCCCGCCCCGATCATCTCAAAGGCATCCCTTCCCGTGAAGATGCCCCCGCAGGCGACGATGGGGGTCTTCCATCCCAGCTCAGTCGAGATATCCCCAACGATACGCTTGGTGGTCTCCGTCAAGGGCTTCCCGCTCAGGCCGCCGAACCCCTTGGACAGGCCGATCTCCGCCACCGGCACGGTGTTCGAGGCGGTGATCCCGAACCCCAGGCTCTGGCTCACGCCAGCGATGTTGAACGTACCGTTCCTGCTCGTCTCGTCAGCGTAGGGAGGGATCTTCACGAAGGTCGGCTTGGAACTCAGCCGTTTCACTCTCCCCAACAGTTCCTCCACTTTGTCCGGGTGTTGGCACCAGCTCCCCTTGAAGGTCGGGCTGCTCGTGTTGACTTCGATCGCGTCCACGTAGGGCTGCAGCACCTCCACGACCCGCAGGCACTCTTCTATAGAATAACCAGCTATGCTGCCAATCCTGGGCTTGCCGGGCCTCATGCTCTTCACCTTACGCGCGACGACGTCGACCCCCTCCGAGTTCAGGCCCATGGCGTTGACCAACCCCAGCTCCTTCTCCTTCCTGACAAGCCTGGGCCATCTGTTCCCAAGGTAGCCCTTCCCCATCACCGATCCGATGGTGATGAAGTCGAAGTCAAGGCTCTCCATGGCTACGGTCATGGTGGCGTCCTTGTCATAGCCGGCGGCAAGCCCCACAGGGGAGCCCAGGTCGATGCCGAAGACGGAGGCGCGCAGCCTTTCGTCGTCGTAGCTGTAGAAGGGCGAAAGGAGCCTCCAGAGGCTCCCTTTCTCGAAGACGGTCCTGGAGACCTCGTGGGCGGCGTCGGGGGACATGTGGAAGAGGAGGGGGCGAAGCACCTCCTCGTAGATCAATACCGAACCCTGCCCGAGTCGCCCTTCTCTCTAAGGGCCTGCAGGAACGGCGATTCTTTCATGGCTTCATTGAAGAGCTCCTGGCGCTTCTCCTTGTCCTGATAGGGCCTCCAGTCCCTGCAATAGTCCTTCATCACATCATATTCTAGAGGATGCATGGAACCCTTCATCCAAGAGAGGGCTTCGGAGGCGAACTTGATGACGGAGAAGAGCCTCATGCCGTTCTCACTGGCGACCTTTTCGGCTCCCTGCTCCCTATCGATGAGCACGAGGACGTTGTCACATTCGACCCCTTCGATCTTCCTGCCCGTCATCCTCTCCCTCCTCTTCAGCTCGTAGTCCAGCTGCCTCCTGGTGACCAGCTTTGTGTCGAACATGGTCACGGTATCGTCAATGATCACGAACCGATCGCCGTCGGCGATCTCCCCCTCCACCAGGCTGTGCTGCCCGTACTTCGACAGGATCGCGTCGAAGTCCTCCACCGTCCTGACCTCCTCCATCTTCCTTGTGTAGCATGTCGGGAGCCTGGCGTAGCCGGTCACGGCCGTCGAAAGCGCTATCGCTGCCTCCGCCACACCCAACCCCTTGTTGACATATGGCGCCTTGGCCTCGATGGTCTTGCCCAGGGCCAGGCCCACCTCAGGGAGGATCTTCCAGGACTCCTTGAAGCTGGTGAGGGGCCTCAGGTCGATGTAATAGGGGGACCACACCCCGGAGCGCATCTCCCAGCCCTCGGGTCGATGCCTGAACCAGGTCTTGATCATTCCGTGCTGGAAGAGCTTGAGTGCTATGTCCCTTGCATAGTCCTCCTTGGAGAACCCGACCAAACCAAGAAGCTCGATGTACCTTTCTACGAAGCTCAGGCTCTTCGATGTGAAGTTGACGGCCTCGTCGGGATTAGACGGGTCGCCGATCAAGGCCCAAAGCCTCCTTCAACTGGATGACGAATGACAACCAATGACTTCAGAACCGGTGACAGCGATCCGTGCGTCGGCAGCCCTTAACCACTGCCTAAACTGTTGTTATAAAGGGTTTCTATCTGCGCCGCTTCGTACGCCCCGGCAATCGACGTCGCCAGATTGTGGTCATTACAGATGACGGGACTGAAAATCATCTTCGATTGGCCAAGGGCCCTTTCCGGGCTCTCCTGTGGCTTGGGGAACGATCCTTTCGATGTCCGGCAAACCCTTATCATCGAATCCGTCGGAATCGACGCCGATGAGGAACATGGTGCTCGAGGGCGTAGCTGGCGCACTGCTGGACCTGGACGGATGCGTCTACGTCGGCGAAACGGCTGTGCCCAACGCCGCCTCGACCATCGCAGGGCTGAAGGCGAAAGGTCTGAAGATCGTCTTCGTCACCAACAACGCCACCAAGACGGCCGCCCAGTACGCGTCGAAGCTCTCCAAGATGGGGGTGGCCGCCGAGGCCGGCGACATCCTTACGTCCGGGATGGCCACGGCCGACTACCTCTTCGCCAGATACGGGTCAGGGCGGAGGGTCTATGTGGTGGGGGGCGAGGCGCTGAGGGAAGAGCTCTCAGGGGTGGGATGCGTCATCCTCGG
>CAYYVT010000154.1:0-3339 GCA_964475215.1 uncultured Nitrososphaerales archaeon
AAGAGCCTAGTCCTCATCTGGCCTGGAGAGATATCAGGAACCGCCCTGAGGATTCCCGTGAGCACGACCCTGTCCCCTGGTCTTGCGGTGTTGACCAGGTCGCCCTCCAGGTTTACGTCGAAGAACTGTGGCAGCTGCCCCGGAGGAAGCTCTTCTGGGAGTTCCTGGATCCTGATGTTCTGGAAGTCTTTGAACTTGCTGAGCTTCTTGTCGAGCTCGAAGTTCCTCGATTCTCCGCAGAGCTCGCATTTCGGCGGCCTCTTCATCATCACATCGTCCTGCTCCTGATACGTGACGTGGCCGCTCGGGCACACGAAGGCTCCTTCTACCATAAGGGGCCTGAGTTCGGAGGTCCTAACCACCATGCCAGCAACCGCGATCATCCTGTCGAGGTGCGAGGTGTCGACCTTCCTTAGTGGAACTTGGTCAGGTATGCCTCTGATTCTTACCCTGAGGTCCTTCCCCACTCTGTCGGCGTAGAGTGGATTCTCGCTCCTCATGGTTTCGTAGGCGGCCCGACGGAACGCTTCCAGCGACGAGTCAGGATCTAGAAGCACCTTGTTCGCGAGGTCGTTGTTGTAAGTCAGCAGGTCGGTGAAATCCACGACAAGCGACTTGCCCTCCGTTGAGATCAGTTCTGATATTCGCGACCGATAGACATAATCCCCGCTTCTGTCCGCGATTGTCTTGAGGAAGTCTTCGAGCATCTCGGACAACTTTCCTGTCGCGAGAGTTGCCAGCTACACACCACCCCTGAGCATGGCGTTCTTCCACTCCTTGGATAACGACTGAGCAAGCTTGAAGAACGCGGTCTCCTCCGGAGTGAGCTTGTCCGAGAATTTTGCCACATCTGCCGATGAGCTGGACAAGGATAGGAGCTTCCCGAGTCTCAACCCGACTAGGTCGTAGCTACTCGACCTCAGCTTCTCGTAGTCCTCCCTCCTGACCTTGCCTTCCTGAACGGCCTGATTCAAGTAGGCCAGCCGCCTTCTCATCTTGAGAAAGAAGTCGGGCTGAAGGTTGGAAAGCTGGAGAGGTCCCATCATCTTCTCTCTGCTGAGTGCCTTGGATATCTCTGTCTCAAAGGGCTCCTCATCCATTTCTGCGAGGTCCAACCGGGCAAGTTCCTCGGCCGCCCACCGGGGCAGCTCGACAGACTCCCCGTCACTAACGCGACCTATCTTGAAATCACCGACCTCGATGTTCTCCAAGCTGGAACGCATGGTCACCCTGCTCTTCCCCAGAAGGAACTCTCTTTCCCTTCGTTCCAAGACCTCTATGATGCTCTGGGGGCCTGCTGACAAATCGATCGACTTCGATTCGGCGCTGTATAATTAAGGTTTGAGTCGGGTCCTCCCTTTTTCCCCATATGCCAGGACGAGCTTCCTCCTTCGAAGACCCAGCATCTTGGCCGGCGCACCTCTACCGGATAGCCGGGTCCTCATGCGGGCACGTGGAGGATCACATTCTGTCCGAAGTCTGACTACTGGCCAGCAGGCTGCGCTTCGTTTCCTTTCGTATCCTTCACTGGCTCGTCAGGCGGTGGCTTCTCGCTGACCTGCCCAATTATCCCGGAGATGGCCGAATGGTTCAGCGTCGCGCTTGATTTCTCCTTCAAAATCCCTTGGGGTCTTATCATCAGTATCGCTATGAGCAACGAGCCGAACAAGAGATACTCGAGCCAGGTGACGTCGAAGGGAAGTACGTTCTGCAGTAAGTACTTCGTCGCGTTGATGTACTCAAGCAGGAATGAGAACACAAACGTCCCGACTGCCACGCCCGCGTTGCTCGCGGCGCCTCCGAGGATAACCATGAGCCAAGGCCAGAAAGTCCAGGTGACCCTGTCGTAGATGGCGGGGTTTGTATCCCCCGTGTAGACCGTGTATAGCGCGCCGGCTATGCCCGTAATGACCGAAGCTATGATCAGGGTGTTTCTTCTGATGGCCACTGTATCCTTTCCAAGTGCCTCGGATGCGGCCTCATTGTCCCTCATCGCCCTGAGGGTCCTGCCCAGAGGGGACCTGACCATCCTCTCGGCGTATATGTAGACCACAAGAGCCACGGATGCAATCAGCAGGGTCGCGGCGAGCGTCCCGTTCTGACCGGCCCATGCGAAAAAGTTGGGTATCCCGATGCCATACACGCCGTTTATGATCGGGGTGTAGTTGGCTAGTACGATTTGGAAGAACGCAGCCGCCCCCAGCAGGAGCATTGCAAGATAGTCCTCGCGGAGCCTTATCGCAGGGAAGATCGAGATGTAGCCTAGCACCCCTCCGACGAGCGCACCTATCACGAGAGTCACCGCTATCAGAATCACCGAGTAAGGGATGTTGGTCGAGAGCATATTGGTCAGCTTGCTGGCGATTATGAAGTTGTCAAGGCTGACGGTGTTGCCCTTCACGTTCAAGAGCCAGGCCGCGGCGCGTATCGCCACGCTCCCAGAGAAGGCGGCCCCTCCCATGAAGTAGAGTACCTTACCAAAGTCGGGTATCCCTGCGTAGCCCATCTCGAGGTTCAGACTGATGTTGATGATCAGGTACAGGGCAAAGAACGCTAGCAGTGAGGTAAGGAAGTTCGGCCAGTTGGTTATCCCAAGAAAAGCCACGGGAGAAGACAACTACTTTTCCCCTCCCGAGAAGAGCCTTCTCCAGTCTAGCGAGGTGATTCCGCCTGGGATTACCAGAAGCGTTACGACCATGATTATCAGCGGTATACCGGGCTCGTAGGAAGTGACCCAGGCACCGATGTACTGGGAGCCGACCGTCGTCACGGCGATTTCGCTGAAACCAACCACCAGACCTCCCACTACCGCTCCGTAGATGCTCTTTAGCCCGCCAAGGATACTCCCTGCGAACATCGAGATGAGCAAGATGGACCCTATGTCAGGCTCCCCGCCAAGCCAGAGCGAGTAGAAGATGCCTGCGGCTCCCGCTATCCCCCCCGCAAGGAACCAGGACAAGAGGTAGACCGTCCTAGTATTGACTCCGACGACCTTGGCCAGGTTCGGGTTTTCGACAGTCGCCCTCATCGCGAGCCCGAAACGTGTCCTCGTGAGCATCAGGTAGATCCCGATGGTTATCAATGCAAGGGCAATCGGCGCAACGAAAACGACTCCGTCCACTCCAAGAAACCTAAAGTCAACCGAAGTGAGCGCGTAGAAGCTCTCGGCATCATACACTTCCTTCACCTCATACAGATAGTCGGCGTATATTCCAAAGATTCCAATGAATATTATGTCGACGGCTAGTGTTGCGATCATCAGCGAGATGACCGAGGCACCTCGGCGCGATAGAGGATTCAGGACAATCAGATAAATCCCCACCGCGATTGCCCCGCCGA
>CAYYVT010000155.1:0-23439 GCA_964475215.1 uncultured Nitrososphaerales archaeon
AGGGAAGATAAGGTCCTCCCCCCGCCATGTATGTCGACCGGCTCGCCAAGGTACCTGTGAACCATGGTCGAGCATTCGATGTGCCAGCCCGGGCGCCCCAAACCCCAAGGGCTCTCCCATGCCGGATCGCCATCGGAGAACTTCCACAGTGCAAAGTCCGCAGGGTTCCTCTTGGCAGGATCCGGCTCGATCCTCGCCCCAGCCTGAAGTTGCTCAGGGTCCACCTTCGAGAGCTTGCCGTAGTTCGAGCATTTTGAAACGTCGAAGTACACCCCCGTCTGGGCCCTGTACGCCGCACCCTTTTCTACCAACGCCGCCACAAATGCCTTTATCTCGTCAATGTTGTCGGTGGCCTTCGGGTAGAGGTCCGCCCTGAGGACGTTGAGGAGGGCGAAGTCCTCGAAGTAGCCCCTGATGTTCTCTTCCGCGAGGGCGGATGGAGACACCCCTTCGGTCTTCGCCCTGTTGATGATCTTGTCGTCGACGTCCGTGAAGTTCTGCGCGAAGGTGACCTCGAAGCCCTTCGCTACAAGCACGCGCCTGAGGACGTCGAAGAAGATGAAGCTCTTTGCATGGCCGATGTGCGCGTAGGAGTAAACCGTCAGGCCGCAGACGTAAACCCTCACCCTCTTCTCTGTCGACGAGTCCAGCCTGATGGTGCTCCCCGTGAGGGTGTCCCTAAGGTCGATCGAATGAGAAAGAGAGGGCACGTCAGTGACTTCGATGGCGGCGGGATTAAACATTTGCCCAGACGTATGGTCAGTATCCGTAAAGCTCGGAGTATTTCTCGTTCAGGTAGTCAATGTAGTGCGCAACATTGATGCCCTCGCCAGTGACCTTCTTCAGGAGGTCGACCGGATCATAGAGGTTGCCATACGCGTAAAGGTTCGTGGTGAGCCAGTCCCTCACTGGGGCGAAATCTCCCTTGGCGATGCGCGAACGCCAGCCGGGGAGCTTCTGTTCTAATGTGTGTCTGATCTGGCCGGAGTAGATGTTGCCCAAGGCATAGGATGGGAAGTAGCCGAACATGCCGCTGGCCCAGTGGGTGTCCTGCATTACCCCCTCCGAATCGTTTTCGACCTTGACCCCCATGTACTCTCTGTACTTCTCGTTCCACACTGACGGAAGTTCGGATACAGCGATCTTGTCGGCGAACAGGTCGCGTTCGATTTCGAACCTGATTATGATGTGAAAGCCATAGGTGACCTCATCAGCCTCGGTCCGTACTTTCGACGGATGAACGGCGTTGATGGCCAGCACGAAGTCCTCCAGGTTCGCACCGGAAAAGGCCCCCTTCGTCAGCTCCTTGAACTTCGGAAGATAGAAGGACCAGAACTCCTTGGAGCGTCCGACCATGTTCTCGCAGAATCTCGACTGAGACTCATGAAACCCGAAGGAGCATGCGGTTCCCACCGGCTGGTACATCCAGTCCCTTCGGAGATTCTGCTCATATGTCGCGTGGCCGGATTCGTGCATCACAGAGAAGACAGATGAGGTGGGGAGGCTCTCATGGTAATGCGTCGTAATCCTGACGTCGTCATAGAATCCCGTCGTGAATGGATGCTCGGTTTCATCGATCCTTCCCCCTGCCTGTTTCGAAACTACATCATAGAGAAGGAACTCGGAAAGTGAGACCGCGATCTCCCGCTGCACTTCGATTGGCACGCGCCTCGAGAGAAGGTCAAGATTCGGCTGGCGAGAGGAGGAGACGCACCTTTCCAAGACCTGAGATATGCCTCTCCTGAGGTCGTCAAATATCGGCGAAATGGCGTCGGCCGACATCTTGGGCTCGAATCGATCGATGAGGGCGTCGTAGGAGGTCTTGGTGCCCTTCACGTCCTTCAGGATGGCTGCCGCCTCCTTCATCAGCATCACCTGCTTCTCGAGCTCGGGCTTGAACGAACTGAAGTCCTTTGCCGCCTTCGCCTTCTTCCAGACGTCCACGGTCACGGCCCTTTGACGCGCCAGCTCCATGACGAGCCTTTCCGGAAGTTTCGTTTCTTCATCGTAATTCTTGCGTATCAGGTGGACGTTTCGTCTCTCGACCTCAGCAAGCTTTCCGTAGCCAGGATCCTTCTCCATGGCCAAGAGCAGCTCTCCCACTCTCGGGTCAACGGTCATCCTATGAGATATCTGGCTGATTAGCGATAGCTCCTCGCTCCTGAGTCCTATCCCTCTAGGTGGCATCTTCGTCTCCAAGTCCCAATGCACTAGGGACTCGACTCCCCCCATGACGATCAAGTCCTTCGTGCGCGACATCAGCTCGTCATACATGCCTCGAAGGCTCGTTTTCTCGGCCAATTTGACACTCCCCAAAACTGCCCCGCCGGGCGATAATAAACGTATGACTACTTCGACCGGGCATCCGCATTCAGGGAGGTCCGTCCCAACAGGGGGCTAGGGCAACCCTGGAACATCGACGTAGCCCGTTCGAGGCGTCTTGGTCCAGACCCCTCTCCTCCTCAGGAGGATCTGAAAGATGGCTAGCACCGAGGCCAGCGAGAGCATCGTCGTGTAGAGGTAGATAAGCGGGGACAGCTTCACCATCTCCAGAGCGTCCTGCCCGGACACTACCGCAAGTCCGAGGCCAAGGAGGAAGACTGAAGCAAGGTTGGCCCCGAAAAAGCCGACCACGAACAGCAGGAGGGTGATGCTGCTCGCCGTCTGTGGGATGCTTGCGATGGACAGGGCCCATGAGAGGATCGATGCCAAAGCGAAGAAAGGCGTAGAGAAGTTGAGCATCGAGTCGAGCGCCTTCTTAAATTCGGTGTGCCTGAAGACGTCCGTATTCATTAGGCTCGCGTCAATGTATCCCCTATACCACCTGAGCCGCTGCGCCAGAAGGGCGGAGGCCTTGCTCGGAGCCTCCTGCCACACAAACGAGCTCATGTGATAACCTGGATATCCCGCCTTCAGGAGGCGTAGTCCGACCTCAGCGTCCTCAGCCAGGTGGGGAGTGAAATAGAACCCTGCGTCCTGAAGCGCCCTTCGACTGATGACGCTGCAGCAGCCCGAAACCGGAACCGAAAGGCCGAGGATGTTCCTACCAACGTTCATGACATGCCAGAGGAGCTCCTCGAAGACAGAGAGCCTAGTGTACAGGTTCTGATTCGCGTTGAGGATCTTGAAGTATCCGACTAGGACTTGACGACCCTTCCGGTACTGGGCTACGGCCTTCAGGAGCAGATCAGGCTGAGGAACGCAGTCCGCATCCATTATGAAGATGAGCTCCCCTCCCGAGATGGCCAGCCCCTGGTTCAGGGCGCCCGCCTTGCCCTCCGAATTGTCGACGTGAAGCAACCTGAAGCGTGGATCATCCGCCGACCGGAGTCGGACACCTTCGAGGGTCCCATCGGATGAACCGTCCTCCACTACGATAAATTCAATCCTCGAGCTGTCGTAGAGGAGAGCCTTCAACCCATCCACCAGGCGGGCCGCCACCCTGGCCTCATCTTTCACGGCGACGATGACGCTCACCCTCGGCAGCGAAGAGGATATGCGAACGGGGTCGTCATCATTGGAGTGCCTTCTCCAAATCGAGTTTCCGCCGACCAGGAAGAGCGTCCCGAGGTACGCTGAGTAGATTGCGAAGACCGCCCCCAGCGCCAGGACTACATATTCGAAGAAGGTCGGCAACCCGGCTCGCAAATTCTTCAATACCTGTCCATATATATGTTAAACGCTGGCGGGAAGGCACCAGCTTCGCCTAGACCAACGTGGCAGGACAAGGTCAAGGGCCCATATCATGGTCCGTTCGAGGATTGCGAGACCGCGTCGTACATCTCCTTGGGGAAGCCCTCCAAGGAGAAACGCTTCAGGGCATAGATCCTGGCCGATTCTCCCATCGCGGCTCGCCTGCTACGATCGTTGTATAGCAGCTCCAGGGTGTCCGCTAGCGACCTCGAATCTCCTGGGGGGAGGACGAAGCCCACAACTCCATCCAGGATCTCCTCTTTCATTCCGCCTGAGTCCGTCCCAACCACGGGGGTCCCACACATCATCGCCTCTATTACGCTGAACGGGAATGCGTCCTGAAGCGAGGGGAGCACGTAGACGTCGGCCGCCGAGTAGAGGTCGACCAACTCTTCCAGCGCTACGAATCGCCTAAAATCGACATTAGGCGCTATGCCCAGCCCCTCCGCGCTTCTTAGCAGGCCTTCGAAGTACTCTGACGTGGTCAGCGAAAGGCCGAACTCACCGACAGGCCCGACGATGGTAACGTGAAATCCCTTCAGCAGTATCCTGGACTTCAGATCTGCCACCGCCCTAAGGAGTATATGGACTCCCTTCTGGGGCACTATCCTGCCAACGTAGAGGATCTCGAAGCCTCCAACTGCCTTCGGCTTCGTCGGGCGGAATACGGCTTGGTCGACGCGGCCATGCCACACGACTCGAATCCCGGTCCGTTTCACCCCGCAGCTGACGAGGTAGGCTGCATGAACTGGGCTCTGGGCTATGACCTCCACGCGGTTGAGAACTCTTCGAGCGAGGCAGCCGTAGCTAAGATATGTCAGGAAGTCGGCGCTTCCGTCAGCGACGAACTTCCAGTCGCCCGCCAGCTCGGTATGCACCAGCTTCCTCCTTGTCGTCGGAGACATCGAAGCGATGACCGTGAACCACATGCTGTCTGAGTGAACCCTGTCGCAGGCTGAGATCAAGCCCCTGAGCCTGAAGGCGAGCAACGTCCCGCGGACAAAATCATCAAGGTCCGCCATGATCTGCGGGGCGCGAGTGCGAAAAAGCCTGCGTGCGACGTTCCGAAAGAGGGAGGAGTCTGAGAGCTTTGGAGCAGCGAATGAGAGCTCCTGATACCTTTGGCCGGCGCCCTTTAGGGAGCTGACCCTGCCCGGCTTGACCACGATCACATTGGCCCAATCTGAAATCCCGCGCCAGCAGTAGTCATAGGCGCCCGCTGCCCCTGTAGCCTGATTATCGCCGAAGATGGTAACGTGAAGGATTCTCAAGCGCGATCACCCTCCGAATCATCGAAAGAGTCCAGGTCGCTGCTCCCGGGGCTCGGGGCTTGATATGAGCAGAGGGGGTGCGACGAATACAACCTTGTAAAGAACGTCGCAACGTCTGGCAGAAAAGACTTGCGGGAGCAGTCACCTGAAGCTGTTCCCATCGCCACTTACGCATTGTCCCAACCTAGGGAACGCTTAAGCCCACACGCATCCAACAACAGTTCGTTGGTGGAAATACTCAAGGCCTCAGGCGGCACCGAAGAGTTCGACAGGCGGAAGTTCCTGCGTTCGATAATGCGTGGAGGGTCGACGAGGGAGGTGGCCGTGAAGGTGCTTGGCTACGTCGAACCCAGACTCCATGAGGGAGTCACCACCAGGGAGATCTACCAGCTTGCTTCCTCGCAGCTCGCCCGGCTGGACCTCAAGGGATCCCTCCGGTACGACTTGAAGAACGCGATGATGCGCCTGGGCCCTTCTGGGTTCACCTTTGAAGACTTCATCGGCGCCGTGCTGGCCGGAATGGGATACGAGGTATCGATCAGGAACGTGGCTCATGGGAGATGCGTGCGCCATGAAATTGACCTGATCGCGGTGGCCGAAGGGAGGGCGACCATGGTCGAATGCAAGTACCACAACTACAAGGGGGTGTTCACTGGGCTGAAGGAGGCCATGTATACCTACGCGCGCCTTCTAGACATCAAGGAGGGATACGCCGCTGATCATATGGGGGCGAAGATTGAAAGGGCGATGCTCGTTACGAACACGAGGTTTTCGGAGGATGCGATCGCCTTTTCAAGTTGCCGCGGGATAGAGCTCCTTGGTTGGCACTATCCTGAGAGGAACAGCCTTGAAAGGATCATCGACAGCCACAGGCTCTACCCCATAACCATCCTCCACGGCCTGGAGGACGAAGAAGCGTCTGCGCTGGCAGCCTGCGGGGTCCTGATGTTGCGAGATCTGGTACGCTTCGACCCCCGTGATATATCCAGGAAGACGGGCATCTCCAGCCATCATATCGAAAGGCTCGCTTCGCAGGCCAAGGATCTTGTTGGCTAAGAAGAAGGATGCGACACGGATAAATCGACGGCCCGCCTATTTGGGAGAATAGCTTGCAGTCCGATCAGCCGAGGGTGGAGGCTTCATTCTGGAGGCCCGCTGGGAATGGAAGGGTCAAGTGCGAACTCTGCCCGAGGTTCTGCTCCGTCCCCGAAGGGAAGGTGGGCTTCTGCGGAGTAAGGGGGAACTCTGGAGGCAGGATGTACGCCCTAAGCTACGGGCGCCTTACCAGCGCCGCCATGGACCCCATCGAGAAGAAGCCGCTATTCCATTATATGCCGGGAAGCCAAGTCCTCTCGATATCCACCGCGGGATGCACCTTCGCCTGCCAGTTCTGCCAGAACTTCGAGATCAGCCAGAGGAGAAAGGTGGAGGAGGGGTACACCCGGCCTGAAGACGTCGTGAGGATGGCCCTTTCAGCGGATGCGGACGGCATAACGGGCACATACAACGAGCCCACGACCCAGATCGAGTACCTCATAGATGTAATGAAGGGTGCTCGCCGCGCTGGGCTCTTTACGACCTGGGTCTCGGACGGATACATGACCCCTGACGCCGTTGAGGCTCTGGCCCCCCATCTCGACGCCATCACCGTCGACTTCAAGGGGAACGCCAACGAGCAGTTCTATCGGAAATACATCTACGTGCCTTCGCCGGCCCCCATATTCGAAGCCATCGAGGAGCTGCATCGCAGGCATGTCCACGTCGAAGTGACTAACCTGGTCGTCCCAGTTCCGGAGGGGAGCGATCCCTCAGATGTCAGGAAGATGGCCGAGTTCATCCTGGACCTACAGGGAGATGATGCTACATTCCACTTGCTTGCCTTTCATCCTGACTACAAGATGCTCAACGTTCCGCCGACCCCAAGGGAGACGCTCCTCAAGATGTACCACATAGCCTTGGACGTGGGCATAAAGTATGTCTACATCGGGAACATGTGGGACGACAAGTATGAGACCACCTATTGCCCGGGCTGCAGAGCCCCCTTGGTGGTTCGGCATATCTTCGGGGTGAAAAGGAACGTCCTCAACGGTGATCGCTGCCCACACTGTGGGGCGAGGGTCCCCATCGTCATTTAGGAGCTTCAATCCTCTTCGAGCAGACCCCTGACAGAGTAAGAGCCTTCTCGACGACATCTCCCGGATTGTCTCCCAAGATATAGGCGGAGGGCTCCAGCCCCATCCCCCCCGACTCGATGAGCAAGTCGGGAGGGCCACCCTGCGCCAAAAGGAGCCTTGCAACCTTTGCAGTATATTCGCTCTGCCCAACCCTGCCTACCTCGGGAACGAGCACCAGCGTCCTCCATCCAAGGTCAGCGACCGCCTTCTTGACCTTTGCATCATATCGGATGTTAAGGCCGCTTCGCACCTGGCTGAAGGCCCTGTGCACCCCCAGGATGACACGTGCCGTGTACCTCGACGCCCCGAACTCCGGAGCGGAGGCTGCCCTTGCCCTGTGCTTTACGACGGCGATTCTCCCCGCTATCCCCGCAACGTCCCCTTCGTCTCGTGCGTCGGGCATGGCCGAAACGAAGTTCGTCAGGACCCCTGGAATGAGCTGTGCAAACGAGGAGGATACTTCCAGCATATGGACGGCGGCCTCCAGCTCGCCGAGCAAGGAGGCCCTTTCGACAATGGTGCCAGTGTGGAAGAACTTCATGCAGACATCGCAGGATTCGGGAAGTCCCGCCACGGCCCGGTGGTGCGCACAAAGGGAGCCACTGCCGAGCACCTCGGCCGCCACCTGAAGGGTAGCGTTGGCCGAGCCCAAGTCTGACGATATACAGGAGTTTACGTATCTTTCGACCTGGGCCTCGACCAGCTCACGGGGGACGCCGAGCGCGTCTGTCCTTTCAAGGCAGAACTCTCTCTGGCGCCGGGCGTAAAGGGCGACGGACGGCTGCGTCACCCCCAGCGCCCTCGCAATCTTCGCCTGGCTTCGGCCCACTTCCTTGAGCTTGAAGTAGGCCAATGCCCGGATCCAGGGGAGATACTCGCGTTCGACCAGATCGAGGGGGTCCTTCACACCCTAGTCCGCCTATAAGGCGACTTATAAGTCCGACACGGCGCTTGAGGCAGGACGAAACCTCTGCTCACCCTAAATACATCGGCTTGTCGACCAAAACCAGATGAGCCGAACAGCAGCGTTTGGAGGGAAACAGAACAAATTCTACGAACTGAGTGATGGCTCCCTGGGATATGCCCTTGCAAACCTTCACTATGCCGCTGCCAAGGAGTTGGGATTTGGGCTTACCTACATCCCGAAGAAGGCGGCGATCGGCGGACTCGAGCCTCTGTACAAGGACCTCTGCTCGGGCGCCGCAGGGTTCGCAGTCGCTTCTCCATTTAAGACCGAGATACTGATGTTGCTCGACTCTGTAGACGACGACGCTAGGACCATAGGCGCCTGCAACCTCGTCGTCTGCGACGAAGGTGGATTCAAGGGCGTGAACACAGACTGGGCTTCCATTCACGGCCTTCTCAAGACGAGGGGATTCAGGCCCAAGAACAACGATGCCCTCGTGATTGGCACGGGAGCGACCGCCAGAGCCTCCCTCTACGCGCTGTGGAGGCTGGGGTTCACCAGGATGAGACTGGCCGGCAGGAGCGCCCCCCGGGCTCAGTCCATCTCCAATGGGTTGGGCTTCGTCATGGGCGCCGACGTCATCCCCGTTGAATACCCGGGGGCCATCTCCTCCCTCGAAATGGACAGATTTGATGTCGTCGTCAACGCGACCCCTCTCGGTAGGAACGGCGAAGACCCGTTGCTGGGGCGCCCTCTTGGGCCGGGCCTCTCCATAATTGACCTCGTGCTGACCTCAACCGAAACACCCCTCGTCGGGCGGTCCGCAGAGGTCGGCAGGCTGGTCCTCAGAGGAGTGGACGTGGCCAAGGCTGAAGCACGCCTGGATGTAAGGGCATGGACCAACCTCGCGACTTCTGGAAATCCCCTTGGAGTGGAAGAGCGGGCGACCAAGACGGGCTAGGAGTGCCCTTAATCCTTCAGCTTGCCTAACGCGGCCGACACCAAGAAGGGGAGCAGGACGGTGACATCACCGTGAACGGTCGTCTCCCTGGCCTTCGCCTTGACCTTTCCCCAAGAGATCGCCTCCCTTACCAGAGCGCCGCTTAGGCTCCCATCGAACTCCATGGCCGTCGTAAGGTATACGGCATAGTCGAGCCCACTGCGAAATTGGGCCCACCATATGGTGTGGTGCTTGCTGATCCCTCCCCCCAACATCAGCGCGCCCATCTTCTTCGATTCGAAGACCGAGTCGGACATGATCTCCTCGTCCTTCAGCACGTCTATCTTGAAGTCCCTGTGCCTCTGAGTGAAGAGCCAAACCTGCGATCCCACCGCGCCGTCGGTGAGGCCAGGGATGACGACAGGCACCTTCCTCTTCGCCGCCCAATAAAGTATCGAATCCTCATTCAGGAGCCTCTCGCCCAACGCCCAAGCTAGCTCCGAGGCTCCTATCTCCCTCCTCCCTTCAGAGTAGAGCTCCTCTAGTAAGGGCTGAAGCTTTCCTTCCAGAAGGGGACCATAGGAGTCCCTAGGCACGAGCACGTTCCCGAGCCTGTGGTAGCCGGCCTTGAGGAGCTCCTTATCGTCGAGCCGGAAATCTCCTTTCATGTATGGGGCGAAGCTCCGGGCTACGTCGTGATCGAGCATGCCGCAAGTCGTAACCAGCATGTCAGCGTGACCGTCGCGAGTGAGCTGCCTGATTACGCCCCTCAGTCCGGTGGAAATGATGTCTGCCGGGAACGAAAGGATCTTGAAGCATCGTGGATCCCTCCACATCGCCGCCGTGATGTCCACCGCCTCCGCAAAGTGTCTCCCTGTGAAGCCACCGGACGTCAACATCTTCTCGGCGATGGAGGTGGCAGGCTCGACTCCAACTTCGTAATCCTTGACGACTTCTGAAAACCGCCTGCGAGGCACGCCCCCTAGGTCCCCCAAGGTCTCTTAAAGAACTGTTGGGTCTGAAAGGGCGTTACTTTACCCCGAGGAGCTTGGCGACCTCCTTGCGTGAGGCCGAGCCCAGTTCGTCCGCCATCAGCTCAGGGGGCGTCGAATTGACATGGACCCCAAACCCTTCATCCAGCGCCCTCCTTGCCGCGAGCTCTGGGTACACTTCCACGTGCCAGTGAAACTGCGACTGCTGCCTCTTCTCGGGCGCGAAGTGGAATGCGATATGGTAGTTCGGCGACGGCCCGACCGAGAGGCCGCCCAGCGTACATCTGAGCATCATGGCCAGGTCCTTCACCTGATGCTGTGTCATCTTCAGGAAGCTCTTCTGGTGCTTGCGAGGGACGATCCAGAACTCGAAGTCATGGCGAGGCGCCCATGGCACGAAGGCCAAGAAATTCTCGGAGGAGAGGATCTGCCTCGGCCCCCCGGACTCCACCTGCACCAACCGGCAATACGGGCACTGTCCCAGCTCTTCGTACACCGAGTCGGACATCTTCGATTCCTGCTCGATGAGCGGGGGAATCCTCGAGAGGCTGACGAGGTCGATGTGGGGATGGCCCGCTGTCCCCTTGCCCGTCTCAGAGTCCACGTAGGCGGATACATACGAGACACCCCTTCCCTGGTAGAGGAACTTCATCTGCTCCTGCAGCGCGATCAAGTTATCCGACAGCTGATCCACGCTCATCTTGCTGAAGGCATCTTCGTGGTTTGGGGATGAAACCACCACGTAATGGCTACCCCGCGCGGGCTCCCCGAAGAGGGGCTCATCGCTGTAGTTCGACCGAGAGTCGTCGAACACGAGGGGCTCTGGATGCTTGAACACTCGGACCACCCACTCCTTGACCCTACTGTCCTCGCCATCGCTGGTCTTGACTATGCCGCCGAATCGGTCCTGAAGGACTAGGTCGGCTGGGGGAGTAAGCTCCTCGTTCCCCTTACAGTAGCTGCAACAGTCTTCTGGAGCGCGCGCCCTACGTCTCTCCGAGGGCACCAGCGACATCGACTTCGAGACGTAATCGACGCGAAGCTCCGGCATAACTCTCCTTGACCGCAATATAGTGCGAGGGAGGGCGGATAAATCTATGGGAACGGGTCGTCTCATCGGGGCAGGCGGGTCGAAGGACTTACCCTGTTTTCGAACGGCGCAGGGTGGGCTCAGAATGAGGGACCCCGAGGCTAGAGACTCCACGAAATGTAAACACTATTTGAGCTGAAGGCTCAATGAGTTTGGGCGGCCGTATTAAACATAAATACGCCGGAGTGGATTTCGCACCCGAATTGCAGAAGATATGCCTAATTGTCTCCCTGCAACAGCCGATATACCTCAGTCGGAACTTTCCTTATGAAAGGGCAAAGAGGATAGCCGACGAGGCCAGCCTGATGGATCGCTACTTCGACTATGGGCTCTGCCACAAGCTCTACCAGCAGAATACGACGCAGATGTTCACACCAATGCTCACCGGCCTCCTAGAGGTCGCCGAGGCCACCGCGAAGACCCCTAACCCATTCAAGTTCGCCGTGGCGGCGTCAGGGCTGTTCATGGAGCAGGTGATCAAGTGGGACGCCTTCCTCCTCAGCGTCATCAAGAAGCTCCTAGGCCTGGGCGCCCTGGAGTTCGTTTCAACCCCCTATCATAACTCCCTGGCATCTCTCTACTCTGGGGGCCTGGACGAATTCGAAGAACAGGTGAAGGAGGACGCGAACCTTTTGGGCAAGATGTTCGCCGTCCAGCCGAAGGTCTTGGCCAACACGAAGCTGCTCTTCAACGACAAGGTCGCCCGAAGCGCCGAGTCCATGGGCTACGCGGGGATATTCGTGGACGACGTCAACGGCTTGAATGCCGAGAGCCCTGCATTTACGTATACTTCGTCGGCCGCCCCGGAGCTGAGGCTGCTCGTAAGGAACACAAAGGTGAGCATGGCGCTCGCAAGCGGGGCCATCGAAGAGGTGGAGCGCCTGAAGGACGGCGACGGCCTCGGGGTCATCTACCTCGACTCCGACGAGCTCGGGAAAAGGGACAAGACATACTACAAGCTCATCGCTGGGACGATGCACGAGCAGGGGTTCAGCTTTGCGACCCCCTCCGAGTGCGTAAGAGACACCAACCCCGCTGGCAGCCTGTCCGTCCCCGAACCGCTCACGATCGCCACCGAGGAGTCGGGTGGAAGCGTCAACCGATTCCTAGCCAACCCTATGCAGAGGATATCTTACGATAGGGTCTCGGCCCTGCGGCCCTTCATCAAAGAGGCTGGCGATGAGCGTGTCAAGGCTCCCTGGAGGGTGCTGCAGCAGCTAGACCATTTCATCTGCATGGGAGATCAGGTGCCGCCTGCCTATCATCGGATATTCAGCAGCCCGGCTGAGACATTCTCCGTGTACAACACAATACTCGTCGACTTTGAAGGCAAGGTGACCATCATCGTGCAGAGGATGAGAAAGGCGAGGGGCCCCGCGGCGCCCCGGCCGGGAATGCCCCCCGTCGGGTATCGGACGCCCGCACAGATGCTGGACAGAGACTCCCCTCCCCCTTCATCCGGCGCTGCAACCACTCCATACGACAAGAAGGCCTAGGGGAGGCCTCATGCATCCGAGGCTGTACCAAGCCTTCACCATTCGATGAAACCCAAACTTCATAAATCGGAAGGGTGAAGCGTAGCTTCGACTTGAAGCTTCTCTATGTGCTACTGGATGGCGTCGGGGACAGGCCCAACCCTGCGCTTGGCGGGAGGACCCCCCTGCAGGCGGCTCACACCCCCGGACTGGATAGCCTGGCTTCGAAGGGGATAAGTGGCCTCGTCTATACGGTGGGCAAGGGGATAGCGCCGGAATCGGACGTCGCCGTCTTCAGCATGCTTGGCTACACCTTCGGGAATGAATACCCGGGAAGGGGCGTAATAGAGGCCGTGGGGACGGGAACGGATTTCAGGGACGGCGACCTTGCACTTCGGGCGAACTTTGCGACGGTCGACCGGGACATGAACATCGTCGACAGACGCGCAGGGAGGAACCTGTCTCAGGAGGAGGGAAAATCGCTGGCCAAGGAGGTTTCGGAAGGAGTCCACCTCACCCCCTCGGGCTCCTCCTTCAAGTTCGTGCACACGCTCTCCCACAGGGCGGTGCTGGCCATTAGGGTGGAGGGGAAGGCGCTCTCTTCGGAGCTCACGAATACGGACCCGGCATATGCCAAGATGGGGGGAATGGGAGTCGCGAAGGAGAAGGTCACCGAGATGAAACCTTTGAAGTGTTTCGCCCTGGATGGTAGCGAAGGAGCCGTGCTTGGAGCCTCCCTCGTCAACGAGTTCACGGAAAAGTCACACGAGGTCCTGGAGGCGAGCGCCGTGAACCGCGCTAGAGAGAAGAACGGGTTCAAGCCTGCCAACGTCGTGCTCGTCAGGGACGCGGGCTCCAGGCTCCCAAGGCTAGAGGGCATTTCGGCAAAGTATGGCGTCAGCTTCTCCATCGTTGCCGACATGCCGGTCGAGCTCGGCATCGGCAGGCTAACCGGCATGGAGGTCCGAATGTCCAAAGGCGTCTTCGATTACGCTGACAAGCTTCAGAAAGTGACGGAGCTATCGAAGGCGTTCGATGTCGTGTACCTGCACATCAAGGGGCCCGATGAGCCTGGTCACGATGGCCTGGCCATGGAAAAGGCGCGGAGCCTGGAGGCAATCGACCGCGAATTCTTCGTTCCCTTGGTGGCCTCGGGGGGGCTGAAGGAGGTAACGGTGGCCATCTCTGCGGACCATTCTACTCCTTGCACATTGAAGGCCCACAGTGACGATCCCGTTCCCCTCATCATCGCGGGAGAGTCGACGACCAGCGATGGGACCAGAAGGTTCACCGAGGCGGACGCGTCAAAAGGGAGCCTAGGCGTCATGCAGGGGAAGGACGTCCTTGGGCTCGCGTTGAGGATGGCAAAGGCGTAACACTCCTTACTACCTGTTTTTAAGGGAGAATCGGTCATCATGGGAACATGTAGATGGCTGCGCCGGAGTCCTTTTCAAGGGTCCCGATGCAGATCAACGTGATCGGCAAGGGGACGCTAAAGGCCGAGATCATCAAGCATCTGGCCCCCTCCACTACCGCGTTGATTATCAGGCGAGGAAAGGTCTTCGGGCGAGTGACGCTCGAACCCGACTCGGTCGTCATCCTCA
Source organism: uncultured Nitrososphaerales archaeon (assembly GCA_964475215.1). Taxonomy (GTDB): domain Archaea; phylum Thermoproteota; class Nitrososphaeria; order Conexivisphaerales; family DTJL01; genus DATKKG01. The sequence goes on from CAYYVT010000155.1 coordinate 14,147, forward strand.
CGAACATAAAGGCCGGCTCAGAGAAGCCGAAGTATCAGTTCTCGGCGGGCGATATAGCCTACCTCCCCCTGAACGGAGCCCTGTGCATATTCGTCAAGGACTCGGCCGCCTCCCGCCCCATGAACCATGTGGGTCGAGTAACGGCGGACGGCGGCCTTTTGAAGAAGATCGGCAGGGGGGACACGATAGTCTTCGAAGTTGAGGAGGCAGCACAGGCGGCCTCACCCAGCCCGGCGGAAACTAATCCTGCGTAGCCGGGGGACTGCGTAATCCGGCTTTCAACAAACGCCGATGAGTAATTAACCTTCCATGTTGAGTCATCAGTTCGCAAGATGGCCAAGTCTGCTAAGCAGCAGGAAAAGGGTGAGGTAGCCCCCCTCGAAGTCGGAACGGCGTTTTCAGACGTCCTCACGGAGCTGGACGCAGAGCAGAGCCGGATAACGGTGCGACTGGAGCTGAGAAGGTTCAGGAAGAAGACCACCGTAATTGAAGGCCTTACTGGCACTAGGGAAACGCTCGCTAACGTCGCCCACGAGCTCAAGAAGAAGCTTGCGACGGGCGGGAGCGCCAAAGACGGGATCATAATACTGCAGGGGGACCAGAGGGATAGGGCCAAGGACGTCCTATCCGGAATGGGTTATCCTGTCGAAAGGATAGAAGTTCAGTGACCCACGACCGGGGGCACGTTGGGAGGCTGAGTCGGTCTACTTCTTCCTGACTGCGTAGACGTAATGGCCGCTGAATCCGCCGACCCTATCGAGGAGCCCTTTCTCGGACATTGAACGTAGGAGTGGTGAAGCTATGCTGGCCTTCACCCCCAATGTCTTTGCCGCGGAGTATATCGTGATGGCCTTGAGGGGTGCCAACTGGCTGAGAGCGTCTTCCTCCCTTACGTTAAGAGAATACTGTGGCTGTGAGGCCCTTGAAGGCCGCGCCCCCTTCTGTCCCTTCTTCTCCTTCGACTTCTCCTCTTCGGACTTTCTCTCCTGCTCCTTTTCGGCGGAGGCCATCGTCTTCTTCTTTGTGCCGCCCACTTTTTGTCGGAGTGAGCCTGAAGAAGGCTCGATATAACCTTTCTCAACGAGGATAAAGAAAGGGCCGGGGGGCTGATGCGTGGGCACGACGAGGGTCTGCAAGGATTCCAGAAGCACCAGGGAGCAGGAATGCCTCCTAGAGCAACCGCCCGTTCAGGCGGAATGGGGCGAGGTCCCGGGATGTTGGACCATCGCACTGGATGAAAGTGCCGCCATCCTTCAGAGCTCTCTCGTTGATCAGCTGAGCCAACCCTTGAGGGCTTTACCGGCGACACCGCGAGGTTCCGATTCTATCTTCTACGTTTCGGTCCTTCGAGCATCCCGAAGTAGGACTAAGCTTCATGGAGTGTTTAGGGCAGCAGTTGCCATGGCTAGCCGGCTACGAAGTACAAGTCGAGGCAAGGGTTAATAGTGCTAGAAGCCGGATGAAAGGGGTCCTTGAAGGGACAGCATCCCGGGCCGCGTCCTCCGCATCAGAAGGGAGCTTTCGGCCCATGACCGCGGAGCCGAAGGTGCGACCCTTGGGCGTCCTCGCCCTTTCGATCCTCGATGCCCTCGAGGGAGCCTTTTTCGTGGCTCTGGGCGTATCCTTCGTAGCCTCTGCACAGACTTGGGCAGACACCATCGGCTCGGATCCCAGCCTGGCCAGCCTAGGTTCAGCCGAACTGATTTCTGGCATTCAGATCTCCGCTGCCTTCATAATGATCATCGGGGCCATGGTGGTGATCAACGCCTACGGTCTCTGGAAGGGCAAGAACTGGGGTTGGTGGATGGCCATGATCTTCGCACTTATGGGGGCGGCCTCCAGCCTCTTGGCGTTTCCGATCGGCCTCTTCAGCATGGCCGTGGAGGTGCTGATAATCTACTATCTAGCAAGGAGAAGCGTAAGGGATTACTTCCAGCCTGTGATAGAAACCGTGCCCGATTGATCGCCCCTGATGGGCGACCGTGCGACGACCTGGAGGACGCCATCTAGCATGAGCTTCCTCTGATTCACACTGCCAAACACCCCTCTGAAGAGCGCCGCCATCTGGGAGTTTGTGGGCAACCGTCGGACCGTCAAGTAGATGTCCCTGTAGGGCCTGCCCTTGTGGCCCATCAGGGCGAACAGGAGGACCGGCGCAAGCAAACGCCAGTAGGCGCCGACTAGGGCGCGCTTGATTCGAGAGTCTGGGTTCCCTAGGTCGAGCACGACGGCAGAGCCCGTGGGCCGAAGCACTCTCCCGGCCTCCCTTACGGCCTGCCCCCTGTCCCTTGCATCCCTTAGAGTGAAGCCGGCGAAGTACCCCGTGAAGCATTCCTCCCTAAAGGGGAGCATTTCGTATACCCCTAGGACCATCATCGCCCCGTCCAAGTCCCTTTGGAGGGAGGCGTAGGCTAGCATCTCCGGTATAGGGTCAACCAGGACGGCCTCCAACGAAGGGTTCTGCGCCAGGGCCTCAACGCTCATGCTGCCTGGTCCGCTCCCTACGTCCACGAAGGCCCCCTCGGATGGGAGTCCCGCCTTGATGGCATCCCGCCTGAGCCTCCCGGTCCGACCAAAGGAGAGGATCCTGTTCCCTTTTTCGTAAATGGGAACGAGTACCTTCAGGTCCTCGAGTATCCTTTGCCAGTCTTCGCCCAGCCCCGACGACAAGAAGAACTACAGGGGGTCCTCTCTGTCGAAGTCTTTAAGCGTGGTGGGGAGAAAGCGCACCAAGTCCGTCGCCGTGATGTGGTTTCCCATGAGCTTCTTGGCCGCCTGCCCTGCTCTTCCGTTCACAAAGGAAGCAGCGGCCGCGGCCGCCAGAGGGGCCATCTTTAGCGCCATCAGGCCAGCCACAAGGCCGGCCAGGACGTCCCCGGTTCCTCCCACAGTCATGGCTGAGCATCCCGTTCGACTTACGTAGGTCGTGCTGCCGTCGGTCGATATGTCAGCAGGACCTTTGGCCAAGACCACCACCCCCATCTCCGCGGCGGCCTTCCTGACCATATCCGTCCTTGCGTCCAGCTCGGAGGGAAGCTGATCTCCTGTGAGCCTGTGGAACTCCCCAGCATGAGGTGTCAAGACAACCTCGCCTCCTTTGCAGGCGGTCACGACATCCCTCCTGAGCGCGTCGGCATCAAGAGTGAGCCTCACCTTCTTGGTGACTAGCTCGCTGCACAATAGCTTCACGCCGTCCGAGGGCTGCCATCCGAGGCCCGGCCCGATGACCGCCGAGTCGATTTCGGGAAGCCACTTTAGCAGGCGCCTGACGGAGCCCGTGGTAAGCTTCTGGTCAGCAAGGGGAAAGACGATGAAGTCCGACGAATACGACCTTACTGGGTCAGCGATGACCCGAGGAACGGCAAGGTACACCAGGTCCACCCCTGCCATGGTGGCCCCTTCAGCGGAATGTATCGGCGCGCCATGATAGAGCCAGCTGCCTCCAACTACGAGGACCCTCCCGTTCTCGCCCTTCCTAGAGGTGGACTTCCTTGGGACAAAGAACGGGGCCAGTACCTCGGCCGTGGCCTCGATAGTTCCGGGCGTTGGCGACCCTCCCTGATAGAGGGATAGCTTCTCGACGAATTAAAACTCTTGCGTCCTATGGAGCCTTGAGGACATCGACCTGGCTGGAGACGTCGCTCAGCCTAGTCCAAAGTGTCGAAGCTGCCTCCTGTGAAATCCGGGCCACCTCCTCTCGGTCCACCCTGACGGGCTTGCCCCCCTCCAAAAGCACCTCCCCACCGACGAATACGGTGTCCACGTCTGACCCCGAGACGGAGTTGACAAGGTGACCGTACACGCTAAGGGGTGTGAGGGGCGTCGGCAGCTTCGGCCGGAGGACGACGATGTCGGCCTTCATCCCAGTCTTGAGAGCCCCCAAATCGCGGAGGCCATAGGCCTTAGCTGCATTCACTGTCGCCATCTCGAAAACGTCCAGGGGGCTCATCACTCGGGGATCCTCCCTGTGGAGCTTGTGCACCAGAAAAGCGGCCCTCATGTTTTCGAATCCGTCGAATATGTAGCCGTCGTTGCCCAGGCTCACGTTTATGCCCAGCTCTTTCATGGAGTCCACCGGCGACGTCCCCACGGCGTTGAGCATGTTGCTCATCGGGTTATGAGCGACGTTGGTCTCGGACTGCTTGAGGAGTCTTAGCTCGTCCGAGTTCACATGGACGGCGTGGGCCAGCACTACGTCTGGGCCAAGGAAGCCCAGCCGGTTGAGCCGCTCCACAGTGCGAAGCCCGTAGACCTCCATGTTGTGATAGAGATCTCCCCTGCCTTCGGAGGTGTGCATCGTAAGAGGAGCCTTGGCCTCGCGGGCCATGTCTGCTCCCTCCTCTATCAGCGAGTCGCTCACCGTGAAGGACGCGTGAAGGCTCACCATCCCCATGCAGCGTCCCTCCTTGGCTTTCCTGATGAAGCGCATATCCTCTTCGAGGCCTCGTTCTCCCTCCTCCCTGCTCCGCCTCTCCGTCGCCTCGAAGGCCAGGATCCCCCTGATCCCAACCCTGTCCACGCCCTTTTCGATCGAATCCAGGACCCCCTTGATGGTGTTGGGGCCGGAGAAGGTGTCGGCAAAGGTGGTGGTGCCGGTCCTGAGGAGCTCCATTGAGGACATCATGGCGCTGGCATAGGCGTCCTTCGAATCCATCGCCTGGTCCATGGGCCACCATACGCGCTGGAGGTTTTCGGTGAAGTCGGTGGAGGGAGGAAGGTTGATTGAGGCGCCCCTGAGGAGGATGCCGTAGAGATGCGTATGGGAGCATATCAGGCCTGGCATGATGATGCCTCCTCCCGCTGAAACGATGGCATCGGACGAGTGAGACTTCAACAGCGCAGCAGAATCTCCGACGTCGATTATGCGGTCGCCCTCGATGACCACGGCTCCGTCCTCTATGATGTTCCTCTGGTCATCCATGGTGACGACAAGGCCATCCTTAACTATCGTGGTTCGTTTGACCAAGGTCCCATCGAACCCAGTCTCTCGCGGAGCTAGCCCCGTATAATAACTCTAGCCGTATTCGGCCTTCAAATACTTCCTAAGGGTGGAGACCTGGGAGAGTTTCTGCTTGAGCACCTCCTGGCTCTGAGTAACGCCAGGGTCGATGTGCCTCAGCAGGGCGGCGAAGACCGAGACCAAGTCTAGGTAGTAGAACGAATGGAGGAGATCCTGGACGCCATCCCTGTTGCCCGAGGAAATCTCCTCTGTCTTGAATCCCAGTGAGCGTACCAATTCTCCCACCAGTGAGAACCTGTGGCCGATGACGTCATCGTCCATCCAGCTCCGAAGGAGGAGCAGGCGGGACCCATAGTCATGCTCCCAGCACGTGATGCCATCGTGCATGACGTCCATGACGTCCGACAGGGTGCACTCCATCTTGGCGTTCTCGCTGAGGACGTTCTTGAACCTGGTGCCCGCAGACAGATTGAAAGGAGAATGATAGGCCGTGGCGTGCGACGCCCCCTGCAGCCAGTAGGCGGTTCGGGCGGGGGCGCTCCTCTCGGGGTCCGGAGCGCAGTAGGCCGCCGCCAAGCTGCCCAGGCCATCGAAGGCAGCACTCAGCTTCTTCTTGAGACCGAGCTCCTGATTCCATGCGTCGAGCACTCCTGAAAGCTCCGAGACGAAGACCGGGAAGGACGAACGGGCCGTTGCTCCTCCCTCAAGCTTGATGAATTGGGCCCCCATCTTGTCGGCCACTGACTTCAGGAGCCCGCCGGACGCGATCGCGACGCCCTTGGCGCCTCTCCTGAGGGCCTGATCGAAGACGTATGCCGTCTCCTCGGTACCTCCCGAAAGGCTCATGCCAACCACGAGGTCGGCCTTGCCCATGTCCGAAGGGAAGAGGTGGCTACGAAGCACGTTGATGCGGACGCCCGAGGGTGCAAGGGCATCCCGAAGGAACTCGCCGGCGGCCGAAGAGGCCCCCATCCCGGCGACGAATACCCGTGTCCGATCTCTTCCGACCTCCACGGCGGGCAGGCCCTCGAGCGTCTTCAGGCCAATCTCCCTCCAGGCGCTGTAGTCCTTGAGGAGGCCCTTCCTATCGTATGAGACATCTATCACGGATGTTTCTCCGGCCAACTTCGAAGTCTCTCCTGGGTTTCGGGTTCAACTGCCCGGCGGGTTTCTATTAAAGAGTTCTCAATTCGACGCCGACGTCCCCGTCGACCTTTACGATGGCGAAGTTACCTGCCGAGGCGGCGCCAGGGTTGCAGCAGGTGCATCCCTCCACCACTTCCACTGCCCTTGCGGTGTGGATGTGGCCGCACAGGAGCAGGCGAGGACGGGACTCCCTCACGTAGCGCATCACCGCCCTGCTCCCCAGGTGGCCGCCGTAGCCGGAGCTGTCCAAGGAGGTGCCAAAGGGGGGCGTGTGGGAAACCAATACGTCGACCTTCCCCAGCTTCTCCAGCCGAGCCCAGAGCTCGGAGTCAGGGTGCTCGTTCACGGTGTTAAAGGGGGTGGGCGAGGAACCCCCGAGCCCCCCGAAGGTGAGACCTCCAAAGGCCACCACCTTTCCGTCGACGTTCTGCACCATCCCGCTGGTGGAGAGCTCCGGACCCTCGTTATTCCCCGGGACGATGAAGGTAGGCACGGAAAGCTCGCCAAGTCGATCGAGGAAGCGACCAAGGAACTGTTCGTCGCCGTTGGTCGTCACGTCGCCAGACAGGACGATCAGATCAGCTCCCTTTCCGAACATGCCTACGCGGCCGAGTATCCTCTCAGACCTGTGCACATCGGTGAGGTGGAGGATTATCGTTCCGCCTCACCTCGAGGGCCTCGGGCTGTGTTGATCCGTTCCCTCCTCATAGGCCATTCGAACGAGCTGTTCCTCGCCTCTTGACACCTTGAGGCCCCTCCTCGCCTTCATCCTCCGAAGTGAATCCAGGGCGGAGTCGAGGATCAGGCGCTTGTCCTCCCAGCCGAAGGAACGTCCATATATGGTGAAGGAAGGCACGTCCCTGTCAACGAGACCATGAACCTGCGACGCCATCCCCACCGTCTTCCCGGCGTAAATCGTGGCGTTTATTGAGACCTTGCACATGGAGGCCATAAAGGAGCCGAGCTTGATCAGCCCCGTGTCCACGCGTCCCGTGCTGGTCTCCATCCTGACGGATCCGTAGGTGTTCTTCAGGTCGCTCGTAACGGCGCCGGCGCCGATGTTCACCCACTCTCCCACATATGAATGGCCCAGGTAGCCGGCGTGGGTCTTGTTGGAATGGCCCTCAACGATGCTGTCTTCGACTTCTCCACCGATCCGACACCCATCCCCAATGAAGCAGTTGCCGTTTATCCTGGCAGAATGTATCACCGACCCCTTGCCGATAAGAGTGGGGCCTACGATTCTCGAAAACGCCTCAATCTTGGCGTCGTCGGCTATGAGCACGGGACCCTTGGAGGTGTCAAAGTACACGGGCTCCTCCACGTTCACGTGGCTGCCGTAGACCACCCCGGTCCCCGTGAGCCCCGCCGAGAGGCTGGCGATGAACTCCCACGGACCCCTCAGCAAAAGGCCCTCCCCGTTCAGCTCCACGGCGCCTTCGGCCTTGAGCCTCTGGGCCATTCCCCGATCCGTAAGTTCCTGTATGCCCTTCGGAAGCCGGCCCAGCCTGGCTGCGGCCACTGCGCCATCGGAGACGACGAACTCACCCGTCTTGAGTGCCTTCACCGTGGACACGACGCCCTCCTCAGGCCTGAGGCGGCTGTTGACCAGCAAGGCCTCCCCTTCGAACTCCGGTGGGTTTACTGCTACCTGCGACTCCGTCTCCCTGAGAAGCACTTCAAACCTCCTGGGGACATAGTAGGCAGAAATGCGCCCCAGCTCTCTCTTGATCCTGGATGCCAACGGACGGTAAGAGTAAATCAGCTTGAATGTGGGTTGGGCGAGAGCTAGAGGTTGCATCGGGTTGGATTTGCCTTCCTCAAAGAGGACGACATCGGTCACGGCCATCCCCCCAGGGTCACAGGATGCGGCCCAGCCTATCGACGAACTTGGTATTGGCGCTTAGGTAGCTCTTCTTGTCTCCTATGTCGATGAAGTCGCCCTCTGCCTTGAAGCCGAATACGGGCTCTCCCTTCTTTACGGCCGCATTGAAGGCGTCGTTCATGGAGTACATCACGTCGCTTGGGATGTACTTGAGAAATGACGGCTCCATAACGTAGCACCCCACGTTGATCCATCCCTCCACGATGGGCTTCTCCCGCCAATTCGTCACCCTGTCCTCGCTGTTCGTCTCGATGAACCCATACTTCATGCTCTCCCTGAAGGGCATGAGCATGAGCGTGGCGAGGGCCTTGTTCTTCCTGTGGAATTCGATCATCTTCCCTATGTCGGCCTCTACAAGGGAGTCGCCATAGAGCACCACGAAGGTGTCCTTGACCAGCGACTCGACGGTCTTCAGCTGCCCGGCCGTGCCCCGAGGGCTCACCGTCCTGACGTACCTTATCTTCACGCCAAGCTCGTCGCCTTCGCCGAAGTAGTCCTCGATGGTCTTTCGGAGATAGCTAACGGTGACGATGATGTCGGTTATCCCGGTCTTCGACAGCTGGAGCACGAGGTGTTCCATCAGGGGCTTGTCCCCGAGGGGCAGCATGGGCTTAGGGGCGAAGAACGTATAGGGCCTGAGGCGGGTCCCGAGGCCGCCTGCCAGAATTACAGCTTGCAACTGCATCCTTCCACGCTATCCCCATGGGAAATGTGCCCTAAATACCGTCTTTCTTTTGAGCAGATCAAGCGCCTCCCTGAACTGACTTGTGTAGCTCCTGAAGAAGTCAGGGTTTGAAGCAGTGTACGCGGGATCCAGGAGGAGTCCTCGGCATCCGCTGTCCACGAGGCACTGGACGTCGTCTCCTGAAACGTCCTGGCTCACCCTAAAGATGACGGGTTTGCTGCCGGAGAGCTTCGAAACAAGGGAGAGGGTCACCAGGTCCACCACGCTGAACCTGTTCGTGCCCTCGGATTGAACCTGCGAAGAGGTTTCGAAGGAAAGGGCGAGTATTCCTTCATATTCCGACAGGACCCTATAGTATTCGAAGGGCATTCCTGGCTGAACGTACGACAGAACGTTGAGTCGACCGTCACGCAGCACGAAGGGTGGGGTCCTGGCGACGGAGATGGCGGCATAGTCGAACCCAAGGCCCACCACCTGTTCCCACTCGTCCTTCGTCACAAACTTCTGATTCCCAACGTGGATGCCCACTGGAAGCTTGAGGACCGACAGGAGGTCCTTGATCTGCTGGGCCTCGAGGTCGGGGCCACCCGTGTAGGCCGAAGTGACAGGATGCTCAT
>CAYYVT010000156.1:0-18148 GCA_964475215.1 uncultured Nitrososphaerales archaeon
AGCAGGGCCGCACGCACCCGTTCTTCGATGCTCAACGTGGGAAGCTCGAGGGCGGCGTTGACGGGTTTCCCCTCCGCGGCGGCTACCACCCCCGCCATTTCGTCCTTGAACCTGGTAAACAGCCCTGACCTCAGGTACCCAAGATTTGGAAGGAACTCGAACATGTCCGCCCCTGCCTCAATGCCCGCCTTGACCTCCGCGACCTTCGAATTCAAGGGGGATCCGCCCAGAGAGTAGCCTACGAAGACCGAGAGTCTGGCGCCCCGCCCCTTCAGGACCTGTTTCACGTCTTCGGCCCAGCAACCCTGAACTGCGAGCACGGGGAAATGGTAGGCCACAGACTTGTCCGCGAAAGCGAGCACCTCCTGCCAGCTCGCTCCTGGGGCGGCGAAGGTGCTATGGACGGCGGAGGTGAGTTTCTCGACTGACGGAAGATCTACCGAGGGCATTCGTTTCATGGCTCATTTCGATAGCTGGTTAAAGAACATAACTCCACCTAGCGCAGGTGGCCGCACACCGTGCGCGCTTCCTTAGAAAGGGCGTCATGTTATGTCACGGAATGAATTTGGAGTCTTCTGCTGGTCCACAGATGCGGTCTTCGTGGCCCCGACCAAGAGCAGGTCATAGTCTTCGCTTAATACTGTGTAAGATCTCCCCGTGACTGTGCGGATATCGAAGACTCTCCAAGTTGTTGAGCGAGAACAGTGGCGCAAGTGGCTTCAGGAGAACTATCTTACGGAGAAGGAGATCTGGCTTGTGTACTATAAGAAGGACACCGGGAAGCCCACCATCTCCTACGACGCTTCGGTGGAGGAGGCACTGTGCTTCGGTTGGATTGACACCAACGTGCAGCGGATTGACGACGAAAGATATGGTAGACGGTTCTCGCCAAGGAAGCCGGGAAGCGCCTATGCGCGTTCGAACAAGGAACGGCTGAGAAGGTTGGCAGCGCAGGGCAGAGTAGTCCCGTCCGTTCTGCTGGACCTGGGAGAGTAGGCGGCCCCCATCGAATCTTGGGCCCTTCGATGATCTTCAGGACCGTCTAAGCGGAAGCGAAAGCCAAGGGGGACCTTCAGCAACTTCTCTGGGCAATGGAGATCTCATACATGGGCTCCGTTTGGAGGGACTGGAGTCTCCCTTGAAAGGCAACCTCGCCAAGAGGTCCCTGCGATATGCCGACTGGGAGACTTTACATGATCAGGTCGACTTGATTCCTTGGAAGCGCTCTACGCATTTCCTTTCGTCCTTTCGGCTAATACGGCCCTGAAGAGGTCAATATCGATGTTGCCGCCGCTGATGATAGCAACAGTGTCCTTCTCCGAGGGAGGGACCTTCTTCTCCAACATCGCGGCTACTGTCACGGCCCCGGCGCCTTCAACAACCTGACCGTCCTTCTCCCATAGCAGGCGGATGGCCTTCCTGATCGATTCCTCGGTCACGAGCACCATCCTATCTACACATCTCTTTGTGATCCCAAAGCTGATTGAGCCAGGTTCGATGTTCCCCGACAATCCGTCAGCTATTGAGTCCTTGACGCTGACGTTGATGAGCTTCCCGGCGGAGATGGACTTGTACATCGCCGGAGAAGCCTCGGACTCGACCCCGATGATTTCCACTCTGGGATGGAGCTGCTTGACGGCTGAACTGATCCCCGAAATCAGGCCTCCCCCTCCAACTGGAACGATTATCCTGTCGACATCGCCCAGCTGGGCAAGGACCTCTAGGCCTATGGTTCCGTGTCCAGCGATAACTCGAGGGTCGTTGTACGCCGACAGATAATCGAGCGCTCTAACTTGGGCGAGCTTCTTTGCATACTGCTCGGCCTCGTCGAATGTAGCTCCGTGGAGGACCAGCTCCGGACCGTGTTCCCTAATCCTGGCTATCTTCACCATAGGCGTCGTCTCGGGGACGACGATCATCGCCTTCATTCCGAGCTCCTGTGCGACGAGGGCCACTGCCTGTCCGTGGTTCCCCGCTGAAGCAGTGATTATCGTCCTTCCGGGCTTACGTGACGAAGCCGCGGTCCGACAGAGAGCGTTGGCGGCACCTCTGACTTTGAATGAGGAGGTCACCTGTAGGTTCTCTAACTTCAGGTGTACATTGGGGTGGCCGAGATCTTCAAGCCCCCTGCACATGACGACTGGCGTGTTTTCGATGATGAACTCCTTTATCCTGGACTTGGCCCTGCTTATCTCTTCGAGAGGGATGCAGGCCCCCTCAAATGCCACGCCACCGTACCTCGGGCCTTTGTTACTAGTTCCAAGGCCAACGGCATGTGCCCTTCCATGCATGAATTGTTACCAACTGTCAAATGCACTTAAGACTAACGGGAAAAGGGACCCAGAGCCAATGTTGAATCAAAAGATTTTGCTCGCCGCAGCAGCTTCGAACCGACCCACGATAGAGTCAGGGATACCATGCTGTGCGCCGACGTGCAGGAGGAAGCAGGAGGCGAGGATATGGCACAGGGAAACTCAGGGGGTCGCCTTGGCAGCGGCCGAGATAGGGAACCTTGCCTCCTACAGTAGTACCTTCGGCACGGCATATCCCTGCATGACTTGCGAGCCTGTAGTCTAGAAATGGACTGACGAGAAAGTGAAGGCTGCCGTAATTGGATCAGTGAAGTCGCTCGAAGTGGTCGACGAGCCTACCATCCATGAACGCTCGCACGGCCTCGTCCGCCGAGGCTATGTCGATCAGATAGGGCTTCAACCCGGACTGCTTCATGGCTTGGTACATGCCCCATCCCATCCCCCTAGCAAAGACCGCCTGACAGTCTGACACGCCGGCTAACATCCTGTCATGAAAGGATCCCTCATCGGAGGCAGAGCCTTCACCTTCATGGCCACCAACCCACGGGTGCTGATGGCTGGCCTTGGGCCTGATCTCCTTCCCCTTGATCTTGCCATCTTCGATGTTGTAGACCACATAGAAGCCAGCCCTACCGAAATGCTCCGACACGGTCGACCCGTCATCGGTTACTGCGGCGACCTTCATCTCGATGACCTAGGCTCCAGCCTCAGCCAGGTATGGCTTCAGCCATTCCTCCAACTGATCCTTTGGAAGGGCACCGACCATCATGTCCACGATCTTTCCTCCCTGTGAAATCATTATGGTGGGTATCCCTTGGACGTTGAAGCGCATTGCAGTCTCCTGGTTTTCATCTGTGTTCAGCTTACCTAGGACGAGCCTGCCGGTGTTTTCCTTGGCTATCTCCTCTAGGATGGGGGACACCCATCGACACGGCCCGCACCATGGCGCCCAGAAGTCCACGAGCATGAGTCTGTGGCTCCTCAGAACCTCGTCGAAGTTGGCGTCGGTGAGCTCCAGGGCCACGCTCTTCTCTTTGCTCTTGGCGCCGTCCTCCCACTGCTTCCGGCGCCTCTCGATGAGGGAGTCGATATCATCCGCCTCGTCGCTCATTGCCGGACGACCTCCTCTCCGAAGACCACCGCAGCAAGCCTTTTCTTTGTGTCGCCTAGAATCTCCGACATCCGCCTCAGTTTGTCCTCGTTAAGATATACGTCGTTCATCATAACCAGGGCCTGCATGTCCTTCAGGTCCTGCACGAACCCGAACCTTCCCATCCGGTCCGCGTATTCCCTCCCCGCCTTCAGCCTCTCCACCAGCCCCCTGTTCTGCTCGAGACAACTCCGCCCTTCCCCCGTGATCGAGTAGACCTTCTTTCCCTCCTCCTGAGCCGAGGTCACATAACCTCTGTCCTCCAGCTCCTGAAGCGTAGGATAGATGAGGCCAGCGCTGACGGGCCTCTGGTACGTCTTGCCCAGCTCCTGAATTAACCCATATCCATGCATGGGTTTCTCGGACAGCGCGGTCATTACTACAAATCGAAAGTCTCCTCTTCTCATCCCGAAGGCTGGACCTCTAGGCCCCCAGGAAACCATTGGATAGTCTGGATCGTCCCAGCAGGCACGCCCCGTCTTGCGTCCTTCGTCTTGCAATTGTTATCATCAGCTATATCGACTGATATATTAATAAATATGTCTGCCCCTTCAAAAATTCGGTACAGGACCTGCTCTCGCAGATGTGGAATTCGCCTACATCAATCCTCATGAGCGTGTGGGTGAGTGTGCACTAGAGTGCCATGCCTGTGGGCATGCTGGTGTATGAGGTTCGCCCGTAGCAGGAGGTCGAGGTCCTCCAGAACTCTTTCAGTCCTGTCCGCGATGGCAACCCCGTGCTCCTCGTCCAGCACCATGCACCTCTCTGAGGTCTCCGATGCCAGCTCCAGGTCGTGGGTTGCCGTGACGATGGTCTTGCCGCTCCTGTGAAGTTCCCCTAGGAACTCCTGAAGCCAGACCCTGGTCCTTGGATCGAGGTCCGAGCTGGGTTCGTCCAGGAGGAGCACGTCGGGGTTCCCCGAAAGCACCGAAGCGATGGCCACCTTTCGCTTCTCCCCTTCGCTGAGGGCCTGCGGGCTCCTGTCCTTCAAGTGGGCTATGCCCAGGAGCGAAAGGGCGTCCTCGACACGCGTCCTGGTCTCCTCTTGCGAAAGCCCCATCTGGAGCGGGGCGAAGGCCACTTCCTCTCTCACCACTGGGGAGAAGAGCTGCGAGTCGGCGTCTTGGAAGACGAGGCCAACTCTCCTCCTGAAGTATCTGGCGAATTCACTCCTGTTCAGCTCCAGGGCGGCTTCGGTCAGCGTCGTCCCGAAGGCCCTAACGGTGCCCGATGTCGGAGACACTAGCCCGTCCAGGATCTTCAACAGCGTACTCTTCCCACTGCCGTTCGCCCCCAGGATGGTCATGGCGTCGCCCGCATCCACGGTGAGCGAAACATCCCTCAGTGCCGGACGATCAGGGGGGTAGTGGTATCCGACTCCTTGCAGCTCGAAGATCCTTTCCGCCATCTCATATCACCGCTAGCCCGCGTACCATAAAGATCAGGACGCCGACGGACACGAAGAGCAGCAGGACGACCCAGTCAAAGGCGTCGGACCTGGACCTGCTCATGCTTCTGATCTTTCCGTCGTAACCCCTTGAAATCATCGCGAGGTTTACGCTTTCGCTCATCATCAGGGAACGTCTCAGAAGGATCGCCCCTACGGCCCCCAGCCACCTAGCGATGCTGCCTCTGGACCCCGGGACCCTGGTCCTGCTCTTGAGGGCGAAGTGCATCTCTCTAGCTATCCCGGCAAGGAGGGACACGTACCTGTAGGTCATCCCCAGCACCATCACGAACGCCTTCGGGACCTTCAGCGCTTGGATGGAGGCCAAAAGGTCCGTCCATGGCGTCGTCACGGCGAGGAGGACCACCAGAGAAACAGCAGCCGCCGTCCTGAGGACAAAGGTGATGGCGGAGCTCACCCCCTGCACCGTCAGAGATACGGTCCAAGGAGAAGTCAGCGGGCCCAAAACCTCGCCCTTGGACAGGAGCACCACCAACGGCTGCCCAGGGACCATGAAGCTGAAGATGGAAGGGAACACTACGACCGCCGCGTACAGGGGGATGAACAGCGACACGCGTTTCAGAAACCTGCCAACCCTAACTTTGGAGGCCGCCGCCAAGAGAATCGAGAAGCAGATCACGCAGACTATCCACACGGGCTGCGTCACGAAAACGACGCATACGACAAGGAAGAGCGTACCCACCAGCTTGAACCTTGGGTCGACGGACTGGAGGAAGCCTCTCCTCCTGAAGTATGCCTCGGCGAAACTGGATTCGTCGAAAAATCCCTCGAAGGCTCCCAAGGCTCTCTCGATAGGCCCCCGCCTAGCTCTACCCTTCAGGTCACAAGCTGGGGGCTCCGTCGCAGAGTCTTCCTTCATCCAATCAGGGATCGTCAGGTGCCTCACTCTGCACACGTATACGGTACCAGGCGAAGATCCCGAACCCCAGCACGGAGACGCCGATCATAGCGGCGAGAATGTACGCCAAGCTGAGCGATGTGAAGCTGGTCAGGCCCGGCAGGCTGTAGCCTTTCATGGGAGCAGTGTAGATGCCCTGAAGGCCTTTGAGCCCGGCAGGAGCGAAGCCTACGAGGGACTCTAGCTCCGTGGCTGTATACTCCGCGAAAGCCTCCCCCGGAGCCAATAGGCCTAGAGGGACCAAGACGACCAAGACCGCCAGAAGGTACCATGGTTTCCTGAACGGATGCCCTGAGCTCTCTCCTGATGGCGCGCTCGCGACGACTGGTGCGGAAGCATTTAGGTCAGGTATGGCCCGAGCTAGCGAGGCCGACAACAGGCTTGGGTCGGTGCGCAATACGTACGAGACAAGGAAACCCGTAGCCACGGCTTCTACGATGCCGAAGATGAAGCCGTGAGATATCAGCATGGCGGGGATCGTTATGCTGAGAGGATAAGGGGCGTACAGGGGTTGGCCATTCGCCATCTTGTAGAGGATGGGCTGGACGCCAAGCTCAACCGCGCAAGTGAAAGCAGCTGCATTCAAGCCGATGTACCCGGCGACAGCTGCGGATAGCCACCGACGCCGGGACAGCAGCGGAGCACGCGCGCTCAGGATCCTATAGACGAGATAGCTTACGAAAGACATTACCACGGCCATGTTAAAGCAGTTTGCAGCGAAGGTCGTCACGCCGCCATCCCCAAAGAGCAGGCACTGGATGAGCAGCGCCCCCGTCACACCAAGGACCGCGCACCACGGCCCCAACGTAAGGGAGATGATCGCCGTGCCGACTGCGTGGCCCGTCGTGCCGCCCGGCGCAGGAAAGTTGAACATCATTATGATGAAGGCGAAGGCCGTTCCAAAGGCAAGGAGTGGTATCTGCCGGGTCTTGAGGCTCTTCTCGACCTTTCTCGAAGCCACGATCCAAATGGGAATCATGATGGCGAAGAAGAGAGCGCAGGTCGAGGGTCCGAGGTACCCGTCCGGTACATGCACGTGCCTAAGGATTGGCTTTGCGGTATTAAAATATTATCTCTCGGTAATACTTTATTAACCCCCTCCGCCTTAGAGTAATACCGAACAGCATTGTCTCACTCGGACGAAGGCGTTACGAGGATAAGCTTCTCGCTACCCCCTGGCCTCCTGGCCAAGTTTGACGAAACCGCCAACAGGGCGGGCTTCACGGATCGCTCTAAGGCCATCCAGGCGACCCTGCGGGACTTCATAACCGAGCAAGCCCAGACCCTCAAGGAGGACAGCACAATCACGGGCTCCCTCCTCATATTGTATGACCACGAGGCCAGAGGCATCGATGCCGCGCTTACGGACCTGGAGCACCACAGCATGAGGATCATCACCTCCTCCATTCACATTCACATGGATGCGAAACGTTGCCTCAAGATAGTCGTCCTCAGGGGACGCTACGGGGAGATCAAGGGCCTAGAGCGAAGCCTGAGGAACCTGAAGGGGGTGCTTCAGCTCAAGCTCTCATTCCTGAAGACCGAGGTCGACTAGGCTCTGCGGGCTTGGTTCAAAGGTGGAAGAGACTCCTGATATACGTGCTCTAGCCATGGGCACTTGCTGACGCAGGTGGGAGCGAATGGTTATCCTGAACCTTCATGACAGGCTTGAAGGCGCGGTGGCGAGGGCCTTCTTTCGGGGGAGGCGCACCAACGCCTCATCCTACGTGACTTACGTACTGGGGAGCGTCTTCCTGATGCTTGTCCTGTTTTACGTCGTCCTCAACACGATTGGCTACGGGTGGACAGGGCACCTCTACCCCGTCGGGACCGGCTTCCGACTCGACTTCCTCACAGGCGGTCTTGAGGACTCCATTCCCTTCGTTCCGCAGATGGTCATATTCTACGAATACCTGTTCTATCCGATGGTCGTCCTGACCATGCTTTACTTTGCGTTCGTCGAATACAAGGGCGGGTACGCCCTGGGGTGGTCTCTTGTGGCCATCAACGCCGTCGCCCTGGTCGTCTATGCCATCTTCCCCGTCTCGACCTATTGGTATCGCGTGGAGTTGCTCGCCCACCCGATCTCGGGGAACTTCTGGGCGACCCAGGTCTACGACATCTTCGCCTCCGATACCCCCTTCAACTGTTTTCCAAGCCTTCACGCTGCCGTCTCGACCATCTGCTTCTATGCCTGGTATAGGTACTCCAAAGTACACCTGGGGCGGCTAGCCCGCTCTGTGGCCCTCCTTTCACTCGTCATCGCCGTGGGGGTGATACTCTCGACGCTTTTCATAAAGCAGCATTACGTTGCGGATGAGATTTCGGGGATCCTCTTGGCCTACGGCATCGGAAGACCGCTCTTCAACAGGCTCTACCTTCGGCCAGGCAGCACCCTAGCAGGTCCGTCGGGGCCACACGCGATCGAATGATGTGACGCATTCTATTCTATCCAGGGGGGTTATGAAGCTTTACTGTAGAGGACCTACGTCCTGGGCTAAGACAAGATTTATATCGCAACAAGCAGACTCGATTAGCTGAAGAGTTTGACTGAAGTCTGCTGCACCCAAAGGACAGGATCGGAGTCAACCACGACTACGTCTGGCTGATGGACCAGAAGGCAGCCAAACTCTGTAAGATAATCGCCGCCGCTTGTCTTCTTGCGTTTGGTTGTCAGTCTGTTTCACATTTGTTGGTCAGGAGGAGTGGTTGTTTGCCTAAGATCTCAACGGGTCGGTATATCTCGAGCGATAGCGAAGGGAGGCTTGCGGCTGCGCGGCAGGAAGAGAAAGCATGAAATCGTCAGTTACGGTCCTCGCACCCGCCACCTCAGCCAACCTTGGCTCGGGCTTTGATGTCTTCGGGGTGGCGCTGGACTGCCTTCATGACTTAGTCCGAGTCTCCATTTCACCGAGTAAGGGAGTCCGCCTTAGGGTCAGTGGCCTCGGCTCGAGCTCCATACCGCTCGACCCCGTCCGGAACACTGCTGGAATCGTCGCCAGGGAGCTCCTTTCGCTGGCGGGAACTGGGAGTGGCCTTGAAGTCTCGATAAGAAAGGGGGTAGAGCCAGGGTGGGGGTTGGGGAGCAGCGCCGCCAGCGCCGCTGCCACGGCCGTGGCATTGAACGAGCTTCTGGAGCTTGGGCTTTCTCCTCTTGAACTCGTGGCGGCCGCGGCTAAGGGAGAAGTCGCCTCGGCTGGGGCACCCCATGCCGACAACGTCGCTCCCTCCATCCTTGGCAACTTCACCATCGTCAGGTCCTATGACCCGCTGGACGTCGTCCGGCTTACCTGCCCACGCAAGGTGGAGTTCGTCGTCTTTATGCCTGACATCAAGAAGAAGGACACGGCGACGATGCGCGCAGTCCTTCCCGCCAAGCTCGATCTTTCGCAACTCGTCTACAACGTCGGAAGGGCGGCCACGTTCGCGGCGGGGGTCGCCCTCGGCGATATCGACCTAATGGGCAAGGGCATGTCAGACGCCGTGGTGGAGGGCGCGAGGGCCCGCCTCTACCCTGGGCTGCTACAGGCCAAGGAGGAGATCATTAGCTCAGGCGCAAAGGGTGTGGCCCTCAGCGGCGCCGGCCCTTCGCTCATCGCCCTGGTGGCCACTAGGAAGCAGGAGCTCGACGTTTCGAGGACCGGAGTGGATGCCTTCGAACGTCAAGGCATTCTGTGCAGGGCGTTATCCACCCGGCCGGCACTTGGAGCTCAAGTTGTCAAGTCGGAGGGACCATAGTTGATCATAAGATGCATCACATGCGGGAACAGGGAGGACCCGTCCTCTTCGGCCTATGTGTGCAGCCGCTGCGGCGACCCTCTTGAGATCGCCATCGACCTAGATGCCGCGAAGGGGCAGGAACTGGAGAGGGCCTGGCGCCGCCGGCCGCTTTCAGTCTGGAGGTACAGGGAGGCCCTCCCCGTCCAAGGTACTTCACGCGTCGTGTCCCTTGAGGAGGGAGGTACCCACCTTCACAGATGCGATCGCCTCGCCGAGCAGCTCCAGCTCGGCACCCTCTATGTCAAAAACGAAGGAGAAAACCCGACGGGCTCTTTCAAGGATCGGGGGATGACCGTCGGGGTAACCAGGGCCGTCGAGCGGGGGGTGAAGACTGTCATCTGTGCTTCGACTGGGAACACATCGGCATCCCTGTCCGCATATGCGGCAAAGGCAGGGATTCGCTGTGTTGTGCTGATTCCCGCCGGGAAAATAGCCCATGGGAAGCTGGCCCAGGCGATAGCCTATGGCGCCCAGATAGTCCAGATAGACGGGAACTTCGACGCCGCCATGGATCTCGTCCTTCAGGTCTGCCGGGCGCATCATGACATCTACCTCCTGAACTCCATCAACCCCTTCAGGATAGAGGGGCAGAAGACTGCCGCATTCGAGATCAGAGATCAGCTCGAGGGGGAGCTCCCCGACAGGCTCGTGCTTCCCGTTGGAAATGCCGGGAACATCACCGCCTACTACAAGGGGTTCAAGGAGCTCATGCAGCTGGGCTTGGCAACCTCCACCCCAATGATGACGGGCGTTCAAGCCGTGGGGGCTTCGCCTATTGCCAAGGCCATCAGCCAGGGCACCGATGAAATCAAGCCCGAGGGGAACCCGGACACCATCGCCACCGCCATAAGGATTGGATCGCCGGTTAACTGGAAGCGCGCTTTGAAAGCGATAAGGGAGTCAAATGGAACCGCGACGGCCGTCACCGACCAGGAGATCCTCGAGGCACAGCGGCTCCTCGCAAGGTTTGAAGGGATATTCGTGGAGCCCGCAAGCGCAGCCTCCATAGCAGGACTAGCGAAGCTTGCCAAGTCGGGGAAGGTAGGGAGGGACGAAAGGATCGTGTGCGTCACCACTGGCCACGGCCTGAAGGACCCCGACGCCGTGACCGGTTCCTTCACTAGGGCGAGCGTCGGTGCTTCACTGGATTCGATTGAGGAAGCGCTGAACATAGGCCGGGAGCTCGCGGGAACCTTGAGGGATGGAGGGTCCTAGCTTGAGGATCGTTCTGATCGGGTTCGGAGTGGTGAACCAGAGCCTAGCCAGGATGCTGATTTCGAGGAAGGAGGAGCTATCTGAGCTGCACGGCCTTCGACCGCGTATCGTTGCAGTGGTAGATCGGGGCGGCGCCGCCATTGCGCCCAAGGGAATGGACCTGCCATCCCTCTTGAAGGCCAAGTCCGAAAAGGGGACGGTGGCTGCCATGGCCGCCATCGGCCACCCGTCGATGTCTCCCTCCCAAGTCATACATGAGGTTGAAGCTGAGGCTGTGGTCGAGGGGACCCCCACAAACGTGCGGACCGGCGAGCCCGCAACCACCTACATCAAGGAGGCGTTCATGGCCCACCGCCATGTCGTTACCTCCAACAAGGGCCCATTGGCTTTGTCGCTTCCAAGCTTAAGCGAATTGGCCAGGTTCAACCACGTGTCCCTGAGGTTCAGCGCCACAGTAGGAGGGGGCACCCCCGTCCTCGAAATCGCAAGGTTCCTCCAGGGGGACCGAATAGTCTCCATAAGGGGGATCCTGAACGGCACCACCAACTACATCCTAACGGAGATGGATCAGTCGGGCGCCTCCTTTGAAGAGGCCCTGGCGAATGCCCAACGGCTGGGCTACGCCGAGTCGGACCCTTCCGCCGACGTCGACGGGATCGATTCGGCCGCCAAGCTCGTCATCCTCGCGAACTGGGCAATGCACAGGAAGTGCACACTGAAGGACGTAAACATAACGGGAATCAGAGCAGTTTCTGCAAGGGACACAACGCGGGCCAAGGACCTCGGCAAGGTCATCAAGCTTGTCGCCGCCATCGACGGTGGGCTCAAGGTGGAGCCTACCCTTCTTCTAAGGCAGGATCCCTTGGCGGTCAGCGGAGTCCTGAATGCGGTGAGCTTCGTTTCGGAATTTGCCGGCGAAGAGACCATCGTTGGAAGGGGAGCCGGAGGGCCCGAAACCGCATCTGCCATCCTTCGGGACCTCATCGAGGTGAGGCGAAACATCGCCGCCTCGGCCGCCCATGAAGGAGAGTCATAGTCATGAAGTTGGTAATGAAGTTCGGAGGGACATCCGTCGCAACGGGGGAGAGGACGCGGAAGGTCGCCGAGCTCATCGAAAGATACCGGAGCGAAGGCCACCAAATAGTCAGCGTGGTCTCTGCACTTGACGGCGTTACGGAGGACCTTCTCGGAGCCGCCGACCGAAGCCAGTTAGGGGATGGGCCTTACATAGACGACTTCGTCGCTGCCCTCCTCGAAAGACATCTGAAGGTCGCCGGAGCCGCCATGTCCGACCCCGAGGTCCTGAGGAGAACCAACGAGGACCTACTACGCAAGTCTGACGAGCTCAGGAAGGTCCTCACGGGGATAGCATATGTCAGGGAGGTCACCCCGAGGTCGCGGGATACCATCGTCTCATTTGGCGAGAGGCTGTCGACGCCGATATTGGCCGGCGCACTCGTTTCTCGAGGCATCTCTGCTACATTCCTCACCGGTGGGGAGGCAGGGATCCTGACCGACGCCAACTTCGGAGAAGCGAGGCCCCTGAAAGGCGTCACCTATCCGGAACTTGAGAAGAGGCTTTCGTCCCTTCTTGCCGAACATGTGCTCCCAGTAGTGGCCGGATTCACCGGTCAGACACAGGAGGGAGTGGTCACGACATTGGGCAGGGGGGGCTCGGACTATACGGCCACCCTCGTAGGAGCGGCGATCTCTGCAGATGAAGTGTGGATATGGACCGACGTCGACGGGCTGATGACCTGTGACCCTAGGATAATCCCAGAGTCCGCGGTCCTCCCCGAGCTATCCTTCCAGGAGGCCGTTGAGATGATAGTCTTCGGCGCAAAGGCGATGCATCCCCGGGCGCTGGAACCCGCAATGGAGGCGAGCATCCCGGTGAGGATAAAGAACACTCTCAACCCTGAAGGCCCTGGGACCCTCATAACCAAGGAGCTCAGGGTCCGCGCGCGGAGCCCTGTCAAGGCGATGACCATCGCAAAGGGGGTGGCCGTGGTGACGATCAGCGGAGCCGGCATCGTGGGCGTCCCTGGGACCGCCGCAAAGGTCTTCGAGGTCTTGGGGAGGAACGGCATCAACATCATGATGATATCTCAAAGCGTATCGGAGGCCAACATCTCTTTCGTAATAAGGAACAGTGTACTGGAGAAGGCAGTGAACGCCCTGGAGATTTCGCTGCTCGGGGGCGGGCTCATCCGGGAGGTGTCCTCGGAGGACGAAGTCTGCGTCGTTTCGGTCGTCGGGGCTGGAGTGAAGGATACGCCCGGCGTGGCGGCCAGAGTCTTCTCCGCCGTTGCCAGCCGGGGAGTGAACGTCCGGATGATTGCCCAGGGCTCGTCGGAGATGGGCCTTTCGGTAGTCGTAAAGGAGGCGGACAGCAGGGCCGCCATAGAGGCTATCCACAAGGAGTTCGAGCTTTCGCGGGCCTAAAGGTGGGCACACCTGATCGCGGCGGTCAGGGCCTCTAGCCCAAGAGGTGCGGCATTATCTTCGCCATTAGCATTTCTTTCGGCGCCGCCCCGACGATCCGCTCCGCAATGGTCCCGTTCTTGGACACCAAGATGGTAGGTATCCCCTCTATCTCGAACCGGTTCGGGGTGCGGGGGTTCTCGTCCACATTCATCTTCCCTAGCACCAGCTTGCCTGCGTTATCCTTGGCGATCTCCTCCAAGATGGGCGAAACCCATCGGCATGGGCCGCACCAGGGAGCCCAGAAATCCACTAGCATAAGCTTCTGCTCGGCCAACGTCTTGTCGAAATTGGCATCGGTGAGCTCGATTATGGTCGCTGCAGGATCTGGCTCCGCCTTCCCAACCTTCGCGCGATCCCTCTGCCATTCCTTCATCTTC
The DNA here is from genome assembly GCA_964475215.1 of uncultured Nitrososphaerales archaeon. Classification (GTDB taxonomy): domain Archaea; phylum Thermoproteota; class Nitrososphaeria; order Conexivisphaerales; family DTJL01; genus DATKKG01. The sequence continues at coordinate 13,688 of CAYYVT010000156.1, forward strand.
TTGTCTGTGAGCCCGGGCACATCTCCTCCAGTCTCAGATACCAACTTTCACGACACCAAACGGACCGATGAGAAGGGGTCTCCGTATAAAACCTTGTTCCCCTTCCGTGAAGGTAACCTTAAACCCAGGCTAGGCGAAGGGCCGGACTGAGAGCCTTGGGCCTTCTGAGCAAAGCCGTCCACGGGGTCGTGGAGTGGGGAGCGAGGGCCGCCTGCCTACTTGCCATCGGCTATTCGCTGTATCTGATCTACCTTCAGAATTTCTGGATCGCGCCCCTGGGCAGCATAAGTTCCTTCTCTCTGGCCTCTGCCGCAGTCCTCTACCTTCTCTCCCAGTACCAGTTCGCTCGGGATGGCTGGAGCAAGGTCGACTCAATCGTCCTCGGGGCACTCTTCGCCAGTGCCTTCCTTGCGACCTACAACATAATCTATCATTTCACCTTCCCCATATACAGCTCGAGCTTCCCCTTCATCCTAGGATCAGACCTGAAGTTTCTGATCATAGAGCTAGCCATGGCCATTCCCGTCTTCCTGGTGAGGAAGAACCTCTCGTTCAAGCGGTCGAGCCTGTATGCCCTTGTCGCCTTCGCCGCATCGATGATCCTCTGGATCCTCTTCGGTTTCCCCCAGTATTACTCAGGACAATACTTCGTTACGCCGCTGATTCGAATGAGCGATGCATATCATGTCTCGCTCATCTTCAACTTCTCCTCCCTGGTGATATTTGCCTCCTTCTTCGCCACCCTGCTCAACCTGTGGAGGCGTGCTCCGCGATCAGTCTGGGGTCGGACCTCGAGGGTTCAGGCGCCTCCGGTCTCCTCTGCGCACTAATTCCCCCTAGAGTTTAAAGCACCAGCGGGGCAGATGTCTCTGACCGGACTTGGGCCTTCAGGTGAAGGAGATCATGATGACCCACATCGCGTCCCTGCCAATTGACCGCAGCGTCAGGGAGGCGGCGGAGCTGATGAGCAGGGCCGACGTTGGGAGCGTCCTTGTCTTCGCGGAGGGAACCCCGATCGGGATTGTTACCGAGAGAGATGTCGTGCGCAAGATAGTTGCCGAGGGGATCGACTCTGCAAAGGTCCTGGTAGCAGATGTGATGACTACGCCACTGGTCACCGTTTCGTCCACCGCCACGGTCGAGGAGGCGTCAGAGAAGATGATGACCTACAACATTCGCTACCTCCCCGTAATCGAGGAGGAAGAGGTGGTGGGGATCGTGGCCGCCAAGGACATCGCGCTCGCCATAGCCAAGGAGCAGAACTTTGAGGACGTCAGGCTCAACGCGGTGGCAGGGGTCAAGCCCGGTGCACTCCCTCCCTCCTACGACTGATCGCATTCATCCTCCCGGGAACGTTCAGCGCTTGTTACGCTCGGGGGGAAGCCGGGTTGGTCACTGGGCATCCCGACGGACGGGTGACCCAAGTCATAAAAAGTCGTCCAGTCATCTGTGCCGGTTCAGGGGGAGGACCGTTGTCGGAGTTCGGGAACAAGTGGAAGGATCCCGATGATGAGGGGTTCAGGAGCCGGCTGGGCGGTTGGTTGAGGTCCAACGAGCCTCTGAAACCCAAGGTCGAGACAGCCAGCCGCGGACTGCAATCATACATCGCCTTCCTCGACTCCAGCAGTCGCAGGCTCAGGGAGAGGGACGCTGCCATCTTCTCCAAGGTGGTGCACTTCGTTCAATCTCGTGACGCCCAGCACGCGGCGGTATATGCGAACGAGCTTGTGGAGCTCAGGAAGCTGGAGAAGCTCACTTCCTCGTTGCAACTGGCCTTCGAGGGGATCCTCCAGCGCCTTAGGACGGCCAACGACCTCGGGGACATCGTCGCCATCCTCGCCCCAGCAGAAGTGATCCTCAAGAACGTGAGGCCGGGGCTGCAGGGCGTCCTCCCCGAGGCCGAGCGCGAGATAACCGAGGTAGGCGATCTGCTCAGCGGCGTCCTGACCGATGCTGGGACCGTTGGTGAAGTGGGAGTGAATTTCGCCGCTGCCAACGAGGACGCCGAAAGGATACTCAGGGAGGCCGAGGTGCTCGTGGAGGAGAGAATGAAGGACAAGCTCCCCGAGGTGCCCAGCTTCAAGAGTGCCCAAGAAGAGGGATTTAGCCAGTAGCCTTTTGCATGATCCCAGGCGAGGGTTCGGCAGTGCTTTCACTGAGGCCTGTAGCTTGGGCGGGGAAGGATCAGCTTCACCTTTGGACCACCTGGCTTTCGCCTCTCCGAATGAGTCCACATCAAAGGAGCGTCAATGCCAGCTCATCACGTCCGGAAACCTCGTCCCTGGCTCGTCTTGAGGGGAATGCCTCTCTTTTCGTTAATCAGAGGCCGCCGCTTGGAACAGGACGAGTAGATTCCATCACCCAACTGTTCCTGCGTCGGCCAACTCTCCCTCGGCCTTGCCAAGCGCAACGGCGAAGGCCAAGCCTGGAACCGCAATCGCCACCATCCAGACTAACAGCCCCGTCAAGGGCTGGACGATCCCCACCGACTTGGCGGCAACGTAAACCACACCGGCAACGAGATCTTTGAGTGGCCACTGGGCCGCCCCCAGCCGCGTTGTCGAATCGGTCAAGAAGGCGAAGAGTGCTGTTCCCTTCGGCACGCCGATGGGCGAGGTTATCGCGCCGAGTGAGGTAACTATGGTGCTCAGGGTGAAGACCCCTGCCAATGCCGCTGTCCCCGCCAACTTGGCAAGGGTGGTCCTGGCTGCTCCGACCCTTTCTATGACTGCGAACGTGGGGACGACGACGAAGGGCAGGGATGGGACGAGGAATCTCGGCCCATAGGTCGCGCCTCCACTCCAAAGGTACCACATGGAGTAGGTCAGCAGGTTGGCCAAGAACACGCTTCCGATGATTGCCGTCTGATACCTCTTCCGTTTGGCCAGCAAAAAGAAACCTCCTAGGCCAAGCAGCACTGCGGGAGAGAAGAAGAGGAGTCCCGTCTTCGGAGAGAGGAGCAGCCCGCTCAGGCCAACGAATATAGGGGTCGAGAACTTTCCCAGCAGAGATGTCGCGGGGCCCGTGTATTCTATCCAAAAGTCTTCGGGAAACGAAAGGAGGTTCGAGAAGCATATCAGGTTGTAGACTAACAGGAGAAAGCCCGAAATTACGACGGGAATGATGAAGGCCACTTCCTTCTTGACCTCTCTCCTTCGGTTGATGGCCAGATACACGATGGCAGGCAGAAGGAGCACCAAATTGGTGTACTCCAGGGAGAGGGCTACGGCCGCGAAGACGCCCGCCAGGATGGCGTCACGCATGGGCGGGGTCCTCGTCCTGAGGACATAGTAGTAGGTCAGGACCAGGAAGAGGGCCGAATAGGTGTGCGCGAATGACGTCTTTCCGAAGACCCAGATTAAGGTCGCGAACGCGTAGGTGAGCCCAGTGGCGATCGATGACCATTTCTTCGCTCCTAGGCTCCGGCAAAGCCTGTACACATAGAGGGTCGAGACCGCGCTACAGAATGCTGAGAAGAGTTGTAGCGCCAGCACCTGGCTGGGAGTGGCGTAGCTGCCTGCGGCGAAGGAGCTCAGGAGGGGGTCTAGGAGGGGGCTCAGAAGGGTGCCTATGGAGAAGGGGATTATCAGGAGAACTGATTCGCCGGGGGCCATGGTGCTGAACATGTGGCCTCCGAAGTAGCTCGAATCCATCCCTGAGAGGCCAGCGTAGCTGCCTAGCGACAGCGAGTGGTTGTAGAGGATGGCTTCGGTCAGGGCGACATGGCTTCCCTCATTCGTTCCGGCCAGTGGCAGAGCCGTAAGGGCGAAGCAGAGGAACACAAGAAGGAACATTGCCCCTTCGGGTGATCTGAGCGCGCCGGAGATGGAATTTCGAGCGCCGGCGACGATGCTTTGGCTTGGGCCGACCGAGGCCGAGCCTCCCTCCACCATGTCTGACCCGCCCAAAGCGCCATGCCCCCACTGAAGACTACTACAGTCTGCCAATTCGTCAGCGGGGAGGTATAAGCATGGCGGCCCTCGCCTGAAGGAGAACCTGTAGGCCTATGGCGCCCTCGAGGAGTTGCGAAAATAGGCTCGAGCAACCGAAATCCGTTGCCACTAGCAGCCAACTTATCCGAGTCTTGGGCAAGCTAATCCTGTGCTATCGGCGAACTAGAGGACCCCTTCCGCCAAATCCGCTTAGCAGACCGCCGGGCTACCTTCCCACCCATATGCCTGCCCTTGGGACGCACATTCCGCTCTTGGCATCATAGTGGCAGTCCTTCGAGAATTCGCATTCCTTGCAGTCATCCGCGATGGGCCCTCCGAGCCGACACCGCTGCTCGTCGCTCAAGTTCAGGGGACTCCTCCCAGGCCAAGGGAAACCGATATGCGTCCGGCTATTTTAGCATTGGAGGCTACTGGGCCCTGCGGTAGAAAGACCCCAACCGCTCATGTGATAGGCAGCGGCAGTTCATTGGGTCGTCCAATTCGCCCTTCGGCGGCCACGGCCCGACCC
>CAYYVT010000157.1:0-6646 GCA_964475215.1 uncultured Nitrososphaerales archaeon
TCTAGGATCTCCATCCCGGGTTTCAGGACTCCGCGCCGTATCGCCTCTGTAATCATCTTGTAGTAGATCCTGTCCCTCAAGGAGCCAGTGGGATTGGTGAACTCAAGCTTGGCGTAGATGCCAGGCTTCACCCCTTCCGACTGGGGAATCCTCTGAAGCTTGACCAATGGAGTCCTTCCAATCGCATCAAGCACGCTGTCGTAGGCTCTTCCATCCTTGTTCCAAGAGACGGCCATGGGCCTTCGTCCCACCGCAGCGTTCGGCGGTTATTTATCTGTTTGACGTACCTTACGGTTGCCGGGCGTCAGGGGGTCCTGCCGGCTTCCAAAACGGCTTGGACAAGGTCGGACGCCCGTACGCCGACGAGGGTCCCCCGCAGCCAGAACATCGCCCCCGCGATGGCTTGGCCAATCGGCACGGCGTCCAGCCTCACCCCCACCAATGCCTTCTCCATTGCATCGATGAGACCCTCTGGGTAGGCGAAGAACTCCCCCGTTACCTTGACCGCCGTGATGTTACCGCCGTCGCATCGGACCTCCACTGAATAGAGTTTCTCTCCCTCGTTCTTCCTCGTTATCTTGCCCACAACCATCACCTGCTCTCGGTCCACGCAGCCTGAGAATACCGTTTCAGAGCATATTCCCTTGAAGCCCTGAGTTCGGCCTCGGTGAGGCCCGATTCGCCAAATTCGGCGTCCAGGGCCTTCGCGAAGCTCCTCTCCAGAAGACGCCTGAAACGGGCAGGAGTTACGTGAACTCCCTCCGCGTTGATGGATGTCACTCTGTCCTCTGGTTTCACAAGCAGCCTCTGCTCCATCTTCAAGGGAGGAACCTTTAGGACCCGAAAGGCGAGGGCCTTGTCTAGGTCCAACAGGACGGTCCCGTGCTGGAGGACCCCTCCGTTTCGCCTTACCTGGGCGGAGCCTCCGATCTTCCTCCCGTTGACCACGACGTCATTTATCGGCGAGACCTCGGCCTGCAGCCCAGTGGCCCTTATCGCTCCCGCAACGCCACCAAGGAGATATTCGAAGGAGGAGACCACATCTCTCGCGGGAAGGTGCTCTTCCCTTAGGGCAACGGAGTAGGTCACTTCGCCCTTCCTGCCGTGGAAGACGCTTCCTCCCCCGCTGATCCGTCGAACCACGTCCACCCCTTCCCTTCTGCAGGCCCCCAGATCTACCGAGTCGTCAATCGCTTGAAAGCGTCCGAGGCTCACTGCGGACGGGTTCCAAGAGTAAAGGCGCAAGGTGGGCCTAGAGCTCTTCACCGAGACGGCGTCTAGGATGGCTTCATCCACTCCCATGTTAAGTGCCGCTGCCGCCTCGCCGTCGCGAACTAGTCGCCACTTCACCTGAAATCGCCTTCTCTGAGTGCTGGAAGGTTGTACAATGGGCCAACCACCCTCTCGTTATAGAATGGCCTGTTGCAATCAGGACACCCGCTTGTACGATATGCTTGGTCGCCTCCCGTAATGATCTCTAAATCGGGAATTCCAGGGATGTCATTCAGCCTTCCCTCCTTGAAAAGGAAGTCTCGGGGTGAGGCCCCTCTTTCGAAGATCAAGTACCTGGCGAGCTGAATTCCCCTGTACCTGGCGAGATCAGGCGCCCTTGCTCCGACGATGTCCAGGCCCGGAACCAAGGTGAACGAGTGGAGGAATACCGTGGCTCCCATCTCCTTGAAGCCGAAGAGGAAGCCGACCGCCTCTTCGTCCGTCTCGCCCAGTCCAACGATTAGATAAGTGCACACGTTTCCCCGTCCGAAAATCGCTGTCGCCTCCTTGAGTGCAGCTACATGTCTCTCCCACATGTAGAGCCCGCCCCGTCCTTTATGCTTCGAAAAGAGCTCGGGAGTGGCAGCGTCCATGGGTATGGTGACCTTGTCGACTCCCATTTCCTTGAGCTTGGCGTAGTTCTCCCTTCCGATGGGCATCACAGAGACCGAGATGGGGATCTGGTGCGCGAGTAGGCTGAGAAATGAGACCGAGTCAGTGAAGTAACCAGGATAGTTGACTACCTGCAGACATGCCCTCCTGAAGACTCTAAGGCGGGAGCGCAAAGCGCTGACCACGTCAACCATATCAAAGGGCATCCACCTAACCCTTGAAAGGTAATCAGGAGAACTGCTCGACGACGATGCCAGGGTGCAGAAGTCGCAGTCCGCCAGGCACTTCCCTCCGGCAATTGTGCTGAAGGTCATGAAGTACGCGGTCCTGAGGGGCGCATCTACTCGACCTCTCGAGAGGCCAAGGGCAACAGACGTTGCGTCCGACACGCGTATCTTCATTTACCTGCTGGGATGGCCTACGGGCTATATTAGCTGAACCCTCCTCATAGCTGAGCACTTTTTCCGTCGACGCCGTCTGAGCCGCTCCAGTTACCCCCGGAGAAAGGTGAGCAACTCGCGAAGGCGTGGTACCGACTGCTCCTCCCAGGTCATGCGCCTTGGCCGAACGCCTCCGCCCGAGAGGGATTCTAGGACCGCGTCAGGCATCTGGTCCTCTTTGACCAACCTGTACATCTTCGACTCCGAAACTCCGCATGCCACGACGGGCCTCTCGAAGTACATGTATTCGGATAGCTTGGTGACCCCTTCTTCATTGTAGTAAGAGGAGAAGGGAGAGGAATGCCGGGGGGCGACGCATACGTCCGACGCCGCAATGTACGCCGCAATCTGTGAGAAAGGCTTCCAGCCGATTACCTTCAACCTGCCGCCCATGGTGTCAGAGATCTGGACGAGTTCGTTGTAAAGGGGACCATCCCCCACCACCCAAAACGCCACATCCTTCTCCCTTCCGAACACCTCCGCACAGAGTCCCGGCAGGATGTCAGCACCCTCGGAACGGGAGAGTTTCCCGACGAATAGTACGACCTTGGTCGATTCGTCGCAGGCAAGGGACGCCCGCAGTTCCTTCCCAGGCATTATTCCGTCTCCGAAAGATGAAAGCGGATAATTTGGGATGACGAAAGTGGGCTTATGGAAGACCTCTACCCTCTGTTCCATGCGGCTGGTCGTGAGTGTGATGGCTGATGCATAGCGGAGCGCAACGCGCTCGAAGATGGACGATACACGTACCCAAGGGCCCCCTCCAAACTCGCCCTGCACTTCGAGGGGCCAGGGCGACCTATACTCAAGCACATACCTTCTGCCCGCCAACGCCAGCGGGAGGGCGAGGACGTCAGGGCAGTTTGCAACCCAAGCGACGTCGGCCCTCGTCAGCGATATCTGCAGCATGATGGACACATAATTCAGGACGGAGGCGACGATTCTTGTGAGCCTGTTCTTTCGCCAAAGCAGCCTGATCCATGGGATCATGACCTGGAAGTCGATATCTGGCTCCTGGTGCAAGGTGTGAAAGAGCTTGGGTATTCGGGTGTACCTGTAGGGCTCCAGCGCGATGTAGAGGACTTTCAAGCTCCCCACCTACATGCTGACGATCCTCCGGGATAGGCGCTCGGCGCCGTCCGGAAACACTGGCACGGCCTTGTCCCTGGACCTTGCGATTGCCCTAAGGAGGTTCTCTTTCGTCAAGTCCCAAATGAACTCGGCGTTGATCTTTTCGGCGAGGAGCCGTGCGTCCTCCCTCCCCACCGTAAGCTTCCATTCAGGGTTGAGGACCAAGACGGTCGGCTTCCTGTAGATCAGAGTCTCCAGGGCCGTATAGCCGAAATGGGTCACCACGACGTCAGCCCCGGCAAGGAGCTCGTGGAACGCGGGCGAGGACGCAATGACCCTCCACTCGGGATGGCTCCTCCTGAAGGGAGCTGGATCCACCCTTCCGGTCTGAAGGACCACGTCATGAAGGTCACATTCGGAGGCCAGATCGAAGAGCCTGCGGTGGCCGAGGGTCCCCCCCGTGATCAGGACGTAACCTCCGTTCCAAGGGTGCACGACTGGTCTGGGGAGCAGTGGACCGAAGTAAGTGCCGCCAGGTAGGAGCTTCTCCTGCTCAGGCCACTGGAGGACGGTGTACCAAGCGAAGGGCTTCAATAGCTGGGCGGTCTTGGACGGCCTTGTGAACCTCACCGAGCTTTCTATGTTTATGAGTTCCACGCCTTCCAGCCTGGCCGACATCCCAGGGGGGATGCAGAAGTTGCTCCCTGTGCTTACGACCAGGTCATACCCTCGATAGCCCCTGAAGAAGGCCTGTCCGAAAGCCCTGACGAGGTTTGCGGCGAACATGGGCAAAGACGTGTCTGCGGTCCGCGCCTTGCTGAGGAAGCTCACTTGGCCGAAGGGCTTCAGCCTCGCCTGGCTCAGCATGTCCCCCGCTGGCACGAGGAAGTCCATCTCGACTTGGCCGTTCAGGCGTTGAGCCAGGGCAAAGGCATAGCCTGAATGGCCTCCACCACCTGCAAGGAGAAGGACTCTTCGACGCAAGCTACCTCATTTCGCCTTCCTTCTGCATTTAACATTATCCATGCGGAGAAGTTCCGAGACCCTTTGCGCCTAATGAAGGAGGACCCTAAACGCAGCTTGGCCCGCCAAAGTTTATCTCTCGCTTTCAGGCCTTGTTGATGAGGGAGGGCCCGAAAGCGTCAACATTCGCGTCCAGGGCGCTCTGCGACAGCCCGTCGTTTGTGGGCCCGCCGAGCTCTTTCGCCCAAGGCGATAGACACCGGAGTGAGAAGGACCAGTGAAGATCCTCCATATTTTCGACACCGCTGGCGTCGGGACCACCATTTCTGAGACCATGGACCAGCTCTACCGTACCAAAAGCAAGGTGCTGACGACGAACGGCGCCGACCCTTATCGCATGGCCAAGATACATTCTCACTTCTCAGGCAAATTGTTTCTACTTTCGGCCTTCCTGCAGGCTTACCCCTTCGACGTGGTCTGGTGCCACTATAACGACCGTCTGATTTCCCCCCTCAGGAGGTTCTACGGAAAGAAGGTCCTCATAATGCACTACCACGGGGATGACATAAGGATTGGCGGATGGAAGAAAAGCGAACCCTTCTGGGGGAGGGCGGACCTTATCTTCATTTCGACCCCCGACCTAGCAGAACTCCCAGGCGCTCCCGACGTTACGCTCGTCCCTGCGCCTGTGGACACACGGATGTTCACGCGGCCCGCCGGGATTACGGGAAAAGGGGCAGTTTGCTTTAGGACATGGCAACCTCATCAGGACTTCGCCATGATGCTGCGGAACGCCGAGAAGAACGGCCTTTCCCCCCGGGTCGTGGATCGACATAAGGAAGTGATACCCCATGATAGGATGCCCGCATTCCTCAGCTCATTCGAATATCTTATCGACCAAGCGCCTGTCGCTGCATTCTCCAGAACTGCGCTTGAAGCCCTTGCGTTGGGATTGAAGGTTATAAGGTGGGATGGGAGCATGGTGGCGGGTCTGCCAGATTCATGGAAGCCCGAAAACGTATCAAGCGTGGCGTACCGGTCAATTTTGAAGGCCCGTCGCTGATAACACTTCAGAGGATACTCGTCCTGGGGGCGCATCCGGATGACATCGAGCTCAGCGCCGGCGCCAGCGTCCATAAGTTCGCTTCTCGGGAGACCAAGATACTCGGGAAGATATTCTCTTGGTGCGAAGATGCAACTCCAAAGGGCTGGAGCAGGCGATCAATCGTTGATGAGTTCTACTCGGCAATGAAGGTGCTGGGGGTTAGAGAGGTACTTGATGCCAACTTTCCCAACAAGCAGCTGCAGAGCGTCAGGCAGGAGATACTCGACGACCTCTACGGCATAAGGCGTGATTTCGACCCCGATCTTGTCATCGTCCCAAGTTCCTATAACTCCCATCAGGACCACCGGGTCGTGTACGAGGAGGCTCGGCGGGCGTTCAGAGGCAAATCTATTTTCGGCTATGCCATGCCTCATTCTGACTACGGATTCACGCCCGACGCCATCTACTGCCAGGTAAGCGACGCCGACGTGGCGGCGAAGGTCAAAGCAGTGATGTGTTATAAGAGTCAGTTCGCGCTGAGGAGGCCTTACTTTGACCTCGAGTACCTGAAAGGGGCGATGAGGACCGCGGGCGGAGAGGTGGGGTTGAAGAACTGTGAAAAGTTCGAGAACGTGCGCGCGATAATATGAGCGAGGTCTGGCAGGTACAAGCAGGTTGGGCTCTTGATTTGCATTGATTGGGAAAAGATAGCGAGTGTGTTGGCATGACCAACAGTGGGGATATCGTAGAATTCCTGACCGGAAAGAGGTCCGCTCTAGGGGTCACAGCAGAACGCTCCATATCCGGGGTGAACTCCCTGGAGTCAGCGGATGAATCGCACATGGCTTTTCTCCTAGCACCGGACCCTTCTAGGCTCAAGGCATCGAAGGCAGGTCTTCTCATTGCTCCGAAGGAGCTCTCCGGCGAAGGCAAGAGAGAGGTCCTGTTTACAGAATACCCCAAGTATCAATTCGCCAAGGCTGCGGCGGCTTTCTTCCCGCCCCCTCCAGCGCGGCTGACCATCTCCCCCTCGGCCCAAGTCCACCCGAGCGCCGTCATTGGAAAGGTGGGGTTCAACCTCGTAAGAGGCCCGGGTCAGAACCTGGTCTTCCTTCCACACTACGCCGGTGTTACTATCAAGGACGATGTGTCCATAGGGGCCAATACGTGCGTCGACAGAGGAGTCTTCGAGGACACTGTCATAGGGAGGGGCACCCGAGTGGACAACCTGGTCCACATAGCT
>CAYYVT010000158.1:0-1781 GCA_964475215.1 uncultured Nitrososphaerales archaeon
AGGCCATGGACTTCCTGAAGATGGAGATGGAGAAGCTCTACGGCGGGACGGTCGGGGACAGGAACCTCGTCTACGAAGAGGAGCTGGCAAAGGCCAAGAAGGAAAGGGGCGACTGCACCCTAGGAGGTCCGCTCTACTGGATGCCCCTCGCCTACCTCCACCACATAGGGACAGAGATAGCCTTCTCCCACATGTCGAAGATCTTCGAGGAGAGGTGCGGCTGGGACAAGAACGTCCTGCAAATCGGGCTGAGCTACCTAGCCGACCGCGGGTACGTCTCGGAGAAGGTCGAGCCGGGCCAGCTCTACATGGGGATGGACCCCCAGACCAAGCAGCCGATGTGGAAGGAGCCCGAGACCGAGGACGAGAAGATGCAGTCGAGACAGGTCCTCTACTCGATAACAGACGCGGCCCAGGACGAGTTCTTCAGGTTCGACCATCGGAAGTGGAGAAGGAACGGGAGGGTAGGGGGACCTCTCCACGTCAGGGCAATGCGCCGCCTCCTCGAGAAGTACTGGGAGAAAGGGTACTGGTGCGCCTTCGACCGCGGGGACAGGGAGGGCCCCTTCCCCGACATACTCTACGTCAAGCCCCTGACCACCTACAAGCCGGGACGGGAAGGGAGGGTCGTCGCCCGGATTGACCCGGACGCCTGGGACGAGGAGAACAGGACAGCCGTCGAGATTGAGATTACCCCATCGAAGAACCCTCAGCAGGTCAGGGAGAACTACCTGAAGAACGTGGCCAGGTATCCCAAGCTTAGGTTCGTGGGGGTCTCGCGGAGCCAGATTCCCCAGATCATCGACATCCTGCAGGACAAGGACAGGGCGACCTTCAGCGTGGTCTATGAGGACATCGGACTGCCCGAAGGGGAGATAGAGAAGATTGTGGCGGCCGGCGATGAGCCCGAGAAGGAAGGCGAGGAACAGGGCGCGGCACCGGCCAAAGAGCCTCCGTCCCCGGACCTGAACGAGAAGGAGGTGCGGCTGCTGGGCCTTATGCTGAAGCTTGGGTACAGGAACAAGGCCGCGCTGGCGTCAGACCTCGGGGTGGACGAAAGGACGGTGGCTCGATATCTCAGCCACCTGAACGAACTAGGGCTGATTGCCAAGGAGGGGAACGGGTATACTCTGATGCAAGAGGGGCGCATGGCGGCTGAGAGGGCCAAGTCCGACGACCGAGACAATCAGGCCAAGCTTGGCTGATGTCACCCTTCGCTCGGGATTTGTCACCCTTCCTCCCCGAAATGTCACCCTTCAGACCGGAAATGTCACCCTCTGGCCCGTATCTTGTCATCCTTCGTAGCTAGGATGTCATCCTCTCGATGTTGGTTCGCGGCGTCCCGCTGTAATAGCAACAGCTCACGAGTGGATTTTGACCGAAAATGCCGGGCCGCGTTAAATACCCAGAGCCACTTCAAGGGCGCTATTCGTAGCACCCCCCCCACAAAACAAACAGAGGCACACCTCAAGACGAGGTGAGCTGTGCAGCACCATCAGCGGTGCTTCCAGACGAGCCACAACACAGAGACCAGCGCATGTTATCACGTCTTTTACCACAAGAAACACTCCACAGGGTTGCCGTCGTTTAGCCGTCTCCTTGATCTGCCCCTCCAGGGGACGCAAAACCACTCCCAGGCGCCGGCCGAACGGCGACGGGAAGAAGGGAGGCGGTGGTCGCTCCGCCCTGCTCTTGGACTCCTAAGATCCAACCAGTAATCTTGGCCAAGTCCGAGACCAATCAGAGCCCAGCTGCTCGTCCATTTTCGCTATCCTAGCGGC
>CAYYVT010000159.1:0-37890 GCA_964475215.1 uncultured Nitrososphaerales archaeon
CCTGCCGTGAAAGGAAGAAAGAACATCTTATCTAGGTCGCCCGTTTAGCCAGAGCCCATGCCGAGCGGACATGGCAGGGCATACTCGATCATCTTCGACGCGGTGGTGGTTTTCGCCCTGGTGGTGTTGCTCGCCAACTTCGGCAACTACTTCTCCGTGGTCTTTCCGGTGGACGGCATCAGCATGAGGCCCACGATAGTATCGGGAGACCTCGCAATTGTCGAGCCTGTAAATATCTCGACGATTCACGTGGGAGACATAGTGGTGTACAAAGACGGTTTCATCGACGTGATACACAGGGTCGTGCGAATCCAGGGGAGCGGCGCCAGCGAGGTCCTCACGGTTAAGGGAGATAACAACCCCATACCGGACGCGGTCCCCGTAACCAGCGACCTCTTGGTGGGGAAGGTGGTAGTCGTCATCTTGTATATCGGGACATTCGTCGAGCAGCCCTACAACTACGTCCTGGCCTTCGTCCTTATCTGCATGTTGGCGGTCGACTTCTTCGAGTCGGAGAGGTCAAGCGAAGAGGCGGCTCCTCCAAAGCTTCAAAGCTCTGCGTAGGCGTCCGACCGTATATCGTCCTTCGCAACCCTGGCAGGAATTTGCCCGGGGCTGGAACTCTAATCTCTCTGTTGGGTCGTGCGAATTTCCGCCCATTGGTGGCCGCAATGTTTGCAGCGATATGTGTACTGGAATTCAGTAATTTCGACGGTCACGGGGACGTCCTCCTCGACGACGAGAGGGCTTGCCGCCGAACTGAAAGCGGCTGCCCCATGCATAGGAACTCCGGGCGCTCCCGGAGATGCTACGATCGTCTTTACGTCTGTAGTCTCTTTCCTATCACTGACCGTCTCCTTCCTGACCAGCCTGATTTCAAAACGTCTGCCACAGGCCGGGCAGTGCCTGAAGAGGGTCTCGATTTCCGACATCGGTCTTAGTCTCCCTGAGATTTATTTAAACTGTGGAGATCGGTGAGACCTCCGGTGAGGGTAGATTCTGGGTCTCAGTGGACGCAGTCGGGAAATCGATTCGCCCTAGCCCTCCATGACATCATCAGATGTCGTGAAATCCCTTCATAGGCTCCTAAGTGACGAATAGCGGCCCAAGTTCGCCGTGAGCTCGAAAGTTTATAAAGGGTCCTTTATAAAGGAAATATCGATTTATATGCCTAAAACTACGCCTCTTATCTCGATCGAGAACGTAGTCGCATCAGCCAGCGTTAATCAGTCGATAGATCTTAACGAAATTACGAGGCTTTTTCCAGATGTTGAGTACCATCCCGAGCAGTTCCCCGGCCTGGTCTTTAGGCTCAAGGCCCCGAAGACGGCCACCCTGATCTTCAATTCGGGAAAGATGGTCTGCACTGGGGCCAAGAGCGAGGAGCAATCCTTCAAGGCCGTACAGATGGTGGTGCAGAAGCTCAGGAAGTCGGGGATAAGGGTCGAGAACGAGCCGGAGGTGGAGATACAGAACATCGTCGCATCCGCCAGCCTTGGAGGTCGAGTGAAGCTGGAAGAGGCTGCGCTGAACCTTCCCCGGAGCATGTATGAACCCGAGCAGTTCCCCGGCCTCATCCACAGGATGCTTGAGCCCAAGACTGTGATCCTCCTGTTCGCCAGCGGCAAACTTGTGTGCACGGGGGCGAAGAAGGAAGAGGAGGTCTACAAGGCTGTCAACAACCTCCACACGCTGCTCGAAAGCGAAGAACTGATGATCTACTAAGAGTACAGGTCTAGGACCGTCGACGCCGTCTCCTTTTTCGAGATGATCCTGCCAGCCCTGCCGATGACGTAGTCGGCTGACCTACTTCTCGCCTTGATCCAAACGACGAAGCGATCGCGCTTGGCCAAGGAGCCGATGGCGACGAAGGGGCCGAAGTCCGAGGCCGCCGCCGCTTCCGCTGCGGCGACGGGCATGCGGAATATCCTCCCCGCCCTGTGTGCCTTCAGCCTCGACTTGATCTCGGCGTAGGCCCTGGCGTTCTCGCCCGTCCTCCCCGCGAGCACCGCGACGACGTCGCCTCTCGCGCCCGCGAAGTCGATCCCCGCGAGCCCCTCGAAGACTCGCTCTGTCTCCAGGCCATCTCTAAGCCTGACATAGAGCTTGGGCGGTGACCGCGGGAACATCGACGGAGAATTGGGCTTTCTCGGGTCTAAAAAGAATTCGTATCCGGACTCGCGCAATTCATATTAGGTCGATGAAGGGACGGCAGGAACGAGAGAGCTGATGGATAAGAAGGTCGCGGTAATCAAAGGAGACGGAACCGGCCCAGAGCTTGTCGATGCTACCATGGCAGTGTACAGATCCGTGGGGGCTACGGATAACATCGAATTCATCCCCTGCGAAGCCGGGGCCGAGTTCTTTCACTCCAGGGGTTCGGAGGGCTACATCCCCAAGGAGACATGGGATGCGCTAGAATCAAGCGATGCCTGTCTTAAGGGCCCTACGACCACCGAGCCCGGCCCAAACACCCCACGCAGCGTGGCGGTCAGCATCAGGCAGAGGTTCAACCTCTACGCCAACGTCCGGCCCGTCAAGACATACAAGGGGATGGAGGGCCCTTTGGGAGCTGTCGACATGTGCTTCGTAAGGGAGGGCACCGAGGGGCTCTATTCCGGCATCGAGTTCAAGCTGGGCGATGACGCCGCCGCGGCGGTGAGGAAGATAACCCGAAGCTCCAGCGAGAAGGTGATTAAGTTCGCCTTCAGGGAGGCGGTCGGCAGGGGCTGGGGCAAGGTCATCGCCATAAACAAGGCCAACATTCTAAAGGTGACTGACGGACTCTGGCTGGAGGTTTTCAGAGATGTGGGCAGAGGGTATCCCGCCATCGGGAAGGAAGAGTATTTCATAGACAACTTTGCCCAGCAGCTGGTGAAGAACCCCCAAATCTTCAACCAGAACGTCATCGTGGGAACGAACCTCTTCATGGATGTGCTCACCGAGGAGGCCTCCGGATTGATAGGTAGCATAGGCATGGTCTACTCGGCAAACATCGGCGACAGGTACGCGATGTTCGAGCCCGCCCACGGAAGCTCGCCCAAGTACAAGGGGCTGGACAAGGTGAATCCGGTGGCGACCGTGCTGTCGGGCGCTTGGCTGCTAAGGTACCTCGGCGAGGTGAAGAAGGGCGACGCCATATTCGAAGCAGTGGACTCGGTCGTGGGAGAGGGGAGGGTCCTCACCTACGACCTGAAGGGGAAGGCAGGGACCAGGGAGATGGCCGGAGCTATCGCGGAGAGGGCGGCCCAGATACTTTCTTCATCGTGAAATGGGAGACTATCTCCAAAAGGCTATAACCTCATCCGGTCGTGTAGAGTGACGTGAGCAACCAAGAGGAAGTCCGAAGGTTGGCGGACCTCCGCCAGTGGCTTGAAGAGAAGATCAAGGGGCTGGAGGAGGAGCTTGAGCTCACCCGGCAGACCTTGGGTTTGGTTGACGAGCAGCTCAAGAGGGACAGTTTCGTCAAGGCAGCTGAGGTCCCGGTCACACCCAAGTCACCCGCAAAGGAAGAGCCCCCACAGATGATCGAAGCAGTCGCCGCGGAAGTGAGCGAGACCAGGCCCCTGCGGAGGCAGAAGGACAACTACCTCATCGCCAACGCCTACGTCCAGGGAAACACCGTGACCATCGTCCCCGTCACCGACGTCGTCCTGCGAGCTTCCACTCCGCCCTTCAAGTCGTACCTGCTGGGGAAGGTCTTGGGTGGCATGAAGGAGGCGGACGAAGCCGCGGTGGCAGAGGGCAAAATGCAGAAGGAGAAGGTGTTCTCATCGGACTATGCGGAGGAGGGAGGGAAGATCAGCAAGCTGGTCCTCAAGAACTTCAACGACAAGGCCCGCCTGAACGAAACCCTGAGCACGACCCTCTGGACGTTCACGAAGATGCTGGAGAAGCAGTCATAGAGACGGCAGAATGTTCGACAAGCGTTAAATCGCGGTCCAAACCTGGAACCCGCGAAGTGTCGGTCAGGTTCGTGCTGCTCGGGACGCTGAAGGACTTCTGCGGCGCCAGCGGTGAGCTCACCGTCAAGGGCTCGACGATCAGGGAGGCCCTCGAGTCCCTTCAGGAGAACAACCCCAGCGTGGGCGACAGCATCTGCGACGAGCACGGCAGGGTCCGCGAGCTAATCAACGTCTTCGTCGGAGGCAAAGAGATCAGGACCCTGTCCGGCGAAATGACGAAGTTGAAGGACGGGGAGGAGCTTATCGTGATCCCTTCGGTAGCAGGTGGAAAGGAATGAATTCGACAGGGGCTACCGTTCTGGTCGGCACCACGAAGGGCGCCTTCTTCTTTATAAGCGACCCTGGGAGGAGAAATTGGAAGGCAAGGGGCCCCTTCTTCGCGAGTGATATGGGGGCCCTCGGAGAAGTCTTCCACATGGCCCTCGACCGGCGCGACGGCGGCCGCATCTACGCCGGCGTCAATCCGGGATTCACGGGGCCGGCTGTATTCTTCACAGACGACCTCGGAGAGAGCTGGAAGAAATCCTCCAAGCCTCCGAGGTTTCCGAAGAAGTCGAAGCTAACTGCAAAGAACATCTGGCACATTACACCTGGCCGGGAGGATGAGCCCGGGAAGGTATACCTAGGACTTGACCCTCACGCCCTCTTCGAGAGCGATGATGGCGGCAACAGCTGGCATGACGTCCCAGGGTTGACCTATCATGAGGACAGGAGGGGCTGGAACCCGGGGTTCGGCGGTCCGTGCCTTCACACCATCGTCCTGGACCCGGGCTCGAGGAAGGGGATGTGGGTGGGCATGTCGGCGGCGGGCGTTTACCATACTCGGGACATGGAGAAGTGGGCTCCGAGGAACAGGGGAATCAGGGTCGACTTCGCCCCAGTCAAGTTCCCCGAGTTTGGCCAGTGCGTGCACAAGTTCGCGTTGAGCTGTGACGGAAGGACGCTCTTCCTTCAGAATCATGGCGGCGTCTACAAGAGCGAAGACGGGGGGGAGACCTGGCTGGACATATCGAAGGGCCTTCCGAGCGACTTCGGCTTTGCGCTGACGGCTCATCCCACAGATCCCAGGGCGTTCTACATCGTCCCGCTCGAAGTCCCCGCCAGGTTCAGCCTGGGGGCTCAAGCGTCCGTCTACAGGACCCGGGACAAGGGGAAGAGCTGGGAAGCTCTCACAGAGGGCCTCCCGGGGAACGCATACCTGACGGTGTTAAGGGAGGGGCTCTGCAACGACGGCCTCGATCCCGCAGGCGTATACATGGGGGCCAAGAACGGAACGATTTACTTCAGCCGTGATGACGGCGAGCACTTTGAAGTGCTCGCCCACGACCTGCCGCAGATCTTGTCCGTTTCATCCGCCTGACATGGGGACGCCGCTCACTGGCCGAAGATGGTTATGCTGGAGACGTAGGGAAGGCGCCCGATGTCTTCAACGGCGACCGCGGGCACATGCCCTTCCACGACAATCGTCAGGGCGGGCTCGGGGTAGAGGTCGGGGTCGTCGGCTAGGGCCTGCCTCACAAGAAGGTCGTGTTTGGCCAGGACCGCCGACACCCCCGCGAGAATTCCGGATCGGTGGGGGTCGGCGTTGATCTTGAGCACCGTGTAGCCCAGCTGAGAGGCGACTCCGACCAGCGAAGTCCCCGCGGGCCTTAGCTTCATGAATATAGCCTTCATCTCGTCGTCCTCGAGTATGTACGAGGCCGTGTCACGAACCACCCTCCTGTCGACGCCTGCTGCCCTGGCTAGGCTCACGTCCGTTATCTCGGCACCGCCCACATAGAAGCGGCCGTCCTCGTCCACCCTTATGCCGCTCTCGATGAGCAAACGGACGACTTGGAGGCCAGCCTTCCTCTTGACGAAGTGCCCCCTGACGGCGCTCCACATCAGCGAAGCTCCTCCCTGCAGCCTAGAACGGGCATCGAGGCCATTTTTAGGACTATGGGGCCTGAAACCTAACCCCCTAAAAAGCTAGATGTAGCACGCTCAGGGCCAGAGGACGGCTGCTTGGAAGCTGTTCCCCTCCGCCGTGATGACCACGACGTTGTAGAGGGTCCCGGAGACGGTCCCTGAAGTCTCCACGACGAAGGTGCCCGTGGCCGCCGACATGAGCTGACCCGCCACAGTCTGGCTGAACCCCGAACCGAAGGTCACCGCGGCTGGCACGCCATTAAAGTAGACCTGCCTAATCGTTACCGGGCCCGGGCTCTGGTTCAGGGCTGTCACGTTCAGGACCCCGTTGATCACCGAGGCCGTCAGGACGAGCATCTCGTTTCCTCCGCCACCTACGGGGGCGGCGGAGCCGGTGGAGCCGGCGGAAGGTAGGGTCGCCTCCACCTGATAGCTCATGCCCGAAGAGGTCAGGATGTCAATGGTGAGAGACTGGCCAGCGGAGAAGGACTCCCCTCCCCTGCCGGAGACTGTAATTGAGAGCAGGAAGGAGGCGTCAGGCTGCACCGTCAATGGAAGGCCGGGGGGCGCCACCTGTCCCGTGAAGTCCACGCCTCCGATGGTGACCTCGGTCACCGTTATGGGCGAAGATGCACTGTTAACTCCCTGCGTCTCCACCGTCCACGGGCCCGTGCCGCTGGAGGTCGCCTGGCCGAAGGTGAGGCCTTGGGGGGCAGCACCCCCGCTCGTGGAGCCCAGCTCATACCACATAACGTAGCCCGCAAGCACCGCCATGGCGATCAACGCCGCTAGGATCAGGCCCTTGGATGCCATCGCCTTGACAGCCCTTCGGAGATCGGGTTCAACCACCATTCGTCGTCGCTATGGCCACATATAAGGAGCTGGAGGGCGCTGCGAAACGGCCAAAGCTCCCGCTCAGGCGATGGAGATGACACAAATCAGGTGTGAGCTTGTAGGTTGGCGGCCGCTAGTCTTCCATACCGCCCATGCCGCCCATGCCACCCATTCCACCCATGCCGCCTCCAGGGCCGCCGGGTCCGCCAGGTGGCGCCTTGGGCTTTGAGGCCGCGATCACGTCGTCGATCCTAAGGAGCATGCTGGCCGCCTCGGTGGCCGACTTTATCACCTGGACCTTGACGCTGAGCGGCTCGAAGACCTCCTTCTCATACATGTCGCCGACCTTGTTCTTCATCGCGTCCACTCCCGACCAAATCTTCTTCTCTCCATGGGCTGCGGCGAGCTTGACCTGGGTGTCGAGGATGTCCATCCCGGCGTTCTCCGCCAGCGTCAGTGGGATTATCTCCAGTGCGTCGGCGAACTTCTGCACGGCGAGCTGCTCTCGTCCGGGGAGTGAGCTAGCCCATTCGCGCAGCCTGAACGCCACTTCGGCCTCCGGCGCGCCTCCGCCCACCACGACGAAGGGCTTCTCCATCACGTCCTTGACGGTCATTATGGCGTCATGAAGGGATCTCTCTGCTTCGTCCACGATGCGCTGTCCGCCTCCCCTAACGAGTATGGTTACGGCCTTCGGGTTCTTGCAACCCTCTATGAAGACCCACTTGTCCTCTTCCACCTTCCGCTCTTCGACGAGGGCGGCCTTGCCCAGATCGGAGGCTGTGAGGTCCTCCAGCGTCGTCACGACCCTGCCGCTCGTCGCCCGGGCGAGCTTCTCCATGTCGCTCATCTTGACTCGCCTTACGGCCAGGATGCCGGCCTTGGCAAGGTAGTGCTGGGAGATATCGTCGATTCCCTTCTGGCACACGAGGACCGTCGCCCCCGCGGCCTTGACCTTGTCCACCATCGCCTTGAGCATCTCCGACTCCTCGTCTAGGAATGACTTCATCTGCGTCGGGTCCGTGATGTTTATCTTGGCATCGAACTCGGTCTTCTCGATCTCCAACGGGGAGTTGATGAGGGCTATCTTGGCGTTTTCAATCCTCTTCGGCATCCCTGCATGGACGACCTCCTTGTCGACGACGATCCCCTTGATCAGGGTCGTGTCCAAGATGGAGCCGCCGGGCTTCTTCTCGACTTTGACGTTGTCTATGTCGGCCGTGTAGGTTCCGTCCTCCCGCTTGTCGGCCACCAAGAGGAGTGCGTCCACCACCAGCTTCCCCAGATACTCTGAGTCCTTTGAGATCATCTTGGTGGCCATGGTGGTCTTGGCTATCTTCATGAGCCAGTCCTCGTCCCCGGCCTTGACCTTGATCGCGATCTCGTCCAGGATCTTCATGGCCTGGTTGGAGGCCTTCCTGTACCCGTCGACGATGATGGTCGGATGGACTTCCTTATCCAGGAGAAGCTCCGCCTTCTCCAAAAGGGAACCGGCAAAGACGACGGTCGAAGTGGTGCCGTCTCCAACCTCGCCGTCGGTCGCCTTGCTGATCTCCACCATCATCTTGGCAGCTGGGTGCTGAACGTCGATCTCCTTCAGGATCGTGGCGCCGTCGTTCGTTATGGTGACGTCCCCCAGCGTGTCGACGAGCATCTTGTCCATGCCCCGTGGCCCAAGGCTGGACTTCACGATTTCGGCTATCAGCGTGGCGGCCGCCAAGTTATTCCTCTGGGCGTCCCTGCCCTTGGACTCGTTGGAGCCCTCCTTCAGGATGAGGACGGGCTGCCCGCTTGCGGTAACGGTCGGGTAAGCTGTCGCAGACACTTTCCAATCAACACTCCTTTCTTAGACGGTTATAATCTAAGAAAAAGGAGTTTAGGAAAGCGGTTTATATGTTTTTCTCGGCAGCCGACCTTGCGGCGGCGGCCCCGCTCAGCCCGCGGCCTTTGTGACCTTCGCGTTTGGGAACCTCAGGGCGGGGATCAGGTGGGGGACGTCCACCTCCCACCACTGCACCCAGCGGCGGTCCTTGCCGATGGCGTCGAGCTCGCGGATCTGATGGGGGATTTCGCCACTTAGGCGGATGCCGGCGACAGGATGCTTCAGCTCTCCATCCTCAACGAGCCAGGCGGCGTCCCTCGGGAGGGTGGAGTACTCACCCTTGGCGTAGCTCTGAAACCTCGTGTACCAGTTGTTCGTGACGTAGATGCCCTTCTTCGTCTCTCTTATCATCTCTTCCAGACTGTAGGTTCCGGGCTTCACCTCGATGTTCCAGAGGTGAGGCTCTATCAGGCCTGCGTTTCCGGTCAGCTCGGCCTTGTGCCTTGCCGCGGTGGCGCTGTTGTGAATGTAGGTCTTTAGGACGCCCTTATCGATCAGCGTGTTGCTCTTTGTGGGGACTCCTTCGTCGTCGAACGACCGACTGTTAATTCCGTTCCTAACCTGGCCATGGTCGATGAGGGTGAGCCCGTCGGTGGCCACTTCCTTGCCCAGTGAGCCTGCGAAGAAGGAGAGGCCGGCCTCAACGTTGAAGGCCGAGGTCGAGCTCCCGACGTGCTGAATGAGCTCTGCCGCCACAGTCGGGCCGAGGATCACGGCGTAGTCACCGACCTCCACCTCCTTGGGATGCTGGCTGAGCTTGGCATTTTCACCCGAGGTCCTCCCGGCGGACTCGACGTCAAACTCCTTGAGGCTGGTCGAGACGACCACCCCCTGGCCACTGGCGTCCCTGTCGGTGAAAGACCTGACGTTCAGGAGGAAGCGGCTCCGGTCCTCGGTCGCGTTGACCCCGGTTGACGTCGAGATGGAGATGGTATATCGGTCCGTGGAAAGGGAGCCCGCGACTCGCCTAGCGCCGGCGGCCAGGGCTGCCTCAATGGTCCTAGAGGCGTGCTCGGCCAGGTCGAGGTCCGCAACCTTTGGGTCGAAGTCTCCGTTAAAGCTGTAACGGAAAGGGCCGGCCGGCAGGCGTGGGAAGTCTGACTCGCCCCCAGCCGCCATCATCGACTTGAAAAGTCGCTCCGTGAACCTATCGACGCTGGGCCTCTCCATGGTCGAGAGCTCGCCGATTATGCGCTTCTTCCCCTTGGTCATGAACAGCACGAGCACTTTGGTGACCAGCCGGTTAGTGATGGTGAGGCTGTTGTTCCCGAAGCGCGCCTGTCCTTCGTCGCCGCTGTAGAGGAGGATGCTGTAGTCGTCCGCACCTAGCTCTTTGCATTTGGCTGCTGCCCAGCCGATGGGCTCCTCGATCGACAAGCCTTTCACCTCGCCCCCACTTTTATGCCCTTAAGCACGAAGTTGGGCCCCCCGTGCCAGACTGGGGCTCCCTGGGATGGATCGCCCTTGCCGCATGTAGCAGCTCCGAACTCCATCTCCCTGCCCCTGGCGTAAACCCCTCCCCATAGCCTGGGCGTTGAGATTTCGATTATGGGGTTGCGGACCATCTCCTTGATCTCCCCGTGTTCGATCATGTAAGCTTCGTGGCCCACGTACCTCCCGTTGAGCCTCTTGTCGTCGATGTTCCATTCCATGAAGTTCTTGAGGTAGACTCCGTGGGAGATCTCTTTCAGCAGCTCTTCGAAGGTGTAGTCGCCGGGCTCCACATAGGTGTTGGCCATCCGAATGATGGGCTCTCGGTCAAAGCGGACGGTCCTGGCCGCGGCGTTGCTGTCCACTCCGAAGGTCTGGGCCGTCTCCCTGTTCTGCAGGAGCTCCGTGATGACCCCGCCCGCTATCAGCCTCCGCTTTCTGGCCTTAACGCCCTCGTCGTCGTAAAGGTAGTGGCCAAAGGCGTGGGGGATGGTGGGATCGTCGCTGACGTTCGCCTCGGCGCTGCCCACTCGAAGGCCTACGTCATCTGAAGAAAGATAGGACTCCCCAGCCTGGGCGGCCTCCCTTCCAAGGATCCTGTCGGCCTCTCCCGGGTGGCCGACGGACTCGTGGGCCATTATTCCGGCGACTTCGTGGCCCACTAGCACGCCCATCTCCCCGGGTACGAACTTCGCAGCATCTTTCAGTATCTTCAGGACGAGGGAGGACTCCTCGGCGATCTTCTCGGCGACCTTCATCCTTGCCAGCGCCTCCCAACCCCCGGCCTCGCCAAACTGCACGAACCTTTGGACGACCCTTCCCTCGCTGGCGCCCGTCAGGACGCCGTATGAAGTGATCCTGGGGACCCGGCTGTCCAGCTTCGAGCCGTCGGAGTTGACGAAGTACTTCTCCTCCACCTCGCCTCCAAGGAAGAGGATCCTGTTGACGAGCTTGAGATCCGTGCCAGCGCTCGCGGCGATGCCGTCCAGCTCCTTAAGATAGGAGAGTATTCCCTCAAGGGTCAGGTCGTCGAGGCTCTCCTTCTCCTCCGCCCGCCACTTTGCGAGATGAACATCTTCGCGGCTCATCTTTATCTTCTCCTTGAAATAGGGGGCGGCGGCCTTGGCCTCCTTGGCAAGCCTCGTGGCCAGCTCGGAGACCTTGGCCCTGTCGAGGAGGTTCGTCGAACCGAAGGCAAGGGAGCCCCTATACATTACGCGGACTCCGATCCCCGATGTTTCTCCGTACCCGGGGGCTTCGACCTCCCCGTTCTTGAGGGCCGCCACCTGCTCCACGGTCCTCTGAAGCCGTGCCTCCGCATACTCGGCACCTGCCTTTAGCGCCGACTCGACGGCGCGCTCCGCAAGATCCCTGTCCATCCCTTACACCGCGAGGTGGGCGAATTCGCTGGTATTTTATCGATTCTTCCCTTATGCTAGGAGCCCTTCGACCTAGGTGCCCTTCTTCAGGAGAACACGTGCGTCCACAACGGCTCCTCCAGAGGCGAACAGGAAGAAGGGGTTCATCTCCATCTCCGAGACGGAGGGATTCTCGAGCATTATGGTCGAAAGCTTGACCATCACGGCCCTGAGGCAGCTCAAGTCATAGGGCGGCTGCCCTCTGTAGCCCTTGAGTATCTTCGATATGCGAAGCTCATTCATCATCTCCTCCGCCTCAGCCTCCCCGATGGGCGCGACCCGCAAGGTGTAATCACGCATCAGCTCCGTGTAGGTCCCTCCCGCTCCCAGGGTTACGACGGGCCCAAAGAACCTGTCCCTATAACTTCCTATGAGCAGCTCGAACCCCGGTCCCGCCATCTTCTGAACGAGGACCCCGGCGAACGACTCCGTCAGCCCCACTTCACCAGCCCTTCGCCTTAGGGCCTGAAAATGGGCCCGGACTCGTATGCTATCCCTCACGCCGAGCACAACGCCTCCGACGTCCGTCTTATGGCTTAACTTATCCGAGATGATCTTCATCGCCACAGGATAACCCATGGAGTCAGCGGCCTTGACTGCGGCGTCCTCGTCGTTCACTGTAGCAGATGGAAGAAGCGGAATGGAATATTCGGAGAGGAGCCGGCTCGCATTTGGCTCGAGGAGGACGCCATCTCCCTTTGTCATGAAGGCCTCAAGCCAGCCCACCCTATCAACAGGTGATTGGGTGTCGCTCCAGAGTCCGCTGTCCGCCTTGTAGTGCCCATAGCTGGAGAGATAATGAAGGGCCTTGGCGGCTCTATCGGGAGTCGGATAGCAGGGTATCCCGTGAGATTCGTACTTTGATCTCATGATCCTAGCCCATTCGGCCTCCCCGACGTCGCAGGCCACCACCGGTCGCCCCCCTTCCCTACCGATAGCGGCGACGGCGTCAACGACATCGTCGTACACGGCGGGTGCATGATGAAAGGTCAGGAAGAGCCACGCATCGAAGGGATCGCCCTTCAGGAGGGCCTCTCCTCCAAGCCTGAACGAAGCGCTGTTGGCCGACCCTGTGAGATCGAGGGGGTTGTTGGGGGAGACCACGGCTGGAAGGCTTCCAGATTCACCCATCGAGCGGAGGGCCTCCATGGCACCTGCGCCTAGCGGGGGGACCTCCAAGCCAAGTTCTTCGCACGCATCTGCAGCTATCACCCCGGCCCCCCCTCCATTGGTCACTATCATCACCTTCCTTCCTGATGGAGGGAGCTGCATCGACATGGCCTTGCCGGCGTCGAAGAGGTCCTCTATGGTGGAGACCTCCACGATTCCGCCCTGGTGAAACGCGGTGCTGTACACCTCGACCTGGCCCACCATGGAGGCAGTGTGGGTGAAGGCGGCCCTGATCCCTGACTCCGTCTTTCCGGCCTTCAGGGCCACGATGGGCTTCTTCTTGGACGCCTCTGAGCATGCCTCGATGAACCTCCTGCCGTTCCTGACCCCTTCGATGTACAGGAGGACGGCCCTGGTCTTCGCATCGTCCGCGTAGTAGGACACGACCTCGTCGACGGTCACGTCGGCCTGGTTCCCAAGCCCCACGAAGGCCCTGAGGCCAGCGCCGCTGCCCACGATGTAGTCGATGAGCGCGGCACCCACGCCCCCGCTCTGGCTTATCAGGACCATTTCGCCGGGTCGGGGTTTCGGCATCGAAATAGCTTCGTGCCGGTTCGTGGTGATCTTCCATTCGGGGAGGAAGAGGGTGTCAACCCCGGTGTAGGGGTCCAATATGCCCAGGGTGTTGGGGCCCAGCAATCGGATGCCAGCTTGGGAGGCCATCCTCGTGATTATCTTCTCAAGGCCCGCCTCCCCCACCTCGCCAAACCCACCCGATATGATGATGGCTGCTGGGACTCCCTTCCTGGCGAGGTCCAGCATCACGTTGGGGGTGGCCCGGGCGGGAACCACCACCACGGCAAGGTCCACATCGCCCCTGATTGAGGCTGCGTCGGGGTGGCACTCGACGCCGGCGACCTCGGCGTAATGAGGGTTGACGGGATAGAGGTCGCCCTTGTAGGAGCCCATCTTCTTGGAGACTGCAAGGGAGTTGAAGACTTCGTAGCCCAGCTTCGTTGGATCGGAGGAAGCACCCACGACGGCTATGCTGTGGGGGTTGAAGAGATGGGATAGGTCGGAATGCGCGGACAGGCGGTCGTCAACTCCTCCGCGGATGTTTGGGCCGTGGCGATTTAAACTTGAGTTCCACGTAGACTCAGGAGCTGGCGACGGTAAGGGTCGAGACCAAGTCGAAGCACAGGGCGTCGGGGAGGCTGAGCTCTTTGATCAGGCTCCTTTTCATGAAATCCTCCAAGATGTTCGCAGAGTCTCCGAATACCTCCCGAAGGATCGAGTGGAATCCGGCGGGATCGTTTACGATGGAGGATATGGTGAGGGAACCATGCTTCATCAGGTAGCCCCGGAAGGCGCTGGAGGCGGAACCTCCGAGAAGCGCGTAGAGGCACCCGTCGATTACTAGAGCGATTGAATCGTTTGGGGACGCGTTATCGGTCGAAGGGGCCACCGCACTTTCACCTAATGAGATGGTTGGCCATATATGGGGGCTTCGGGGTCGTTATAGGGTTTCAGCGTGGTTCGGTTATCGTTCGCTTGAAGGTCGGAAAGGCGAAGGCTGCGAACTCCTCCATATCCGCCAGATATGCCTCGCGCTCCTTGTCCCCGAAGTACGCGACGAGGTACTCGAGGCCGGCCGTCTCATACTCCCTGATGGACCTTACTGCTCCATCCTCCCTGCCACCCAAGAGCACGCGCCTCTCTCCTGCTGGGTTCGTAGTGAGCTTGGTCTCCTTGAGCCCGAGGTCGATGGCCATCCTCGCGGTCGCCTGCACCTCCCTCCTGAGGGCGAGCCTACGGAGCTCCCTGACCCCTCCCTGAAACTCGTCAAAGGGTATGGAAGTGGCGTGCCACGCGTTGCCATACGCCGCCGCCCTCCGGACAGCGGAGAGGCTGTTCCCACCGATCCATATTGGAAGGGAGCCTCCCTGCGCGGGCTTCGGCTCGAAGGCGACATCCCTGATCTTGTAGTGGCGGCCTATGTGGTCGACGACGGGCTGGGCCCAGAGCTCTCTGAGGAGGTCGATCTCTTCATTGGCCCGAGAGCCCCTGTCATGGAAGTTGCTCCCCAGGGCAGTGAACTCCTCCTCAGACCAGCCCACGGCTAGGCCAACGATGAGACGACCTCCCGACAGCTGGTCGATGGTGGCCAGCTGTTTGGCCAGCAGGACCGGGTCACGAAGTGGAAGAACGATTATGGAGCTTCCGATGGAGATGCGCCGGGTGGTTGCGGCGGCGTAGGCGAGCACCGAAACGCTTTCGAGGATGTTCCTGTAGGGCGACGAAGCCCCGGCGGGGGTGACCAGGTGATCTGTCGTCCACACGCTGTCATATCCCAGGGTCTCAGCCGATTCACACACGGACCTAATGGAGGTGGGTGACAGCTTCTCTCCAAAGTTGGGGATGCAGACGCCAAACTTCATTTCACAGCGCGTCTTGGCTCCCACTATTTAAGAAATGAGGAAGAAAGGGGGGGAAGGGAACCTCTATGTAGAAGGGAAGGAGGACTTTCCATGCCGGAAATGGAATACATAAGGTTGGGCAGGAAGGGGCCCAGGGTCTCCCTGATAGGCTTCGGGGGGTGGCAGGCGGGTGGAAAGGAATGGGGAGATGATTTTAACGACTCCTCCGTCATTCAGGCCATAGGGAGGTCGCTCGAGCTGGGCGTGAACCTCATCGACACAGCCGAATTATATGGAGATGGCCACTCGGAGGAGGTCATCGGAAGGGCCCTAAGGGACTACGGAAGGGAGAATTTTGTTGTGGCCACGAAGTTCCAAGGGGAGCACCTCCACCATGACGACCTGTTGAAGGCGTGCGACGCCAGCATTGCGCGCCTCGGAGTGGACAGGATCGACCTATATCAGATGCACTGGACGGATCCGTGGGAGCAGGTGCCCCTCAGGGAGACCATGAAGGGCCTGAAGCGGCTAAAGCGGGATGGGAAGGTTGAACATGTGGGCGTGAGCAACTTCGCGGTGAGAGACCTAAAGGAAGCCCAGGAGCTCCTGGGAGACCTCGAAATCGTTTCCAATCAGGTGCGCTACAACCTCCTGCAGAGGGAGATCGAGGCCGAGGTCCTTCCCTACTGCAGGAAGGCGGGGATCTCCGTCATCGCATGGAGCCCCCTGGCAAAGGGTCTGCTGACCGGGAAGTACAACGTGGGCAACGTTCCCAAGGACCCCGTCAGGGCTAACGGAAAGCTCTTCTCCCGCCTCAATATGGAGCAAGCCCAGCCCCTCCTGAAAGCTATCGGCGTGGTCGCCTCCAGACGCGAAAAGACCCTGTCCCAGGTATCCCTGAACTGGCTGTTATCCAACGGGGTGGTCGCCATTCCTGGGGCCAAGAACAGCGTCCAAGCCGAGATTAACGCCGGAGCCACGGGATGGAGGCTGACTGCTGGGGAGAGGAAGGCAATAACAACGGCTGCGGAGAGGGTTCACCTCTCCTATTTCTGAACGCTAGGTTCCCGACGCGTAGGCTTCATTGATGTAGGCTACGAGGCTTTGGCCCTCGACGTACTTGAGACCGAACTCCCTGCAGATGTTCTTGTTCATGATGTCAATCAGCACCACCGCGCCCTCATTGAAGACCGCCCTGATGTGCTTCTCAAGGGGCTCTGGGTTGTCGGCCACATCGTCCCAGTCAAGGTTCTGGACCTTCTTGAGGCTGAGCCTCAGGGCCGTCGAGGCGACCCTTCCTAGGACCTCAATCGAAGCGCTGAGGGTCCGAAGCATGCGCTTCTTCTTCTCTTCAGGCGCCTCTGCACTTGGTGTTGGCAGGAAGCAACTCCTCCGCCAGTATGTCAGCTAGCCTTAGGCTTCTTCTGGGAGAGTTCCTTGGCCCTTTCCTTGATGTATTCGGCGACCTTCTCTTCGGAGTACTTCCTGTTCTCGGCTTGCTTCTTGAGGAGAACGCCTATCTTGTCCAGCAGCTCCTTCACGTCGAAGGGTTTTATGACGTAGCCATCGGCTCCCTCATTCACCGACTTCATTGCGTTGTCAAGGTCGGGATACCCGGTAACGATGACCTTGACCATGTCGACGACGCCGCCGGCCATCTTGGAAAGCAGTTCAGTACCCTTCATGTCGGGAAGGACGACGTCGATCAGGGCAAGATCGTAATGGTGCGTCTTATACTTCTTCAGGCCTTCCGTGCCGTCCTTTGCTGTGTCCACCAAATAGCCCTTAAGGTCGAGCACGTTTGAGAGGGAAGTCCTGATACCCTCGTCGTCGTCGATGATCAATATGCTCGCCCTTGGAGCTGCCTTTTCTTTCATTGCCACCACATAGGCGAAACGTGAGTATAACCTTTGTGCTATGCGTACGTGATTCTTCCGAGGGAGAAGCAAGGGGCCGGCGCAATTGCTTCTTAGTGGACCGGCGGTCGGGGTGGCGCTGACAGACTGGACGGGCGGCGACCGCCTAGGTGCCCACGGAGGGTCCTGTCCACCTTCGCGTGGGCGGCAGCATGGGGCTCCCCTTGGGCTCGACCGGCTTGACGGGGAGGGTCACGGTGACCGTGGTCCCCTTGCCGGGGGCCGACGCCACGGAGATGGTTCCTCCGTGGCCCTCCACTATCCTCTTGCAGATGGGGAGGCCCAGCCCCATCCCCTGGGACTTGGTGGTGAAGAAGGGAGTGAACAGCATCCCCATATGCTTCTTCTTGATGCCCACTCCTGTATCCTCGACCTCTATGGTGACCAGGTCTCCGACCTGAACGGCGCTCACGGTCAGGGTGCCGCCCGAGGGCATGGCATCGCTAGCGTTTCGGAGGAGGTTGCAGAAGACCCGGAGCAACTTCTGCTCGTCGGCTGAAACGGCGACTTCGGGCCCTATGTTGATCTCGATCTTGCACTGGCTCAGAGGGGTTCTCTCTATGGCCGACCTCACCACCTGGGCGAGGTGGATCTCCTTTCTCTCGCCGACCTCGGTCCTGGCGTATTCCAGAAGGTCAGAGACGATGGCGTTGGCGTGCTTGACGGACCTCTCCATGAGCGCCATCGTCTTCACCACCTCGGGGTTCTCCCTCTGGACCATGGCATCGCTCAGGAAGTAGATCGACGTGTTGATGCTCGTCAACGGATTCCTAAGGTCATGGGCCACCTGCGCAGCCATCTCACCTATGGCGGCAAGCCTTTCGGCTACCACGAGCCTGTCCTGAGACTCCTTCAACTGCTCGGTGCGTTTCTCGACGAGCCTCTCCAACTCCTGGCTGTACTCCTTCAGCTGGTCCTCCAGCTGAATGGTCTTGGTGACGTCGCGGGCGATGCCCTCGACGGCGGTCAGCTTGCCGTCTCCATCAACCACCGGGACGACCGAAATGTCCAGATGGACCAGCCTGCCGTCCTTGGTCGTCCACTTGGACCGGATCCCTCCCGTGAAGTTGACCCCGGCCCTCAGCTCGTCAAGCATTTCGTTCTGAGCCAGGATGTCACCAGGAGATATGAGCTGAAGCCCGAGGTCCTTGTTCCCGTACATCTCCTCGACAGAGTAGCCGAGGACCTTCTCGACGGACTTGTTGACGTATTCGACTCCCTTATCTGGGGAGATGCGGAAGATGACGTCGACGGCGTTCTCGGCCAGACGGCGGAACCTCTCTTCGCTCTCCTTCAGGGCCGTCTCCATCTTCAGCCTCTCCGTTATGTCGGTGGAGACGCCCACCATGGCGATGGGGGCCCCATGGAGGTCCTCCACAAGAGAGATCGTAAGGACCGTCATCCTGTCTTCGTTGCTCTCCTTCTTGACCCTTAGCACGCCCTCCCAGCTGCCCTTCTCGTACACGGCAGCCATGATGTCCCCCATGCCCTTGGAAGAAACAAGGTCCCCCCAGACGTCGGAAACGGGCATGCCCATGGCCTCCGAACGCTTCTTCTCGAAGATCTTCTCGGCTTCCTTGTTCCAGTATATCACAGAGCCCCGCATGTCCGAAGCCACCACCGCGTTGTCGACCTGGTCTAGGATCGCAGCCTGAAGTCTGATCCTCGATTCCGACTCGCGCCGCCCGACTAGATCCCGTGCCGTGACGACCGCGCCCACGACGCTTCCGTGGATCATTATGGGGTCGACGGTCACTTCGTACTCGAGAAAGACGCCGGGCTTCGTCCTCAGGCTGACGTCCACCGGCCCCCAGGTCCCCCCTCCGGAAACGGTGTTCCGAAGGTCCTCAACGTCACTTCCCTCCAGCCTGGGGAGCAGCGTGGAGATGTCCTTGCCTATGATCGACCTGCGGTCATAGCCTGTCACTATCTCAGTCCTCTTGTTGACGAAATCTATGCGCCAGAGGGAGTCAACGGTGACCAGCAACATCGTCCCGCTTTCGAGCGCTGACTCCATCTTCTCTCTTGTGCGCTCAAGTTCGTCCTGTAGGGCTATGTTCTCGGTTATGTCCTCCCCCGTACAGACGATGGCGGTGGCCTGACCAGCGTCGTTTCGGATGAGGGTGTTGCTCCAAGATATGGTCCTCATCCCTCCGCTCCTGGTCTTCACCGAGTTCGTATTTCGGGTATGAGTCTCGCCGGCACGCATCCTGTCCATTATGGCGCGCGTGCTTTCGAGGTCCATCCTAGGGACGAATTCACCCACCCAGTCCTTCCCGGCCAGGTCGGCAAGCGTATACCCCAGTAGACGTTCGGCGGAAGCGTTCATGTAGAGTATCTTGTCCTGAAGGTCGAGTATCAGGATGATGGAGGCGACCGTATCCAGGTAACGCGACACCGTTGCCCGGATGTCCAGCAAGGGCCCTTCGATGGGCCGGTTCCCTGGGGGGACGTCCTCCATCGCAATCAGTCTGCGTTTAGGGCCGGTCAGGTATTAATGCCTTCGGCGGGGGGCCTTGCTTCTTTGCCGCCCGGCCTCCTTCTGCCTTGCGATCCTCTCAAGAGCCGAATACCACGTTGGAACCTTGATGTGCGAAACCCTTCTCTCGGGAGTATAGGGCTTTATGTCGATGACAGGTGTGGCGTCGAAGGCCTCCAGTCCCCTCACAACGAGGTGTGGGCCGTCCCGTTTGAGGACCTTCACAGCCGAGAAGCCTATGGGGTTCGGCCTAGACGGAGAATCTAAAGCAAAGACCCCAACGGTGGGGAGCTGGCCGAGGTCGAGCCCCCTCCTCAGGAACTTCTTGGGCCTGACCTTCAGGACCCCCTTCTGCTCGGCGCGGAGCTTGTCGAAGTGAAAGAGCACGATCAGATGAGAGAACCCATCCATTCCTTCAAGGCCGTCGGCAAACTCGGGGAGGATGTCAATCGTGTATTCCAAGTCCTTCCCCCTGTCCCTGACTTCGTCGTCGGTAGCCAACGTGTGGGCTATGCCGATGGGTCGAAGCCTGATCTCTTCCATGGACCTGAAGAGGGCAAGTGGAGGAGCTTATTTCGTTTGCCTTAGCTCCCCTATAGGCTGACGGATGCGGGCTCTATCTTCAACACTATTCGCCGCTCATCCGGTGCCTGGGAGTTGAATCGGTGGCCGGTGTACTTCTTCGACAACATGTCGATGTGTTCCCTGGCGCCTTGGGTCACGGTAGCTACGACCCTGCCCCTGATGAGGAGCTTCCTGTAAGGATCCTCCACGTCGAGGACGGCCACGGCGACCCTGGGATCTCTCGCGACGTTCCTCTCCTTGGTCCTCCCCACGGCCGTATTGATCACCACGATGTCTCCCTCCCTAGCAATCCAGACAGGCGTCACCTGGGGCGAGCCGTCCTTCATCAGCGTGGCGAGGCAGGCAAAGTTCTTGCCGTCAAGGAGCCTCCTTCCTTCGGCCGGGATCTTCGCTGGCATAGGATGTCGAGCCTTTGCCGATGAAGCCCCGAGATAAGCCTTACCCTTCGGCTTCGTCTGGCGGAGTGAAGGGCTTTTCGCACGCTATGGCGACGTAGCGGGAAAGGAACCAGACGCCGGTCCGTCCATCGAGGAACCTTTCCAACTTTTCCACTTTCCCGGCGAGCCAATCGGATCCCAAGGCCTTCCAAACGACGGGATCGATCTTGAAGAGGGGCCTTGAGCTGAAGGGGATCAAGCCCACGGATGCCATCATCCTTAGTCCGTCGCCGTGCGAGAAATAGGCCCGGCAGGGTGCGTGGAGCCTGCTCCATGAGGCGATCCTGCGGAGGATGGCTGCTGGAGCGAACTTGTTGCTTATGTCCACCACCAGCCTCCCGCCAGGCTTCAGGGCGTCTGCCATTTCGGCGACGGCAGATTCAGGATCCTGAAGGTACTTGATGACCCTGATGCAGGTCACAAAGTCGAAGGCTTCGTCTCTGAAGGGGAGATCGTCGGGTGAGGCGAGCACAAAGTGCTTCGAAGAATCGCCCAGGTAACGCTGCTTGGCCCAGGCAAGCTCCTTCGGAGACGGGTCCACCCCTATCACCTCCGGAGGGGGAGGGAAGTTGACCAGTCGGCCGGCTCCGGTACCCACGTCCAAGAGGACCCCCGGTCTCAGGTCGCCGAGGAGGCCCATCACCACCCTCTGTTCATATGAGACCGCCCTTCGAGCCCCTGGCAATCCGTACCGTGATTCGAAGTCGTTTGCTTGGGGGATCGTTTCAAGGTCTAGCGACAAGGGGGACTTTGGTCCGATGGCCGCCTACGCCTCATAAGGGTTTGGCAGAATTCCTAGAGCGTCAGCGGTTGAGCTGGGATTGAGGCCGTCACTCCAAGGCGAAGTAGACCCGCCTGTTCGACTTCCCCTTGTTGTCGGCCCTGAGGAACTTGACCTTCCCGATCTCGGAGGTCCTCGAGACATGGACGCCTCCGTCCGCCTGGCGGTCGAAATCGCCTATCTCCACGATCCTCAGCTCTGAGGCTTCAGGCGGCGCCGCCTGCGCCAGCTTGACTATGCCGGGCATCGAGAGGGCCTCCTCTCTCTTCAAGAAGTAGGTGCGGACGGCGAGGTCACGGGCTATGACTTCGTTCACCTTGGCCACGTACGACTCCATCCTGCCCTTGTCGAACGACTCTAGGCTGAAGTCCACCCTGGACTCGTCGGGCGCCACCGAGTTCCCGGTTATCAGGGCACCCGTCTCCAGGTTCACCACGTTGCTCAGTATGTGAGTGGCAGTGTGCATCTTCATCACCCTGTATCTCCTCTCCCAGTCGAGGACTCCGTTCACCGTCTGGCCGACCGAGAAGGCGGGTGGGTTGGAGAAGGAGTGAAGAACATCGTCCCCCTCCTTTGTGACTTCGACGACCGGGATGCCCTCAATGGTGCCGAGATCGGAAACCAGCCCTCCCCCGCGAGGATTAAATCCCGTCTGGTCCAGGACCACTGCCGAACCCTCCAACCTTGTGACGGTGGCCGCGAACTCCTTCATGTATGCGTCCTCCCAGAACAGCTTCCTGGTCAATTGCGCAGAGCAGTGTGCGTCTCCGCCATATACGTTGCGCGAACGGTAGCCTCTCCGGTGCCGTCAGTTGAGCGTCACCGAAGGTCGGATGGGCGATTTCTGCCGTTCAGGGCAGGAGCCCATCCATTCTGCCCATGGAGGAGAGGATTCAAGACCCCAGATTGCCTGCCGAAAGGCCACGAAATCCTAAAATCAGAATCCGATGAGGATTCCAACAAGGGAAACGCCCGATGAAGGTGGCCATCGCGACGGATGACGGGAAGACGGTAAGCCAGGACCTGGGATCCGCCAAGTTCTACCTCGTGGTCACAGTCAGCAGGTCCAAGACCAAGGGCAGGGAGCTGAGGCTAAAGGCGAGGAGGGTGCCGTCAAGGTGGGACGACGGAGAGATCAATCCAGTTCGAGGCGTCGGGTCGTTCATTCAGCCCGTCGAAGACTGCCAACTGCTAATCGTGGGCGGCATGAGCAGAGCCGAAGACCAGGATTTCAAGCGGTTAGGGAAGGCGACTCGCCTCACCGACTTGGCCCTGGTCGAGGACATCCTGGCTGCCCTTGTCAGGGGGCGCCTTGACGACCACCCAGAGAGGGCGAGGTAGCCGCCGCCGGATCGCCTTTCAGGGATGCACTGGGGAGAGTGCGTGGGAGGGGACTTCGATTTCGACTGCGAATTCCTCTTCCTGAAGACAGTTGACCGCTGTGCCCAAGAAAGAGGAGCCCAGCGGTAGGGCCCGCGAGCCCCGCGGCCGGACGGTCCCGACCTTAGCATACCGCGCCAGCAACGGTTAAAGGATTGATAAGCACAATGGGGAACGATGACGTTTTCGGGCGCTGCGAAGGATCCAAGGGAAAGGAACCTTTCGCTGGCCATCGAGATGTCATCTGTGGCGCTGGATATCTGCTGGGAGGCCATCGTTGAGCAGAACCCGGGCCGGCCGCGCGAGGAGCTCCTCGCCATCTTCAGGAAGAAGCTCGGAAGCCGCGAGATGGCGGATGAGTGAGCCTTGGTAAAGTTCGACTCGTTCGTCCGTCGCATCGTCAGAGAGTTCAACAGAGGAGGGCTAGAGTACGCCCTGACGGGGGCACTCGCGGTGAGCTACTATGGCAGGCCTCGCACCACTTCTGACGTCGACGTGATCATAAGGGCAGGTCCAGCGGACTTTGGGAAGGTGACCCGGGTCCTTCGGAAGGCCCACATCATCGTGAGAGCGGGAGATCTGGAACGGTCCTGGGACTCAAGGTACAGGATCGCCTCCTTCGAGGACTCGGAGGGGCTGAGGCTGGACATAATGATGACCTCGGAGCCAATCCCGAGACGTCCGGTGAGAGTACTAGGACAGCAGACCTATCTGCAGGATCCTACGTGGCTCCTCCTCTCCAAGCTGAGGCTCATCAAGGTGACGCTCGACGGCGACAGGAGGTCCCTGGACAGGCAGGACATCCTTTCCGTCCTGAGGAACGCGGAGGTGGACCTGGAGACGCTCAGGGAGGAGTCGAGGAAGCAGATGACCTTCGACGTGCTGGAGGGACTCCTCGCCGACGCCGAGGCAACCTAGGCGGCCCAGCCACTTCCTGATTATGTCGAGCCTTTAAACGGCAGAGCTCAGCATCACTGGCGGCCATGAAGCAGGAACAGGGATTCTCGACGCAGAACCCATCGACGGAGGAGAGGCTCGAGTCATACTCATTCATGGGGCTAGAATCTTGCCGGCGAATGGGCCGAGACGGGGCCAGAGCGTTTTCGGGTTGGCGGAAGCTAGACTTCTCACAGAGGGGGGAGCTCCTGAGAGCCCTCGGCCGGACCCTCAGGGCCGACAAGGATAGGCTCGCACGCAGCATCACGCTCGAAATGGGCAAGCCCATCAGGCAGTCCGAGGCGGAGGTGGAAAAGTGCGCCTGGACGGCGGAGGTTGTGGCCAAGGAGGGTGCAGGATGGCTTGCAGATGAGGAGGTCAGGACCGATGCGAAGAGGAGCCTCGTCCGCTTCGAGCCCATGGGCGTCATCCTCGGCGTCGAGCCCTGGAACTTCCCGGCATGGCAGGCGCTAAGGTTCGCCATTCCGACCCTTATGGCGGGGAACACAGTCCTCCTGAGGCCATCGGCCGTGGTGCCAGGGACATCGCTCCTGCTCGAGAATGCACTCAGCGGGGCGGGCTTCCCCCCGGCCGTCTTCAGGACGATCCTTACCCCTCACGAGTTGGTCGGAGACGTCATCGCCTCCCAGTTCGTAACGGGGGTGGCGTTCACGGGCAGCAATGAAGCTGGCGCCGACGTGGCCGCGGCAGCAGGCAGGAACGCAAAGAAGTGCGTGCTGGAGCTCGGGGGCAGCGATCCCTTCATCGTGCTCGAAGATGCCGACGTGACTGCTGCGGCGAAGGCTGGTGCGGAATCCAGGCTCATCAACTCGGGCCAAAGCTGCATCAACGCAAAACGTTTCATCATCGTCGATGCCGTATACGAGGAATTCAAAGAGCTCTTCGTGAAGGAGATGTCGTCGCGCGTGGTCGGGGACCCCATGGACCCGAAGACCGACGTCGGCCCACTGGTTCGGAGTTCCCAGCTCGAAGAAGTGGAGTCACAGGTCGATGATGCCGTCCGAAAGGGGGCGAAGGTCCTGTGCGGCGGGAAGAGGATCCCTACTCGAGGGTACTACTACGAGCCGACCGTGCTAGAGGGGTGCAGCGCGGAGATGAAGGTGCTCAGGGATGAGGTATTCGGGCCAGTCGCCCCTCTGATCAATGCAAAAGGCGATCAGGAAGCCGTGGCCCTCGCGAACGAAACCAGGTACGGATTAGGCGCCTCCGTATGGACCCGTGACGGCGGCAAGGCGATGGCCGTAGGATTGGCCATAGAGGCCGGGGTGATATTCGTGAACGGTGCGGTGAAGTCGGACCCTCGGATGCCCTTCGGAGGGGTCAAGGCGTCAGGATATGGCAGGGAGATCTCTCGGCAGGGTATCCGTGAATTCACAAACGTCAAGGGCCTGAACCTCTATTGACTCCTGGCAGGGAGCGGGTGCGACCTCCTACCCCCATCTATTCCGCCTATAAGCCAATAGTATTGACAAGAAGACGGACTAAAGTAGAGTATGATATTTAACGAGTAGGAATTCTTAAAAGTAGGACTTGCAGAGGATACTACTATGACGGAAGTGGTGGTGACCCGCCGGGGGCAGACGACCATCCCAAAGGAGCTGAGGACCAAGTTCAAGATAGTGGAGGGCACAAAGCTGGAAGCACTCGCCTATGCCGACGGCATTCTTCTGAAGAAGAAGACCTCCACCCTGGACCTGGCGGGGACCGGACGCGCTTCTCTTGAAGACGCGCTCAGGATCCTCTACAGGATCAGAGACGAGGATTGACTGGACGGGCCATAGTCTTCGATACCAGCTACTTTGTTAACCTCTTCTATTCGAAGGATGCCGCCCGGCTGAGGCTCCTGAGGAGGCTGGCGCAGAGCTCGGCGCCGAAGTGGATATCAGCCATAACCCTCATCGAGATAATCAAGGTGGCCACAGAGACGGACGGGAAGGAGGTGGCCGGTAGCCTCAGCTCCCTCGTCCAGCAGGACTTCAAGGTGAGGGCCGTGGACGCTGAGATCGCCACCGCTGCCGCCGCCCTGCAAGGGAAGGGCCTATCAGGCCCTGAGTCGATGGTCGCGGCTACGGCCATCGTCCTCGATGCGACCTGCGTGACCGACGACCCGGCCATACGGAGTCTGGGAAAGCCGCCAACAAAGTGGATTTGAGTTAGAGGGGGAGTCCAACCTGCAATGGGTTAGACAAGAACGTCAGCCTTATTGCGCACGGTTTCCTTTATTGTCGGTGACCAGCTGATACTCGCCAATGAAGAAAGCCCCATCGATGGAACTACTGCATCCTAAGGTCAAACTGATGTACTTTCTATGGAAGCGTTCGGGCTTCACTGGCAGCATATCGGAGCTCGCGAGGCAGCTGGGGTACAAGGACGCCAGCCCCGTCAACAGGATGATTCACGAGCTCATGGACGACGGCTACGTGCAGGAGCAGGCCAAGGCCGATAAAGCGGTTTTCAGGCTGACAAAGAAGGGCCAGAACAGCATCTCCCTTCTGGTGTTCAAGGATTTCTCCCTCCTCTTCCTCGTGGTGTTCAGCTTGGGGGTGGTTTACTCCGGATTTGCGGGGCTCATCGACCACGTGGTGGTCCCGCCGGCCGACCTCGTCATCATGGGCACCGTTTCAATCCTGTTCGTCATCCTCATCCGAGAGCAGATTCAGAGGCAGGAGACGCAGCTCTGGGGGAGCGAGATGTAGGAGGCATGGCCCTTGGAGATACCTAGGCCAGTGCTGCTCTGGATCATCTCCATCATGTTGATCGTCGTCCACGCTACGGACCCGACCCTTCCCCTCACTGTTTCATTCATCGGCTTCTCTTTTGCCGTGGCGGGCATAATACTCGCCCTCTGGGAAGAGGACCACGCCGAGGGACTCGATTGATCAAGCACCCCTCGGCCCCTCAAGGTTCATTATCGCTGGAATCAAGCTGAGGTTGAAGCCTTGTCGGAGGAGCCTGCCGGCGCGGTCGTTCTCCGGGACCTCTGCGTGAGATTCGGGTCCAGGGAGGTGCTCACAGACATGAGCTACGTCTTCCCCACATCGACCGTCACGGCAATACTTGGCCCGAACGGCGCGGGCAAGACCACCCTTCTCAGGACCATCATCGGCGTCGTCCAGCCGAGGAAAGGGGAGGTCCTGGTGATGAGCAGGCCTGCGGGGAGCCTTGAAGCCAAGGCCAAGATAGGCTATCTGGCCGAGCAGCCGGGTCTCTATGAGAGGCTGACCGCCATGGACAACCTGTTGTTTCATGCCAAGCTAAGGGGCTTTCAGGGGGACGGCTTCAGGGAGGAAGCGAGCTCACTGCTCCGGAAATTTGGCCTGGAGGGCTACGAGAAGGTAGGGGTGTCGAAGTTCTCGAAGGGCATGAAGCAGAGGCTCGCTCTCGCCAGGACAGCCATGGGCAGCCCCCCCGTTCTATTGCTCGACGAACCCACATCGGGGCTCGACCCCGACGGCTCTGAGCTGGCCATAAGGTCCATCAGAGAGGCGGCTCGCGGAGGAGCTTCGGTCTTGATGACCACCCACAACGCCTACCTTGCGAGGAGGGTGGCCGATTCAGTCCTCCTCATCAAGGAAGGGGAGGTTTCGTCCAGCGGATCCTTCGACGAAGTCTTGAGACCCTACGGCAGGGTGAGGGTCAAGCTCCTGGCCCCGGTGGACCCCTCAGAAGTCCAGTCCGCGCTGGCAAAGTACACGGTAGAGGTCTTGGGCCAGGGTCCGGTGGTGGAATTCTTGGTCCGGGTGGAAGGAAAGACGGAGGTGCCTGTCCTTATAAAAGAGATGCTGGACGGCGGATTGAAGCCAGTCTCGGTGGAGCCCGGGGAGATAACATACGAAAGAGGTGGGAGGTAGCTGTTCGACCAGGCGATGGCGATAGCGAAGAAGGACATCCAAGAGTACCTTGCAAGCAAGACCCTGATAATCACCGTCTTCATACTCCCCATCACCATGGCGGTCACCGTCCCCTCACTTGTTGGGCTCTTCTTGGGCACCGTGCCCTCAACGCTGGTCCTGTCGGACACGAGGGCCCTGCCCCCCGTGTTGAGCCAAGCGGTGAAGACTTTCGGCCCAAAGGCTGGCATCTACTGGTACCTTTTCACGGATGTGACCCTTCCTCTCTTCCTTCTTATGCCGACCGCCAGCGTAATCGTGCTCGCGTCGGACAGCTTCGCGGGGGAGAAAGAGAGGAAGACGGCCGAGGGCCTAGTCTCGGAGCCGGTTTCGCTCGGGACCATCTTCGTGGGAAAGACACTGGCTCCGGTGTCGCTTGCGGTCGTATCGACATGGGCTTCGGCTTTGATCTACTGGGCGCTCGTATCCTCTTACTCCAAGACGGCCGGGGTGTCTCTTCTCCCGAACGACGCCTGGTTCTCCGCTCTTGCGCTGGTCGTCCCCTGCCTGAGCCTCGCCAGCGTGGCGGTCATCTCCTGGATTTCTTCGCTCTCAAAGGGCTTCAAGGAGGCCCAGCAGCTGGCAGGCGTCCTCCTGGTCCCCCTGGTGGCGATAGTGCTCAGCACGGCGACGGGAAGCTTCGCCAGCACCCTCTCCTTTAACCTCGAGCTGAGCGGAGGGTATCTGGTTGCCTTCGTCGTCGGCGTCTACCTGTGGTCGAAGCTCATAAACCCTCAGAGGCTTGTCGACTGAGGCCCGATTCGTGGAGCCTCCGGCCTGCTGCCATACCTTTATCCACGGCCAAGCGAGCAACTCCCTGCTTGTCCACGCTTTCGGAGCTGAGGGGCGAAATCATCTCATGCGAAAGATGCCCCCGGCTGAGGACATACTGTAGAGAAGTGGCGCTGAAGAAGCGGCGCCAGTTCCAAGGTTGGGACTATTGGGGGAAGCCTCTACCAGGATTTGGCGACCCTAAGGCCAGGCTCCTCGTCATAGGCCTTGCCCCAGCGGCGCATGGTGGGCTCCGGACCGGCAGGATGTTCTGCGGGGACAGCTCGGGCGACTGGCTATCGCGCGTACTATTTGAGACGGGATTCGCCAACCAGCCCACCTCGACCAGCGCGGATGACGGCTTAAAGCTGTCGGGCGCATATGTTACCGCCGTCGTCCGCTGCGCGCCCCCGGACAATCGTCCAAATAGGATGGAGTTGGAGAGGTGTCTGCCATACCTCCGCATGGAGCTGAAGCTGCTGGAGGAGGTCAGTGTTGTCCTCGTGCTAGGCCGCATCGCCTTCGAGGGGTATCTCGAAGCCATCGATTACACCGTTCACGGGCGGACGCACTCGAAGTTGAAGTTCGTGCACGGTGCTCTCTATGACCTGGGTGGAGGCACGCCCAAGGTTCTGGTGTCGTACCATCCGAGCCGCCAGAACACACAGACAGGGCGTCTCAAATGGGAGCAGTGGGCGGAGATCTTCAGGAGGGCGCGTTCTCTTGTCGGCTGAGTTTCTGGGAGCCCGAGCCGCGCCCGAGAGAGGCAGCCCTGCGGGTGCTGGGCCTCCTGCATCATCTGAAATGGACATCGCGTCGTGACAGCGCCTTGCCACGTGGTTGCCCGGTTCGAAGGGGGCGCAAACCGGCCCGTCATCGGTCGGCGGCCGGGGGGGCAGGTCCTGCCCCTTCATCCCTCAAGTCGCTGACCAGCCTGGAGGTAAGATAGGCGGATATCCAGAGCATGGCGATGCCTCCGAAGCCGGCCAAGATGAAGAGGGCCTCGACGAAGAACTTGCCTGCACCGAAGACCGAAGTGAGGACTGCGTAGGCGAGGTCGGCGGCGATCACTCCGAAGCCAATTAGGCCTATGTAGGCATCCGTTGCATATTGGCGGACGATGGTTCGGCGAAGATTCGCAGGCCCATTCGACCCCTTCCTAGAAGGCAAGGGGTTCACCGCTTTGAGCTCCCGCAGGGCCTTGTTCATCCGCACCCATTGCAGCCACCCGGCGGCGCAGATGGCGGCGATCAGGCCAACCAGAATTGAGATGGTGAGAAGGTTGAAGGCTTCGGGCAACACCTGAAGCACACGAGTCCGCTATTTAAGGCCTAGAGGGCGGGCGGCTCGTTTGTGGTCACAGAGGCGCCCAAGGCTGAGCTCGGCAAGGGCTCGGCCGAAATCGGAGGAACCCGAGGCGAGCGTATTACCCGAAGAAGGTAGAGGACGTTGAACACGGTGAAAAGCGTCCCCAGGAGGAGCTTCGCGCCATAGCGGTACAAGCCGAGCATAAAGCTGACGGAGAGGTCAATCTGGACAGCCGAAGGATAGATCGGAGCGAGGAACCCTATGAGGAAGTTGTTGTTGACCAGCAGGAAGAGCATGGTCACCGCGGCCGTCAGATAGAGGAGTTTCTTCCTTTCAGGATGCCACAAGGCGACGTCTATCAGGCCAAGAGGGATGAGGTAGAGCGAGTATTGCTCGTTGACCCTAGCCTTGAACAGGAGGAAAGCCAGGACGCACAGAATCATGGTCTGGACCATGGCATACTTGCCTTCATAGCCGAACTTCCATAGGCCGTACAATGCGGCCGCCACCACTGCGGGGATCCATAGCAGCGCAAGGGCAGAGGCCAGGGGCACTAGGAGTCCGGGAGAGACCCCGACGATGTAGAGGAAGAAGAAGACATCCCAGGCGGACATGGATTCCCCGATCCCTGGAACCACCCCCCACACTGCTGAGAGGAAGCCGCCAAAGCTCCAACCCATGAGGTCCAGGACGGCCAAGGTTGTCACTGCGGGAAGCGCCAGCGCCAGAAGCGTCGCCCAGATGTTACGTCGTGTGGGTGGGAGGATAGGAAGGACGAAGACCATCGGAATGGACTTCGCAAGGACCGCGAAGCCCGTCCAAAGGCTCTTCCGAAGGCTTGTGGCCGAAACCAGGGCCAAGAGGACCAGGGACATCGCCAAGGAATCGAACATCCCCCAAATGGCCGAGATCAAGATCGAAAGCGGGAAGAACATCCAGAATCGGAGCGCA
This sequence comes from uncultured Nitrososphaerales archaeon, assembly GCA_964475215.1. Taxonomy (GTDB): domain Archaea; phylum Thermoproteota; class Nitrososphaeria; order Conexivisphaerales; family DTJL01; genus DATKKG01. Next base: position 30,421 of record CAYYVT010000159.1, read on the forward strand.
TCGATAGCCTTCGACTCGCTCGAGGGCAATATGAATCGATAGACGAGATAGCCCAGCAGGAGGTCCCCCAGGATCTCCGGCTGCTTGAGGATGAAATAGTAGACGAACCTGTCGCCGAAGCCCAACAGAGTATAGAGCAGGTAGGCGCCAGCGGTGACAAGTGGCCAGAACGGCAGGTAGACGATTACGGGGGCTTCGTAGGATCCGTATTGGGTGGAGAAGCTTAGGCCGGGGACTGGCGGAAGGGCGACATAGGGATTGGCTCCATGCGCCACGTAGTAGCCTAGCCTGACCCAGAGCTCGAAGTCCTCAGGGTGACCTGTCCAAAACGAAAATGCTTCCCTGATCAGAAGGCCGACGATGAGGAGCTTTACGATGGAAGAACGTGTCGTGACCACTGGCTGGCACCTCAGGCCCCTCGCGTATGATGGGCCTTCATCTCGCATGGCCCTTGTCGACGACGAACTTGAAGAACACGTCAGTCTTCATCAGCCAGAGGGAGGAAGTGGCCACGTCGACTAGGCTCAGGAAGGTCAGATCGTTGAGAAGCCTGCCCACGTAGTTGTCGAAGAGGCCTGTGCCCCTTCTCTCTTCGAGCCTGAAGGTGGCGGGGATGAACGCGCGCTGCGGCGAGAGGTACGGAGTGCCCTGGAGGGGCCAAACGGGCGGGCCGAAGGTGGGGAAGGCCTTGTGGAGGCCTGGGAACAGGATCTCGTCGAGCCTTCTGAGCACGTAGTTAACCGGCATGTTTGGGATGCTCATTATCACCGTCGCCCCGTTCTTGGCAACGCGCTGGACTTCCCTCATCACTGAAGTGGGGTCAGGCAGAAGGTGAACGACCCTGACCATCACGACGCAGTCCATTGAGGAGTCCCTCGCCGGTATTCTCCCTATGTCGGAGCGAAGGATGTCCGCTCTGCCCAGGCGGGATTTGGCCTCGGACAGGTTCCTCCTGACCAGGTCGATCATCGTCACTCGATCGAAAAATGGCTCCAGCACCTTGGTAATCCTGCCGAACCCTCCCCCGAGCTCGAGGCAGTTGCCACCCGGCGCAAGCCAACTCCTGATCACCTCTTTCTGTGCGAGGTCGACGAGGTGTTTGTCGTCCCACATCTTCGTGTAATCCTGCCGCTCGAAGTCGTCGAGGAAGGAGGTGTCCCGAAGCCTTGGCCCGTCGGCCTCGGAGGAGAAGTCACTCATGCCCAATCCCCCGAATCCCAAATGGCGGATGCGGCAATCAGGCCACCTTCCTAAATACGAAGAGTGTCTGATCCCCCATCCAGTTGAGGGGGAAATGTCCTGCGACCCTTCCTTCAGTCTCGCGCAGGAACGTCGCGAACGGCCCAAGCTTCAGGAAATATGAGTTGAGGTAGGCTGGGGGCATCACCGAAGGCAAACCCACCTTGCGGACCAGGTCGAACCTCGGGCTGAAGAAGCGCTCGAACTCCTTCGGAGAATAGTAGGTGGCCGGTATGTCGTGGCCTCCGACCGAGACCATGATGGGTCGCCTTCGCCTCGACACGATTCTCCCATATTTTACTAGGCCCGCCAGGGAGACGGCCTCCCATGCGCAGAGGGTATTTCGCACGGAACACACGAAATAGCCACCGATGGGTAGGACATCGGCGAGGCCGGAGACGAAGCCCGCCATGTCGGGCTCGCAGTTTAAGGCACCGTTGAAGGAGTAGGCCAGCCTCGCCATACCCCCGTCCAACAGCGAGCGAACCTGCCCAATCTCCGAGGCCCTGACCCTGAACGGAAGGATCCTACCCTCTAAGTGACGCGCCTGTGCCTTCTTGGCCACGAGTTCGACCATCGCCTCCGAGATGTCCGTGGCCAGGATCACTTTGACGTGCTTGACCAGCTGGATGGCCTCGGCGCCGGTGCCGCACCCCACCTCAATGAGCGTGTCCGCCAGCCCGACAAGCCTCAGCACTTCTTCAATGGATCGCTTCCTGACCCAGGAGTTGATGTAATTGTGGCTGATGGAGTAGTCGTACTCCTCGGAGGCGGAGTCGAAGGCCTCCGATACCTCGGCGAGGTAGTCGTCGCCCCTAGACCGCCACTCTTCGTAGGAGGTCGTCGCCTCGAACTCTCCTCGCGAAATGCCCCGAATGTGGGGGGGACCATCGGGCGTGAGACGGAGGCAGATGGCGGCACCGGCATACCATCGCTGATATATGGGTCCGCCGTACCTGGCCGCGAACAGACGACGCACGCCGACCTCCTCGTCGCGGGTGGCCTGCCTCACCCGAGCGTTGTACATCCACCGCCCAAGCCTCACGGTCGCCTCCCCCTTCTTCAAGGCATTTTGGACCCAGTCGGAGGACCTCTGGGCGCCGAGGGCCCAGAAAGAGCCCTCGGTCACTATGTAGCGAAGCTCGACGACGTGGGGGAGCCCTGTGGACCTGCCCGCCGTAATCAGGCGCAGTGTGTCCGACGCAGCGGAAGGCACCGTCTTCTCCATCATTTCTCCCATGCGACCCCCTTCGCGTCACGCTCGAGTCGTGAATAAATCGCTCTCAGCCCACTGTACCTCCTCGATTCATAGAGGAGATGGTCCGGGCCGATCCTGGCGACAAAGACCCTCGAAGGCCTCCCTTCCGCCAGAAACCTCCTGTTGAGGAGGTGCGCCTTTAGGCGGACGACCGAGCCGATTGTGGCATAGAACAACATGTTGACCACTCGCGCCGATGCCCCACCATGCGGTCGGGGAGGGGCCGCAGGAGGTGTCGACGACCCGAGCCTCGACTGGTAGAGGAGGGGGAAGTAGGAGGCCATCCACCCGGCACGGGCCATGAGGCTCAGATAATAGGGCGAGCCCCTCAGGACGACCGCGGTGAGCGCATCCCTAGCGAAGAGCGGGTCCTCAGGAGTCGAGAAGGCCCTAAGGGCGTATCTTTCGTCCATCAGACAACTGAAGCAGAGCTCAGGCATCGACCGGCAGATGAGCCTTCTCGCCAACTTGAGCAGGGTTGCACGGAACAGAAAGGGCCACAGCATGTCTCTCCCTGCAATGCAGAACATGTCGATGTCGTCTCCCTCCTTTGCGGAAAGATAGGAGACCGAGCCGCTCACGGAGGCCATCTTCGCTCCGAAACGACACCAGCCGTCGGCGAGCTCGTCCGCCAAGCGCAGGTAACCGATCGCTCGGATCCGCCTCCTCGAAGTTTCAAGAGTGGCAAGGTCTGCGGAGCGTTCTGGGGGAGAGCCTCGAACCGTGAGCAGCCCCGAATTCAATTCGAACCTCTGACGTATTGCGAAGCTCGACTGGAGCGCCATTTCGACCTCGTCGGCGCTAGCTCCCGAAGACATCAGCCTTGCGATCTCCTCCACGCTCAACTGAGATTGGTTAGCCTCCGCCGCATCGCTAAGTATTGAAAGGACCGCCGCCTCTTCTTCGCCGAATTGGACTCGCTCAGGCTGCTCCTTCATTTCTTCTCCACACCTCATGCCTGGTCGTGCCTACGGCGGCATCGAAGAGGGCGGCCGGGGCTATCGCAAGGGCGGTGACGGCGGCGGCGGGGAGAGCCAGACACATCTTTGGCTCTTTCGCGAGCGAGTCCACCACAAGACGCAAGCTCGTGAGTGGGGACAGGAAGATCATCGATCCAGCGGTCCTAGGGGCGCTTCCTGTGCGGCTCATCACCTGCAGGTGGCCGAAGACGATTCGACGCAGCTGCCTGAGGATGTCAGGGAGGTTCCTCCTCCCGTCGATCTTCACTGGAGCAGTATCGAGGAACTTCACGGAATAGCCCTTCAGCCGGGCCATGCCGGCAAGGAAGGCGCCGTCATTGACCGTCCCTGAAGGCAGGACCGAGAAGGCCGTCCTCCTGACTGCCATCATTTCATCGCTGCTATGGTTGCTCTTTCCCTCATGGTTCAACCGCAGGAGGGTTGCGTTGTGAACGCACCACATTAGTCTCAGGAGCAGCTCGGACATCCCCCCTCCACCCTCGATGAAAGGAGAGGCCGAAATAACGCCCGCCCGAGGGTCCTCCGCCATGCTTTCGACCAACGCCTTGAGTGAGCCAGGCTGAGGGACCGCGTCGGAGTTCACCATGACCATCAGCCCTGCCGTCGTGGCAGCAAAGATCCTGTTCACGGCTTCGGCCTTGCCCCTCCTCTCGGACTCCTCCAGGACGCAGATTCTGTAATCAGCTGAGCACAGCTCCCTCAGTGCCTTCAAAGTGACCGATGAGCATCCGCTTGCGACTATGACCAGATTCTCGAAATGTCGGCCGACTCCGTTGGCTTCTTCTAGGAGAGAGGCGGCAGTGCCAGCGAGGCCAGGCGGACTGCCCGCAGCGCAGATGCCGATCGAGAAAGAGCCTGCAGCCTCGCCACCGTCCGAACCTCCCCGATCATGCATTCCCGTTGCGAATTCCGCCGTCCCCCGATGCGAATATATGGATATCTAGGTTTTTGGCGATGAATCGTCACCGAGGAATAGGTCTTGCGACGGCTGCATCAGTGATTCATCATTTTTGTACGGTCAGGGGCCTGTGAATCCTGGGCAGAAGGTTCGCCGGAACCGGCCACCAAGCTCGTCGAAGCCGGATGGGCTTCCAAAGCCGGCCTTTCTGCGAGCACGGTCAGCATTATGCTGACAACGCAGGCCACACCGAAGATGGCCGTGGCATACGACAGGATGGCGCTCAAGCCTCCGATGGAGTCGGCGACCCCGGCCACCACGTTGCCTATGGCAATGCCGAAGCTCAGCATCATGCTGTATAGGCCCATCGCGAGGCCTCGAGAGTTCATCCTCGAGCGATCTCCGAGTAGGGCGAGGATCGAAGGGACGATGGCTGTGGAGGCCAGGCCCAAAGGACCCACTACGTACCAGTACCTGGCGAGGGCCTGAGTAAACGATGGGGACCTTGCGAGGACGCTGAGGGACACCAGGGTGCCCAGGAGGCCCACCACGCCGAGATACATCACCTTGTGCCTCCCGACCCTGTCGGATAGGGCCCCAAAGGCCACGGACCCGATTCCAACGGCTACGATGCCCCCCACCAGGAGGAAGCTGCTCTGCAGGGGGTGAACCCCGATCTTCCTGAGCGCCGCGGGGAGGTAGAAGACTATGCCCAGCATCGTAGTCACTCCCAGCCACAGGGGGAGGAGGGCCCGTGTGTGGGCGTCTACGGTCGTCAGGGGGTTCAGGGGGGTGTTCCTCCCTGAGAGGTGGGGAGGTTCCGTCAGAAGCGCTATCGAGATGGCCGCTGCAGCGGCCATGGTGGCTGAGGTGACGAAGAAGGAGTAGCCGAGGGAATGCCTGAAGAACTGCACCAAGAGGCCCCCCAGAAGGATCCCGAATGCATAGCCGCCCAAGTTGGCGAAGTCGAAGAGGCCCATCCCTGCTCCCCTGTGGCCGACGTCCGTAAGGTCGGTGATCATAGCGAGAGTCGAAACGGTTACCCCCGCGGCGGCAATGCCCTCGGCTGCGTGGACGGTAGAAACGAAGTAGATGTTGCGGGTGAGGCCAATCAGGACGGTCATTATCGCCATGGAGGAGAGCGTTACGAGGAAGACGCCCCTCCTGCCCCTTACGTCACAATACCTTCCCACAGGGGTGGCCGAGAGTCCCTCAAGGAGAGGGTAGAGGGCGAGCACTACTCCGACCACGACCGAGCCCGACGATGCGAGGTAGTACGGAAAGATGACGATGATGGCGCCAAATCCAACCCGCGTCGCGAGCATGGAAACATAGAGAAGGAAGAGATCCTTGCTCGCTGAGGCTTGTTGCATGGCTCTCCCTTCAGACCGACGAGGTTGCTCTTAAAAATGACGTCCAAGGGCAAGGCAAGGCGCGCGCCATGGTGAAGTGAGGAATCCGTTAAGTAGACGAAGGCCGGCCGAAGGGCGCAATGCAGGAAGAAGGAGGGCCGGCCATAAAGGTGGAGGGGCTGACCAGGGATTTCGGCGGAAAGAAGGCAGTGGATGGAGTGAGCTTTGAGGTTGGAAAGTCCGAGGTCTTCGGTTTCCTGGGGCCGAACGGAGCGGGGAAGACCACCACCATCAAGATGCTCACCACCCTCCTTCCGCCCACTTCAGGAAGCGCCAGGCTGCTGGGGCTCGACCTGAAGACCGAAGGCAGGAAGATCAGAGAGAGGATAGGGGTGGTTCAGCAGCAGGATTCGTTCGACCAGGGGCTGAGCGCTGAAACAAGCATGGAAATCTACGGGCTCATCTGGAACGTGCCCCGAACCGAAAGGAGGAGGAGGATAGATGAGTTGATGAAGCAGTTCTCCATGGAGGAGTTCAGGAAGAAGCCCACCATCGACCTATCCGCGGGTCAGAGGCGGAGGCTTCAGGTCGCCCGCGAATTCATCCACGACATGGCCCTCCTCTTCCTCGACGAGCCGACCGTAGGGCTGGACCCAATCGCCAGGAGGGGCGTGCTCGACTTCCTCAAACAGAAGGTGAAGGGCGGGCTGACGATCTTCTTTACGACCCACCTCTTGGACGAGGCCGAGTACCTCTGCGACAGGATCGCCATAATCAACCAGGGCAGGATACTGGAGGTGGACACTCCTGCCAACCTCAAGCGGCGGTTCGGGAGCGCGAAGGCGGTGGAGTTTCGGGTCGATGCGAGAAAGCCCCTGGAGCTACTGTCGCGTATCGAAGGCCTGGACGGAGTGACGAAGGCGGCCTTCGACGATGGCACGGCCATCTTTAGGGCCTCCACCGCCAGGCCCGAGAAGGTCATACCGGAGATATACCGGCTGGCCGATAGCGAGTCCCTGGAGGTGTCCTCGATCTACGTAGCCGAGGCGACCCTGGAGGATGCCTTCATCTCTCTCGTCAGGGATGGTGCGGGAGGCGAGGAGGGAAGGAGGGACGGCTCATGAACGTGTACGTTAGGCTTACATACAGGAACCTTAGGGCCAACCTTGACCCGATTTCGCTCTTCTTCGAATTCATCTTCCCCATATTCTTCATCTTCGGGCAGGGACCAGCGCTGAGCGGGAGCGTCGCGCCGATCGCCATAGGAGGAGGGAAGTTCATCTCATATGCCCTCTTCCTTGCTGCGGGGGCGGTGACCCTCACAGTCATCAATTCCGGCACGAACGCCGGGACGCAGCTCTGGTACGACAGGAAGAACGGAATGTTCGAGCAGGTCCTGATGGGGCCCTTTACGAGGGCCGAATACCTTCTGTCCATCGTATTCGCGACGCTGCTGATCGGCATCGTCAGCTCGCTTCTGGTCTTCGGGCTTGCCCTTCCGGTCCTAGGGGGAAGCCTTTCGATGGGCCTGGCGGGGATCGCCCTGACGGGGGTTTCTCTCTTCTTCGGGACCCTCTTCTTCGGGGGGCTTGCCCTGGCCCTCTCGGTGGCACTCAGGTCATCGGAGACCTTCCAGATCGTGTCCCAGTTCGCCTTCTTCATCTTCCTGTTCACCTCCACCATCTTCTTCCCATCCAACAACGCCCCCGAGGCCATCAAGGTCATCAGCCTCCTGAACCCCCT
>CAYYVT010000160.1:0-17227 GCA_964475215.1 uncultured Nitrososphaerales archaeon
GCCAGGGCGTCGACTTCGTCGAAGAAGATGATGCAGGGGGACGCCTGTCGCGCCCGCCTGAAGACCTCCCTGACGGCCCTTTCGGACTCGCCCACCCACTTGCTCAGGAGCTCGGGGCCCCTGACGCTGATGAAGTTGGCCTCGCTCTCCGTCGCCACGGCCTTGGCGAGCATGGTCTTGCCCGTCCCTGACGGGCCATAGAGCAGGATCCCCTTCGGGATGTTGTAGCCCATGTGCTTGTACGCTTCGGGGTACTTCATGGGCCATTCGACGGCCTCCTGGAGCTCCCTCTTCGTAGTCTCCAGGCCTCCGATCTCCGCCCACTTGACCTCCGGCGTTTCAAGGTACACCTCCCTCATGGCCGAGGGAGTGATGTCCTTCAGGGCGTCCTCGAAGTCCTTCATGCAGACTGTGAGCTTGTTGAGCGTCTCCGGCGGGATTTTCTCCTCCTCGAGCTTAATCTCGGGGAGGTGGCGCCTCAGGCTCTTCATCGCTGCCTCCTTGCAGAGGTATTCGAGGTCGGCGCCCACGTAGCCATGCGTCACGGCCGCAAGCTTCTCGCTGTCGACGTCGCTGACCAGTGGCATGTGGCGCGTGTGTATCTGGAGTATCTCCAGCCTCCCCCTCTTGTCCGGGACCTTGATCTCGACTTCGCGGTCGAACCTCCCGGGCCTCCTGAGCGCCGGGTCGATGGCGTTGGGCCTGTTGGTGGCGGCTATCACCACCACCTTCCCCCTCCCCTCCAGTCCATCCATCAGGGAGAGAAGCTGGGAAACGACCCTCCTCTCGACTTCCCCCGTCACCTCTTCTCGCTTGGGGGCGATGGAGTCGATCTCGTCGATGAATATTATCGAGGGGGACTTCTCCTTGGCCTCCTTGAATATCTCGCGAAGGCGCGCCTCCGATTCGCCGTAGAACTTGCTCATGATCTCGGGGCCGCTGGTGGAGATGAAGTGGGCGTTGGTTTCGTTGGCCACGGCCTTCGCCAGAAGGGTCTTGCCGGTCCCCGGAGGGCCGTAGAGCAGTACACCCTTGGGCGCCTCGATACCGAGCCTCTCGAAGAGCTCGGGGTGCCGCAGCGGAAGCTCGACCATCTCCCTGATCTTCTGGATCTCGTCCTTGAGGCCGCCTATGTCTTCGTAGGCGACCTGGGGGACCCCGCGGAGGAGCTCCCCCCTCTCCGAAAGCTGGAAGACGGTGCGCTGGCTGATCACGACGGCCTCCGCGACGGGGGTGATGCCCACCACCTGGAAGGTCAGCCTGCCGCCGAAGTAGGGGACCATGATGTTGTCCCCCCTCGTCACCGGGACGCCTTCAAGGGCGTCGGTGATATACCGCTCATCGATGGGGGGGATGTTCTCGAGCGGAGCCACCACGACCTTCTCGGCCGGCGCGGCCTTGATCTTCTTGACCGAAACGGTGTCTCCTATGGCGACCCCCGAGTTGTTCCTCGTGAGGCCGTCTATCCTGATGATGCCCCTTCCTTCGTCCGAGGGGTATAGCGGGAGGCACTTGGCGACGGTCTTGCGCTTTCCCTTGATTTCGACGACGTCGCCGGTGGAGGCGGCCAGAGAGTCCATTACGTCATAGTCGATCCTTGCGACTCCCCTTCCCACGTCCCTGGTATAGGCCTCCAGTACCTTGAGGTTGACAGAATCAGCGCTCAATGATTGTACACCTGATCTACTGAATCCGAATGTCCCTGTAGCCCTTATTAGTATTGCTTTTCAACCTAAATCGAGCTTCAAGTATACCATTGTTGTACCTTGCTTCACAGGACTGAGGGTCGACGAGCTCCTTGAGGGTGAAGTTGGCGTGGTAGGTCCGGTCGGGGGTCTCGGCGGATATGTCCATGGTGTCGTCCGTCGTCTTGAGCTTGATCGCGTCCTTCTCAACGCCAGGGACCTCGCAGATCACCCTTAGGGTGTCCTTGTCCACATACTGCTCGATAAGAGGCTCCCTCGAGCCCTGGGCGATCATGGAGTCGCCAAAGGTCCTGAAGAGCGGCTCGCCCTCGGGCCCGAACTCCACAGTGAAACCACGGGTTATGGAGCGGTTCATTGGCAGCCCATTGCTCCTGAACTGCCTCAGCATCCCCTCCATCTCCTTCTCGATCTCGTCCATGAGATCGTCCATGTCGTCGAACAGGCCACGGTATTCTCTTTCATTCATATCTCAATCACTTTAACTCCTAGTTACCAACCGTCGGTTATAACTAAAGGTTTATTTAAACCTTTACCCCCAACCATGAGACGCATGGACGCCCTTGACGTGATCGGTTCCCAAAGTAGATGGAGGCTGCTGGAGCTGCTGGCCGAAGGTGACAGGAGCGTGGGGGAGCTTGCGGAGGAGCTCCACATCTCCAACCAGGGGGCGCTGAAGCACCTTTCAGTGCTGATGGAGGCGGGCCTGGTGAAGGAGATGCGGCCCTCCGGCGGGAGGAAGGTCTCCTATGCCCTCAGGAACACCGTCTTCCTCTTCAGGCGCGAAGACGATGAAGGTGACCTTCTGGTATACTACAGGGGAAGATCCAAGCCTGGAAGGCTTTCGCCCGAGACTAGGTTCAGGGCCGGAAGGCTGCTTAAGCGGTTCAAGATGCTGCTCGATAAGCCCTTTTGAAAAGGATCACATCTGCAGGGGCTGGTCGGGGTTGGGGTTGTTGACGTTCTGGTTTATGACGTCGGCCATGTAGTGCTCGCGCACGTTGATGGTGACCTTCTTCACGCCTTCGACCCCTTCAGCGGCGTTCTTGACGTCGGCGGCCAGCTGGTAGGCGAGGATGGCGGGGCAGACGGGGGTCGTCATCCTCAGCTGGATGTACACGGTGTTGTCGTCAGCCACCTCGACCTTCTCGACGACGTTGAGCTCAACGATGGGGACCCCCACCTCGGGGTCCACCACGTAGCCCAACCTGTCCCAGATTTCTTCGCTGAGCTTCTGCTTCGAGGACATTCGTCCGAGCAAGGACTCCGGCGATATAATAAGGTGCCTGTGGTAACGTGGCAGAGCCTATATGAGGAGGGCCTGCTTGCGTAGGGTGACAAGCTTCTTGAAGGATTCGATGGGGTCATGGACGCTCTCCACGGTGAAGAGGAGGGAGCTGTTGGCGAACAGCGGCTTGAGCAGTCCGAAGTCGATGTTCCCTCCGCCCATGGCCAGGTGCTGATCTTCAAGGCCGTTGTTATCGTGCACGTGGAGCTCGGCGAAATCCGAAGCCATCTCATCGATGAAAGCCTTCAGGGACTTGGACATGTTGGCGTGGCCGACGTCCAGCAGGAGGGGCATCCTCACGCCTCCCAGTGAGAAGAACCTCCTGAAGTCATCAGGAAGCACCAGGAGGCCCCCGCGGTGAGGGATGTCGTTCTCCACCGACATGTGCTGCCCAAGCGAACAGCTATAGTCCCAGATTTCGAGGATGGAATCGCAGTTCGCCTGGAAGGCCTCGTCCGCCGTGGCATCCGAGTCCCTCGTCCCCGGATGGACGACCACGTTGAGTGCCTCGAATTCGACCGCCCTCCTCAGGCTCGTCTTGACGGCCTCAATTGAGCGCCTCCTCACCGAGAGATCTGAAGAGGCTATGTTCACGTCTTCGTAGGGGGAGTGGACCGTGAAGCTGTAGCCGGTCTCATTCAGGCGTGCCAGGCTCTTGGTGACGCCGTCGGAGAGCTTGGTCGAGGCGTTGTCGACTATCTCCAGGTACCCTGCCTCCTCGGCGATGGGGTCGGAGATGAGCGCAAGCACAGACGAGAAGGGCTTCTTCTGGACGACCAGGAAGAGCGTCGAAATGCCTAGAGGCACGCCGACGCCGTATGGGAGACGCATCTTTAAAGCTTTGAAGCGAAGAGTAGAGCGACGGAGCGTCATCTCCTTGCCGGAGAATCGGGGTTGAGCGTGTCTGCCTGAGATTTGGCTGCCGTATGGTGAGGTGGAAGTGGTCATCAACGCCAAGGCTGAGAACCTCGGCGAGGTCGTGGAGGCGCCCGCCCAGGGACTTGCCGAGGAGGCGGTTCAGGAGAAGCTGGGGGCCATCCCGAAGAGGGAATACGTCGTGATGGACGGCTCGAATTACTCCATCGATCTCCTGAACAGGCTGCTTTCCGTATGGCACACAGATCCGAAAGACGTAAAGGTGCACGTTGGCGGGAGGTGGAGCCCCTCCGCCCGGAAGAGGCTCACCCACTTCGGGTACTCGCTGACGGAGGAAAGGCCCTCGGTGGAGCTGGGGGTCGTGGACGGCGTGCTCGTCCGCACGTTGGCCGGCCTCAGGGGGGGAGGGCCCATGGTGATTGCCGAGGCCGCGTTTGATCCGATCTATGGAGTCAGGGGAGGAGCGTCCGCCATCGTCGAGGCGCTAGGGCTTGGGATGGAGGCCATCGGAAGATGGAAGGGGGAGCCCGCCCCGGCGGCCGACACCGATCCCGGCTGGTTCGCAGGAAGGGTGACGGAAGAAGCGGGCAATCCATTCTGTCTCGAATACGTCCGTTCTAGGAGGGGCTTCGCCGAGCTTTCCAGCGGAGCATATCCCGAGGCGCACGCCAAGTCGGTAGGCCTCCTGACTCGGACGAGGGTCTTCTCCGCCGCCAAGAGCAGGCTGATGGTCGTCTCGCCGGGCGGAGGGGACGCGGACTCCACCCTACATCTCTCTCTGACGGCGCTGTGCAACCAGGCGGCGGCCGTGGGAGAAGAGGCTGAAGCTATCCTCGTCGCCGAGGCGATGGAGGGGCTTGGCAGCCCTGCTCTCAGGGCCTTCTGCGACATGACCGTGAGGCCCGAGAGCCTTTCCCATGTGGAGGGATACGAGGACATGATCATACTCAAGTGGCTGCGGTCGAGGCTGAAGCTACACCTTGTGTCCACGCTCCCGCGGACGATAGTGGAGAAGAGGCTGGGGCTCTCGGCCCCGTCCTCCGCCAAGAACGCGTTCGAGGAGGTGGAGGCCCGTCACGGCTGGAAGCTGAAGGCCACGATGGTGAAGGACGCCTCCCTTACGGTGCTGCGTGTTCCCTAGTAGATGGAGGGGAATGTGGGGAGCTGCGGGTACAGCATGAGCAGGTACGCCAGGGCGGCAAGGACAAGGACCAAAGCCAAGAGATAGAGGTCCCTCCTTGAGGCCTTCGAGATGTCATCGAGTGGCAGCAGATCCCTTGTGCCCCATGAGACCGCAAAGACGAAGAGCGCCATCCAGAAGCTGACGAAGACCATTACGAAGATGGAGATCAGGGCTGCCACCGCGAGGCTGCGCCTCCCAAGGAAGCCGCCAGCGATCCTCCAACCCTCCAGTTGTCGGGTGGGTATCATGTTGGCGAAGCTGATCAGGAAGCCGAACCAGCCGGCGAAGACCAGGGGCGAGAGGATGGTGCCCTGTGAAGTCGGATGGAGGAAGGCCGTCACAAGGTAATCCAGGCCGAGCGGGAGTTGCTGGGCCACGAAATGGGCCGACGAGCCGAAAGTCGCCGCCGCGGCCTCCTGGGTGATCAGCCGTGTGTCGAGTAGGCCAGCTAGGAGCGTGACGGAGGCGACGGCGAGCCCAGACAGGGTCGCCCACACGGCAGGAACCATTTCGTCGTCCCGGTTCACGGGCGGCTCCGACATCGAATAGAGCGCCCCGAAGGTCGGGATGCTGGGCGGAAGCCCCGGTATGAAGTACGGTATGGGCGGAGGTGCACCGCTGCGGATTGAGAACAAATAACGCACGCTGAAGGGGACGATGAGGAAGGCGGCCATGAAGGCCACGTAGAGGAGGGTGTCCCTGATGACCCCAGAGTCACTGATCGAGGCTGCCAGGGCTGACGACTTCAGCCATCCGTCCACGGCCACCGTCGCCATCGTGACGGCGAAGAGGATGACCGGAAGGTAGAGCTGCCTCTTGGGAAGCCCCTTTGTCGACGCCACATAGATGGTGGGCCCACTCACGGACTGGCGGAGGATTGGGATGAAGCCCATGGGCCTTAGGACGCGGACGAGGTCCTCAAACCTCTGTTGGAATTGCCCGCCCTCGGACAGGGAGAATTCGGCGGAGACAGCGCTCGTGAGCAACACCTCCTTGACCTTGAACCTCTCCCTGACGCAGCGCTCTACATCGGAGATCTCAGCCAGGGCCAAGAGGCGACTCAGCTCTCCCACTCGGGATTAAGCTTTAAAGGTTAGTCCGCCAAGTGGGAGGGAAGGAAAAGTCCCTTGCTGGACGAAGTGATTCGCAAGGTCGGAGACTACTCACTGCGCAAATGCGCTCCTGCGGACATCCCGCAGGTGATGACAGTCAACGAAAGCACCCTCCCGGAGCACTACTCGGACGTATTCTACTACGACGTTCTCGATGGGTTCCCCGAGGGCTTCCTTGTGGTCGAGTGGCAGGGGACCGTCATCGGGTACATGATGAACAGGGTCGAGTTCGGCTTCTCCAATATCAGGGGGTTCAGCCTGACCAAGAAGGCTCACGTCGTCTCAGTGGCTGTCCTAAAGGAGCACCAGCGCAAGGGGCTGGGATGGGCCCTGATGGAGGAGGGCCACAAGGCCATGGTGACACGGGGCTGCAAGGAAGCCTTCCTGGAGGTCAGGGTTGGGAACACGGCTGCCATCACCCTCTACGAGAAGATGGGGTATTCCACCTCTCAGAGGCTCTATTCATACTATAGGGACGGCGAAGACGCCCTGCTGATGACCAAGGCGCTATAGATCTTTATGGAGACCGGTGGCCCCGATTCCTTCAAGGCGTTCTCGGAGACCTTGGAGAGGGTCAGGCGGACCGCCAGCAAGAACGAGAAGATAGACATCCTCGGCGGATACCTCGGGACCCTGGGCGAGGCATCTCTCTCCCCCGCTGTGAGGTTCATGATCGGGAAGGAGGCCTCGGAGGGGGACATAGGCGTGGGCTGGAGGGTGGTCCTCGACGCCCTCGGGGACGTGGTGAAGGTCAGCGAGGAGGCGCTTTCGGACGGATACGTCAGACATGGCGACCTTGGGAGCGTTGCGGAGGAGCTCCTCGCCGGGGGACAGAGGGCGGTCTCGCTGGCCCAGGAGCCACTGACCATTCAGAGGATCTCGAAGGCCTTTGACGAAATGGCGGGGGCAAGGGGAAGCGGCAGCTCCTCAGGAAAGCGCAGGCTGTTGGTCGGGCTGATGATGGACGCAGGGCCCCTGGAGGCGAAGTACCTGATCAGGATCATAACCAACGAAATCAGGGTCGGGGCCACGGCGGGGCTGGTCGAAGAAGCCCTGGCCAGGGCCTTCGGGGAGGACCCGGAGAAGGTCCGCAACGCCCTGCTTGTCACCGGCGACGTCGGGGAAGTTGCAGGATTGCTTCGTCGGGGGAAGCTGGGGGAGGCGAGGCCGCGCCTCTACAGGCCCGTGGCGTTCATGCTCGCCGAGCCGAAGGGTAGCGCCAAGGAGATACAAGAACACTTTCAGAAGGAGGTCCGGGCCGAGCTCAAGTATGACGGGATAAGGCTTCAGGCACACGTCGGGAGGGAGGTCAGGCTCTTCTCGAGGAGGATGGAGGATGTCACCCCCACCATGCCCGAGATTAGGGATTGTCTGCGGGGGATGAGGAAGGAGGCCATTCTGGACGGGGAGGCTTTGGCATTCGATGGGGAGAAGCCGATCCCCTTCGTCAAGATGCAGACCCGCCTTCACAGGAAGAACATAACCTTCGAGGAACGGGAGAGGACGCCTATATTCTACTTCGTCTTTGACCTCCTCTACCTCGACGGGAGGTCCATACTGGACGAGCCCCTGGAAGCCAGGAGAGAGGCTCTCGAAAAGTTGACGTTCAGGGATAGGGTGAGGGTCGCCCCCCAGTGGAGGGCCTCCGGGGCTGAAGAGCTCCAGAAGATGTTCAGGGAGAGCCGCGAAGGAGGCTTCGAAGGGCTCATGGTCAAGGATCCCGCTTCCCCCTACACGCCGGGAAGAAGAGGGGGGATGTGGGTCAAGCTGAAGGAGGAGCTGGACACGCTGGACGTGGTGGTGGTGGCCGCCGAATGGGGGAACGGCAAGAGGGCGGGCCTTTTGTCCGACTACACTTTTGCCGTTCGTGACGGTGAGGGGCTGAGGGTGATCGGGAAGGCGTATTCTGGGCTGACGGACGAAGAGATCTCGTTCATGACTGAGAAGATGAAGGAGCTCGCGGTCAGGTGGGAGGGCCACCGTTGCATCGTCAGGCCCGCCGTCGTCCTCGAGGTGACCTTCGACTCGATACAGCTGAGCGACCGCCACGACAGCGGCTACGCCCTTCGTTTCCCCAGGATCAAGAACATACGCCTAGACAAGTCGCCAGAGGAGGCTGACACGCTCGACAGGGTTAGGGAGATATATGAGAAGCAGCGGGTCAAGTAGACTACTAGGGGGTCCTGGCGGAGTAGTAGTCCCTCAGCTTGGCGGCGAGGTCCTCATATGAGAACACTTGGCCCCTGACCTGCTCCTCCAAGAAGATCCTCTTCTCGTCGAGGTCCTTCGACTGCCTCGCCTGGCTGAGGTTGAGGGCCTCCCCCCTTCTCCAGAACTTCAAGGCCAAGTCGCAGCCACCTTCATAGCGGTCACCGGATCTCCTGAAGATGGTCCTCCATCCCTCCTGATACTCAGACACCCGAAGGACGGTGCGCGCGCTGACCCTCGGCGTCCTCGCGACGAAGACGACGGCGTCGATCAGGCTCAGCAGGCTCAGGGGGATGGAGATGGGGGGCTGGGTGAGCCTAGCCCAGAGCGCGTCTTCGTCCGTGGCGTGAAAGGTCGCCATGCACCCATGCCCCGTGGAGGCGGACTGAAACAGGACCCCGGTCTCCTCTCCCCTTGCCTCCCCAAGGATGACGTAGTCGGGCCTCTCCCTGAGGCTGAGCCTGACCAGCTCGAAGAGGCCAACCCTGCCGAACCCGCTCAGGGCGCCCGTTCGGGTATGGAGGGCCTTCCAACCAGGGTTCTGAAGGTTTATCTCCCTTACGTCTTCGATGGTGACGACCTTCCAGTTGGGGTTCATCAGCGACGCGAGGGAGTTGAGGATGGTCGTCTTCCCCGACGCGCTCGATCCTACGATGAAGATGAACCCCTTCAGCTCGATGAGGCTCCAGAGGAAGGCCGCCACATCGGACGTGAGGGTACCCAGGTGGATCAGCTCCGTAATTGAGAAGGGCTTGGCCCTGAACTTCCTCACGGTGAAGCTGCTTCCGAAGCTCGACACCTCGTCCCGCCAAGTGCAGCTGAGGCGGTAGCCCTCGGGCAGCGTCGCGTCCACGAGCGGGGTCGCTGCCGAAACATAGGCACCGCTCCTGTTAGCGAGCCGCAGGGCGACCGAATCCAGCGATTCCGGGGACCCAAACCTGAGGGAGCCCTCCAGCCAGTCGAGCTCGTTGCGAAGGCCGTGCCATACGCGGATGTTCTTGCCGAGGCCGTCGCAGGAGACATCTTCGATGTAGGGGTCTCTGAGGTAGGGGTCCAACAGTCCGTAACCCATGAGATCCCTGTTCAGGTAGTAGGCGGTGGTCCGGATTTCCTCCTCCGTCGCGTCTTGGAGGGGGCCGGTCCCCTTGACGCCCAGTAGGATGAGCCCAAGGGGGTCCTCCGCCAGTATTTCGCTCTTGGGCACCGCCGAATATGACTTCTTGACGGCCTCCTCTATGCGCCCTTTGAGCTCGACGTCCACTGCGGGCTCCTTCACTATGTAGTAGCCCTTCCCTCCCAGGGTGGCGACGGTCGCCTCCAGGGTCAGGTCCTCGGGGAGGGAGCGGGACCTGGGGAGAGAATATAGGAACCTGTACTCGGTTTCGACCTTCGCCCCCTTTGGCAGATCCGCCGGCAGGCTCACGACCTCGTAATCCAGCGCCTCCTTGCTCCTCGCGAGCCATCTCGGCCTTATCAAGGGCCGAACACCTTGACGTAGGATTGGCCATCAGGGCCTGCGACAAGGGCGACTATGGTGCTGTTGGAGACCAGCACCAAAGGGTTGGGGCTCTTTGGCTGAGGCTCGAATCCCTGGAACGAGATCGTCTTGATGATGCTGAGGTCATAGTCGTAGAAGTAGGCCCCGGCGTAGGTAGGGTAGACGATGGAGGCTCCCGGCACGATGTAGAAGTCGGTGATGGTGGTGTAATCCGTGGGGACCAGTGGGACGGCGCTCCCCACCCTGGAGGCCGATGGAAGGGAGCTTGCGGTGGCTAAGACCGACAGGTTCCCCGGAATGGACAGGATTTCGATGGAACCCCCTACTCCATCCTCCAAGACGAGGTGGTCGGAGTCGAGGAACCCTTCATGGAAGGCCTGATAGGGGAAGGTATTGGAGGTGTAGGAGCCATTGAAAAGCAGCTTCCTTGCGAGGAGGTCGCCGGTGTTGAGATCGTAGACGTCCAGCAGGACGTATGCATTGGTCGGGCTGCGCATCGAGATCCTGATGGCCATCAGGTTGCCGTAGACGCATTCGGCGCCCGCCCAAGCCTGCACGTCGTCGGCAAGATATGGATAGGCCGGGTAATTGGAGGAGACGTCATACATTGCCACAGTTGAAAGGCCGGCAGCGCCCCATCCGAGGACCCGGATGTACATGCTTGAATATGGGTAGAGGCCGTCGGTTGGGAAGGAGCCCGTCGTTTCATAGTAATACGAAGTCCCGAACCCGAACTCCGCGATGTCCGAGCCGTTGAAGGCCTCCGCCCCTTCTCCGAAGAATGCTTCGTAGCCCCTAGACGGGAAGGCCCCCGGGTCGTAGGTCTGGACAACGTTGCCGGCGGGGGACAGGAAGGTGTAGGAGTTCCAGAAGGAGTACTCCTCGGAGCCTGCGGCAAGGTACCGGAGGCTGATGGCTAGGAAACCTAGGGTGCTCGATTTGAACGAAATGGGGCCAGCGCTGCTGACGGTAAATCTGTCAGCTTGGGGGGCCTGCAGTTCGTAGGGGGTGACGCTTGCGTAATAGCCTGCGTAGTAATACTGTGTGTAGAATAGGGTGTAGTCGCTATCCGAGGAGGACAGCATCCCGGTCGAGAAGGAGGTTGGGTTGAACGGGTAGTCAGGAGGGTAGACGGCCGTCCAGTCAGCGGAGCCGGATATCTCGGCCTTCGTGACGGCCCCGACATCGCTGGAGTACATCGGATTGAATATGAAATACGAGTCGGGTGCCAGTGGAGAGTAGTAAAGGGAGGCCCCTGAAGGGAACTCCTCGGCGGGCTGGGAGGAGTTTGCGTCGGGAGAGAAGACGTTCCCTAGAGAAGTTATGACGGAATTTGGTGACGAGCCGAGCGCGAGCCCCATCCATGTGGCCCCCGGCTGCACCACCTGATTCACGGCCTCGTCTGCGGAACTGGTGTGAATGAAGGAGATGGTCACGGGGACCGTCCCGATGTTCTCGACGGTGAGCTTTCCACCATCCTGGCTTACGCCGAGCTTCTCGAGCTCCCTCCGCTGGTTCGCCTCGATGGCCCCTATGCTGTCCTTCTCCGACTGCAAGATGCTTCCCTCCATGCCTAGCCCCACCAGGAGAGTGGATATCATCAGTGCGAGCATTACGGCCATGGCGTAGATCTGGCCGACTCCCCTCTTCAAGGCCCGACCGCCGCCTCGACCATGTAGAGGTCGCCGAAGTAGATCACGACTGAGCTCGACGCCGCGACGGATAGAGCGTAGAGGTGCCCAGGGAGCAGCGAGGTCGAGTTCTCCCCTGTCCCGGAGTCGACGAGAAGCCAACTTCCCGGGGCAAGGAGCGAACCGTCCGCATAGACTTCGCTTATGGTGACCGGAGTCCCGCCAGCGTTGAATAGCCAAACCTTCGAACCGGCGCTCCAATCAGCCGCCACTAGGTAAACTCGCGTTGACGTCAACTGGGCCGCTTGACCTTCGAGGAGCGTGCTCTGGCTCGAGAAGCTCCGCAGCCATCCATAGTAGGTCGCTGCGAGCCCGCTTGACAGGCCTATGGTGACCCCGAGCAGCGCTATCGCAGCCACGATCTCCGCGACGGCCCTTCTATGCATCGACGACACCTTCAGCCAGTCCATTGGAGTATACGAGGGTGACAGTGAGAGTCGAACCGGATTTCATCGGCAGAAGCAGGGTGAACGAGGAGGCAGGCTTGCTCAGGTTCTCTGGGCTCATGAACGGAGCCGGATCCACCCCGGATTGTCGCGACGCATCGAAGGAGGGGGCTGATATCGTGTAGTTCCCTCCTGCCACTACGATCGCGGCGTGGCGCCCTGCGCTGGCATAAATCGAGCTGGCAACCTCTCCGTCCACCAAGGCGAAGGAGACGTTGGATATCGTGAGCTGTCCGGAGAGGGGAAGGACGAAAGAGAAGAACTCCACTCCGCCCCTGGCAGGAGCATAGCTCCCATCCGCGCCGAGGGAGAGATACCCATTTGAGGTCCCGTTCAGAAGGAGGTCGCTGAATTCCACGAGGCCCTGGAACTGGAACTCGACCGTCACCTGCTCGAAACCGGACCCAGTATCCACCGCCCGAAAGCCGAAGCTGAAGGGAGGTGGGGCGGCAAACCGGAACGAGGAGGAGTAGGCCTGATACAGGAAGGCTGAGAGCCCCAGGGTGGCGGCGATGAGCACAAGCACCGAAAAGTATTCTGAGACGGCCCTACGGTTGCGAGAAAAAGGAAGCGGGGGCAAGGTGATCCTCGGTGCCACCCTTCTTACATCGTAATCGAGAGCGTCTTGGAAATGACGTCCCCCACCAGGGTGACGTAGAGGACGTCGCCCGGGTTCAGGCTGAAGCTGACACTGTTGTTGAATATGTATCCGATGCTAGCCACCTGGCCGGGCTTGATCACCGGGCCCAGGCCATAGAACACTAGGTACGTGGAGGTGGTGTTCTGCAAGGTGAAGATGTAGCTGACCCCGTCCACCTTCACTATCGATTCGCTTATGTTGACGTTGACGTTCCCGTCGTTCCTTACGTTGAGCGTGAACGTCGTTAGGTCGGGGGAGATCGTGTAATCGGTGAGGGTCAGCGACGGATTCTGCATGGCGGAATTGACGTAATCTCTGACCTGGGTGAAGAATAGGCCGCCGATTACGACGGTGGCGACGATGAGGATGGCCGTGGCTATGAAAGGCGTGATGGCCCTTCTCTTCAAGATGTGATGTCACCGACCAGTAGCGATCTACACCATTTAACGACAGAGATCACGCCAAGCCGAACATGACGAGAGAAGCGAGGGTCGCCGCCATGGTCGCCAGGGCGGCCGGAGTCGCCTTAATAGTAAGGCCTGAGAGCTTGCAGGATACCACTGCTGCCAGGGCTGAGACCTCTACGAAGGCCAGAAGCACGGTCTGTAGGGGAAGCGCCCGCAGAGTCATCGAGAGGCCTGGCAGAGCGGCTGTGCCGGCGAAGCTGCCTTCAAGGCTCGTTATCACGCTGACCCCTCCAAGGGTCACGAATGGAAGGGAGGCGGAGAGGGCCACTGTCCACAGCGCCTCCCTCCTGACCGCATCCCAAGAGTCGACGTACCTAGAAAGGAAGGATCGGAACCTCTCCACGATTTCGAGGCCACCCCCCAGGACCATCGCGTGCCCGATCACCACAAAGGTTGCCTTCGTCACCCAGGACTTGGATGTGATCATCGCCCCCGCCTCCTGAGGCGGCACGCCCAAGCTGATCTGGGTGTTGAAGTCATTCACGATCTTTGAGAACGAAGGAGGCAGGCCTTCGAGGGACATCTGTCGTAGTGCTTCATGCACGCTCTTTCCGACTTGCAGCGCCTCCACTATGGAGGTGACCATCTTGAGCGACTCCCTTTCATCCCTGCGTGCGGCGCTTGCACCGAAGAGATACTCGACCGAGAGTGGCAGGAGGAGGGCGACGGAGGCCGCGGTGACCGAAACGGGGAGGGAAGAGAGCCCGAGGGTGACGACCAGCACGGAGGCGGCCGCGGCGAGACCAAGGGGGAGGCCCCAAGTCACCTCCACTTGGTCCTTCACTGGAGGGAGGTAGAGGTCCACTATGGCGAGGGCCAGAAGCGAGGCCACAGGCAGTGCCCCAGCCAGCAGGAGCAGCGTAGAGGAGCCGTTGTATCCTATGATTGAAATCGTCATGGCGATGGACGGGGCTAGAGACAGCGTCAGAAGGAGCACCTCAGCCAGGCCCCTTGTCGTCCTCACCCTCTCGAGCCGGGTCTCTTCGAGCTTCGAGAGGGATCTGTCCGTCTGCTCCACGAGGTAGGCATAGACATCGCCGCCCGTAGCTGCGACGGTCCTGTACCCGTCGACGATCTGCTTGAGTGAAGTGTCCTCCTGTCGGACCGCAAAGCGCTTCAAGGCCTGTCCAGGAGCAGAGCTAGAGAAGAGCTTCTCGTGGAGGAAGGCCAAGCGAGTGCGGCCCAAGGCTCTGAAGACCTTGGCCGACGCGTCGGTGATCGACTCAAGGGAAGCCTCCATTCCTCTGTGGCCGGCCGAAGAGTAGAAGGAGGATAGGATCATCAGGAATGGGAGCTCGAGGTCGAAGGATCGGGTGAGGTCGTCCCTGAAGGCTGCCAGGTATAGGCTGACGAAGGCTAAGGCCGCTCCGGCCGTCGCCAAAGGCAGGGAGGACCTCAGGGCGGCAGCGCCCAGCGAACAAAGCGCCGCAGCGAACAGGCCGTTGCAGGCGTATGCCTCCTTGAACATCGAACGCTGGGAGGCGCAGCGACCCGGAGGAAGCGAAATGAAGGCGTTGAGGATGCGATTGATGGCTGCACCGACGCGAAAAGACAGCCTCGATGCAGAAACCAGGACGACGGCAGATGCAGGCACGATAGCTATGGGTGAGGCCAGCCCCGCCAAGGCGAGGGACGCCCATGCGACGGCGTATGCGGCTAGGGAGATGGATGCTCGCCTGTCACCTCCCAGGCCCAGGGCCAGGGGCACGAGGAGAAGAGCCGAGTCGACCGCGGCCATCGCGAGGGAATCATACGAGGGAAAGTAGGGGCCAAGAGCGGCAATCAGGAGAAGCCCGCCGATGATGCTGGCTACAGGCCAATAGAGTTCGAGCTTCACATTCACCTAGGCGAATTCCCGATATAACGACAGAGGAGTTGGCGGCAGGGAGAACCGGAGGGGCCCCTTCGGAGCAGGCTTAATTATGGGAAGAAGGTGACTTTCGAGGGAGAACGGCCCCATGTACGCAGAGCTCCTGGCATCCGTCACCTTCGCGCTCGTCGCCTACCAGGACTTCAGGGACAGGATGGTCTCGGACTATGCGTGGATACCGGCGATCCTCGCAGGGGTGGTGATGCTGTGGGAACAACCCGAAATCTGGCAGCTCTCCCTGCTCAAGGTGGGAATCTTCGGGGCGTTCGGGGCGCTTTCAATCCTTCTCGGACTCTTCGGGCAGGCGGATGGCCTCGCCATCATAGCCATGTCCATCGGGACCTCCACCTTCTCTCCCCTGCCGCAGATGTTGGCGGCGGCGATCATCGCCTTGGCCCACATCACATACCTAGTGGTCCGACACGGCTCGTTCAAAATTGAGAAGACGATGACCGTCGAAGAGGCGGTCAAGCAGAACGTCTGGATCCCCCTCGAGGTTACCTGTGGAGGCATCGTGGTGGAGCTGAAGGGTTCGCCTGAGGAGGCCTGGGACGCCCTGCAGGGGTATCTCGGGAAAGATGCGACTGTGAAAGCCTCTTACGGAGTACCGTTCGCAGGCTACCTTGCGATAGGGTACATTGTGGCCTTCGCCGCCCTCGCCCTGCTAGGGCTCCTCTAGCTCTTCTGCGTGTAGCTCCAAGCTATTAGGATCGCAAGGGACAGCAGGGATGTCGCAAAGCCCACGATGGCCGCGTTGGCCAGCTGCTTGTCTCCGAAGAGAGTGTAAAGGGCATTGAGGATCCCCTGGAAGATGTTAGTCCTGTCGATGACCAAGTATCCGAGGAATCCGATTGCATATCCTAGTACCCAGAAGCCGAATAAGATGGTCGTTCTACCCACGATTTCTACGCCTCGATAGGTGCTGTTCTTGGCGGTCCATATTTAGTGTCTGCAGAGCAAAAACAGTTGATTTGTAGGTCAAGAGCCGTGCGGGGCTATATCCAGGACGGAAGGGAGGGGTCCGTCAGCGTGACGGAGTACAGAGCGGTCCCCCAGCCGGTCTGAATTTCGAACTGGTACGTCGCGTTGTAGGCCAACGGAAGGTCCATCGTCACGGTCACCGTGTCGGTCGTCAGGCCGTACGAGACGGTGGAGTTCTGCTCGACGCCGTCGACCGAAGCGATGAAGCCTAGGATTGTGGAGGGCAGAAGGGTGGGCTTGCTGAGCGTCACCTCTGCCTTTGAAGGGATGACGTTGTACAACGCCAAGTTGTCGAAGTATGCGTCCGCGTTGGCTACGGCGATGCCGAATCCCATGACGTAGATCGGATCGCCCACGTTGTAGAGGGTGCTTGAATTGTCAAGAAGATAGCCTTTGATGAGGCTGTCCACCCTGGGCGTCCCAAGCTGCAGCTCGTATGTATTCCAAGAGTCGACGGACCTGACGCCGCGGAGCATCAGTATGCCCGCCGAGGCGTTTACGCTGTCGTAGGTGGAACCCAGGTACGATGAGAAGTTGCCAAGCACCAAGGTCAGCGGGAAGGTGTCGTTGGGGTTGAGCCGCCAGCTCAAGATGAGGATCAGGGTAACGTAGCTCTGCCCCTCGTTCACGGCAGGACCCACATATTTGAGGTCGAAGCCGAAGGTGGTCGACGCGTTGATGAGCAGGGGAAGCACCTGAGCGGTCGAGTCGTTGTATCCTACGGACACGCTTTGCCCAGGATCGCTGATGTAAAGGGAGCGGTTTCCAGACGCGGCGCCCCCGGTGACGATCTTGGCAAATCCGGGGCCAGTGGACGATATGCTCCAAGAGTTGTCGTTTAGCTCGAAGCCCCCGTTCGGCGTTATGGGGATGAAGACATTTGATGCGAAGGCGACCTTCGAGACGTTGAACGGCGCGGCAAAGGGGGCGCCGAACAGGCCCAAGACCACGAGGGAGACGGCCAGGAGAAGGACAAGAAGTAGCCTAAGGCGTTTCTTGGTCAACCGGCCCTTCCTTGGGGGCTCTCCGGACACAGGAACCTGAGAATTCTCAATCTCATTAAAACTTTGTGCTCCGCACCCGGTCGGGACTTTTTTGACTCCAGGAAGATTTCGAAGATCCCGGAGGGCCAGACCTCAGGTTAGGGAAGGAGAAACAAGAAAATAAAGGGGGATCAGGAAGGAGTCTTCTACTTCTTCCTGACCAATATCACGATTTGGAGCACTACTGCGATTGCGATCAGGATGACTGCGATGTAGAGGAT
>CAYYVT010000161.1:0-9984 GCA_964475215.1 uncultured Nitrososphaerales archaeon
GGTCGGCCTGGTGCAGCTGTTCGCTGTCTTCGGATTCGTGACGGCCGTGGGCTTCACGACGCCCATCCTCGCCTACTTCGGCGTGCTACATCTGCTGCTGATATACGTCTGGCTGGTGGTATCCTTCTTTGCGGGAGGGGCTGTACGGCACGGGATCGCCACTCTCTACTGGAGGTTCACCAAGCCTGACTCGGGAACTAGCATGCTCTCCTTCGCGTCCGCCTGCGGCAGGTGCGGGAGATGCGTGGAGGTCTGCCCAACCTACGAGGCCTTCAACAAGGACCCCATGGAGGCCCCGGTGCTGAAGCTGAGGAAGTACTACCAGATACGGAGGTCAAGGAAGCTCACTCCGACCGAGGTAAGGTACGTCTCGGAGCAGATGGCCACATGCACGGAATGCAACCTCTGCGCCGGGGTCTGCCCATTCTCGTTCAACTACGTCGGCATGTACAGGCAGATGCTCGAGGAAGCAAAACAGATAACTCCCGGGACACAGAACGCCTGACCGTAATTCACCAATGGACAAGGAACAGATTCGCCGGCTCGTGAAGGGCCGGCGGACCCTGCTGATGTGCGTGGGCAGCGACTGGGGCGACGACGTCGCTGGACCCCTTCTTTTTAGGAATACCAGAAGACGCCTAGTCAACATCAAGCCCCTGCTCTGCGAAACAGCCCCTGAGAAGTTCCTCCCCGAAATCCTGATGGCACGGCCCGAGGTCATCCTCATGGTCAACGCCGTCGATAGGAACCTGAACCCCGGGGAGATAGTGCTGGAGGACCTCCTCGAGCAGGAGACCAAGTTCTTCCTAGTGCACAAGTTTCCCCTGGCCGTACTCGCCCGCGTCATCTCGCAGGACCTTAAGGACACGAAGATCATGCTCCTCGGGGTGCAAGTCAGGAAGATGAGAGGAAGGCCCACTCCTGCCCTTGTCTCCGGCGTCGAGAAGCTGGCGGAGGCCCTCGTGGCCCTCGACCCGGAGTCGGCCAAGTTGGACTGGAAGGAGGGGCTTCCCTGAGAGTTCGCCGTCTGAGGCCAGCAAGATAGATAGAATAATTACACGGCCGTAATGAGGGCATCAAAGGATTATATGATGCGGAGTCGATAAGCTGTCGAGCGACTCGATGTCCACTTCGCATAGGCGGACCGACGAATATGGCCTTTCGAGGTCCCTTTTCCTCTTCGAACTCTTCCGCGATGCCATGAGAGCAGAGCACGTCCTCAAGCGGGCAGGTTTTGACACGAAGGCAGGCGCGCCGCCTCCTGAGGTCCGGACCGGATGTGACATCGCCATGGCGGTCCCTAGCAACCAGGTGAACGCGGCCGAGAAGGTCCTCAGGGCAGACGGAATCCCGATCCTCGACGTCGTCTTCGCCTCTGAAGGTGACCTTCCCCCCCTCCAGGTGAGCAAGCTGGTCAAAAAGGTGGACTTCGGCGACTACCTGATGATTCGAGTGGGGAACATGAAGCTGACCTTTCACAAGAAGACCGGCGTCGTGGTAAACATCTCCGGAGGCGGTTGTCCCGACATACCCCTGCTGGCTTTGAAGATGGTAGGGCAGCCCCTGGATAAGGTCGTGTCTCCCAACGAGCTGGGCTTCACCCTTTGCGCCTATACCCTGCAGAAGGCCTACGAGGCTTCGCTTCAGGCGTGGAGGAAGATGAGGTAGATGCTCCTCCTCTCGGGCACGATGCCCATCGAAGACAAGTCCCTGATCGCAGGGACCATCAAGTACGACGGCGAATCAATCTCGCTTGGCGACAGGCACATCCCCAAGGAGCTCGGCTCCATCGGGGCCATGGCCATGATGGCCGCTTCAGCGACGGCAGCCCAATCCCTTGGGATCGAATCGCCCGTGGGCGTGATCGCGGGGGACATGGGCCAAGGGGCAGGCTCGGCCCAGCTTTACTCATACCTGACGGAGCAGGCGGGAGGGCTAGGGGCGAACGCCGTCACCATGCACTACATCCTCCCCATCAGGAAGCCCTTCCTGGAATTCGTAGAGATGCTCGACTACTGGAAGAAGAGGCCGTTCATGATAGCCGACGCCGGCTCCATGCTCATAGCCAAGGCGACCGGCTCCTGCAAGAAGTTCGATCTCTTCACCCCCGATGCTGGCGAAATATGCTTCCTCGCGGACCCTGAGGCCGGGCATCCTGCATATGTGAAGTCCATGCTCTTCGAAATTGACACGACCGAAGTCCCCCAGCTTATCGAAAGGGCATATGCCTCGGGAAATGCCCCGAGGTACCTCCTGATCAAGGGGCCAACGGATTTCCTCGTGGACGACCGCAGGATCGTGAACACGATATCCGAGCCCAACATCCCCGCCCTAGAGCCCATCGGGGGCACGGGCGACACCATAACGGGCATGGTGTCCGCCTTGATTTCCGGCGGATACGAGCCCATGAGGGCCTGCCTGATAGCGGCCCGGGCCAACCGCCTAGCGGGGCAGCTCACCAACCCAACGCCGGCTACGCCCGTCTTCGAGATGATCAAGCATGTTGGAGAGGCGGTAAGAAAGGTGGCGGACGCCACATAGGGTGGATGGCTTTGGCAAACAAACAGCTCGCAGCTTCTTCGACGCAGGGCCAGGTGCAGAGGAAGGCCAAGGGCTGGACGACCGACAAGCTGGTCGCCGGTTTCGTAACTGGCCTCTGGGCCGCGATCGCCCAGGCCGTCTTCTTCATAGGGCCGCCATCGGCCTACGGGATTTGCTTCATCAGCCATCCCAGCGACCTCATCGACTGGATTGTGAACCACCTGTTCGGGACCGCCCTGTACGTCCACGACCCATCTGTGGACATCCCAGTCCTGACA
The DNA here is from genome assembly GCA_964475215.1 of uncultured Nitrososphaerales archaeon. Classification (GTDB taxonomy): domain Archaea; phylum Thermoproteota; class Nitrososphaeria; order Conexivisphaerales; family DTJL01; genus DATKKG01. The sequence goes on from CAYYVT010000161.1 coordinate 2,820, forward strand.
GTGGTGGGCGTGCTCCTAGGCGCCGGCGTGGCCACCCTTAGGAACAAGGAGTTCAGCTTCCGGATGCCCAGGCGCCCGCTAGACCATTTCATCAACGGGTTCTTCGTTGCTGTGTTCGGGCTCACCCTCGGCTACTGCTCGGTTCACATCATAATGGCGGTCATGTACGGCAGCTTCGTGGCGCTGATAGGATTAATGGGGATGCTCACAGGCGTGGTGATCTCCGTCAACTACCTCAAGTGGAGGGTGCGACTTTGACCCTGGAGATCGGGCTTGCCACCTTGGCGGCCGGTGGCGTGATCGGCTACCTCTGGCAGAGGTCCAAGTCCTGCTCCATTTCGGGCTACCGAGACCTTTACCTCTTCCATGACACTCTCTTCATGAGGACGATCATAGGGATGGCCCTTGGGGCGCTGGTGGGCTACCTGCTCTTCTTCAGGTTCTCCCCCTACATGGCCAACTTCCCACTGATGCTTCACAACGAGCCCGGGGCTGACTCCCTCGCAACCCTTGTGCTCGCCCTGATCGGGGGATTGGGCTACGCCTTCTTCTCCGTCCTGGCCGAAGGGTGTCCGCTAAGACAGCATGTAAACGCGACCACGGGCAACGGTGCCGCCATCATCTACTTGGTTGGGTTCTACGTCGGGATCCTCTTCTTCCAGTTCGTGATGGTGAACTACGTCAACGTCTTCCAGCGGATTATCTAGAGGGCGGCCAGGGACGACAGGCCCGCCATGAGCAGGAAGGCTCCGAACATCAGCCCCGAGAGGCTCCCTATGAATCCCACCCGCCTACGGAAAGCCGAAGCCATCCTTAGGCGCGAGGCGCCGGCCATCATCAGGGCTAGGCCCAGCGAGTAGACGGACGAGCCAATCCAGAACATGGAGACGGCAGCAAAGGTCACCGGCAGGTTGGACACGGCCGATATCGAAATCAAGGCCACAAGAGGGAGGCAAACGTTAAGGCTGGAAATGATCCCCAGCAACATCGAAGTTCCATTCCTACCCGGCTTGGTCGCCACCGCTATCGTCGTGAGCGGAACCCTGATGAGCCTCTTCTGAAGGGCCGTGCTGCAGGCGGCCTGTTTTCGCCGGAAGATGGCCCGGTAGCAATAGTAGACCATGATGACTCCCAGCAGGGCCGTGGAGAGGGCCTCCGAGAGCGGGTTCCTTAGGGCCCCTCCGAAGATCCCGAAGGAGTAGAACAGGAGATAGGCCACAAAGAAGTAGACCACCAGCCTGCCGAGGGAGAAGGCGAAGGCGATGCGAATCCCCTCCTTAGGCGTCGTCCTCTCCCCCGTGAGCTGGGTGAGGAGCAGCGGAAGGCAGGCGACCGAGCATTGCACTCCGCTGCTGAGGCCGAGGAGGAGACCTGCCGCCATTAAATCAATGGCCATCAGTGGAGCACCCCTATCGAAATCAGGTTGTACGTAACGACGATGAACCAGTAGAACCAGAAGGCGCCGAGGATCGTCGCGCTCGGTATTAGAAACTTCTTCGCATCGGTTTTGATGCTGTAAAGGTGGAGGTCTATGGCCTTGCTGGGGCACTTGTACAGGCAGACGAGGCATTTGTCGCAGGTGTCGGTGACGTAGACCGCGCCGTCGGGCTTCCTGGAGAACCCGAAGACGGGGCAGACGTTAAGACATGCGTAGCATTCGTTGCACTTCTGCTCGTCTATTGAAATCTTGAATGGGGTCATCCGGTCCATCACGCTCAGGCCTGCCCCCACTGGACAGATCGAATGGCACCACTTCTTGGTGCTCAGGAACGGAAGGCCGAGGAAGAAGACAGCCAAGATGCCCACGAATATATCGAAGTTCTCGGTCGACCTGAACCATCCGAGTATGCCCGCCCAGCAAAAGACGCAGAACCACTGGACGGAGTAGACGATGGCCAAGAGAAGCGTCACCACGAGGAAGGCATACTTCACGTCCCGTAGCATCTGACTTGGCTCCTGCTTTTCTAGGTCGACTCCTCTTCGCGCCGACGCCTTCTTGATCCGATTCACCGACTTCGTGTAGAACCTGAAGGGCCTGTGCAGCTGACGGACGGTCTCACCCAGCCCGCCAAAGGGGCACAGCCATCCGCACCAGCCCTTTCCCAGCACGAAGGCTGTCCCCACGAAGGCCATGAAGATGACCGAGAAGAGGCCTATGCTGGGGGGGAAGGAGGTGAAGAACTTGATGTATACGGGGACCTGAACTGTGACCGGTCGCCCCAATGCCGTTGGAAGGAGGTAGGGGCAGAGGATGGAGACGTAGCCGCTGTTGGTGACGGGCTCAGGGGTGAGAGGCACCCTCTGATGCGTGCTGAGCCACTTCATCAGGTAGGATGTGCCCAGCTGCTGTATGAACGCGTAGAAAGCCGTCCAGGTCGCCACCGTCAGTCCGAGGACGTAGATGGTCCTGATTCGATAGGGCTTAGAAGATCTTAGAAGCGCCCAGGTGGCTATTCCGAAGAGTGCAGCCAGGAGAAAGCCGATGAAAATGCCAGAGGCCGAGTAGATGAAGAACGAGACCGCCACGACCGTCGCCACCGCGACAATGAAGTCAACAGCCGTGGACCTGCTGGGCATCACTTTCCTAAGCATGGAGGGTCTGGAACGAAATGATTGCCTGCGCGCTATATTAATATTGTAATGCATGACGCGAAGGCCATGCCTACTAGTATCTTGCTCGTCTCAACGACGCAAGACCTCCTCATCCGCGGACTTCAGGCGGCGAGCCCCTGCGCGGTCGTTAGACCATATGCATTTACCATATTTAGTTAATGTAGGCCTGTAATGGATAACATTTTAAACCCCTTGTACGTAAATGGAGTTGATTACCAATGGCCGCGTTGATCGCCCAGGTCATCGTCGACGCGAGGAATGAGCCATGCCCCAAGCCCATCCTGATGGCCAAGAGAGCCATTGACAAGGCGCAGATGGATGAGGTGATAGAGATAGTGGTAAACGACCACAACGCAAAGGAGAACGTGCTCAAGTATTGCTGGAACCATGGCCAGGAAGTGGTCCGCTCCTGGGACGAAGAAGCGGACTTCCACGTCGTGGTCAAGAAATCTCCTGAGAAGCTGGCCGAGAAACCGATGCCCGCCATAGGGCCCTGTGGGCAAAGGTGGGACTGACACACAAGGCGGCCATTGACCGATGGAAGACATCTACACCGTTGCTTCTAGGATGCTGAACGACGGCCAGCGCATAGTGGTGGCCACCGTCGTTGAAGCGGATGGCTCAGTTCCCAGGGGCGTCAGCACGAAGATGATCATCCCCGAATCCGGCCCCACGGTCGGGACTATCGGGGGCGGCTGCGTTGAGAAGTTCGTTGTGAGAGAGGCCAGGTTCGTCTTCGAGGACGGCCAGACGCGCGTCAAGGCCTTCAACCTCGGCGACGAAAGCTGGAGCGGCCTGGGGATGGCCTGCGGCGGAAACATCAAGGTCGCCCTCGAGCTGGTGGAGCCCCCGAACCGACTCATAATATTCGGCTCGGGCAACATCTCCAAGGCCTGCTACAAGATCGCCGAGCTCCTGGGGTACAAAGTGATGGTCCTCGACCCATTCGCCACTGAGGAGGCCTTCCCCAATGCCGAAGTCTACACCCAGGACGTGCTTCAGAAGATCAGAGAGGTCAAGATCACGCCATACGATAGCATAGTGATTCTCACGGAACACCGATACGATGCCGAAGCCCTTCGTTCCGTGCTCGACACCAAAGCTGGATACTTGGGCATGATAGGGAGCAAGAACCGCGTCAACTCGACATATAGGGACCTGATGAAGGAGGGCGTCCCAACGGAGCGCCTCTTTCAGATATACGCTCCGATGGGGATCGACATAGGCGCCGAAACGCCCGAGGAGATCGCCGTTTCAGTGATGGCCGAAGTGATCAAGGTCCGACGCGGAGGCACCAACGCGCACCTCAGGCTCACGAAGATCCTTGAAAAGGCAGAGCCGACTCATCCCCTAAAGCACAAGGAAAGCACAGAAATGATGACGGAGGCCGCGGACGTGGCTGCAAAGCCCTCAACTGCGACTGACGTTTGACGAAAGCAACTCTAGCGAGACGAACGCCAGCTGGACTTTGCCCTAGTATCTCGAGTGGCCGGAGCGGATGATATTGCGTTTGTTGCACTAAAGAGACTCATTACCTTTCTACGTTTCTTCCACTTCCTCTTCGGAGGTCCTCAGTGGTTCACGTAGTACTCTGCGACAGATCCGAACGACTCCTTCGGTTCCCAGGTCATGTCGGGGTACGTGTTGCCGTGCTTGCCTATCTCATCAGTGTTGGCGAACTTGATTAGGAAGCTGGGATCGACATCGACGCCGAGGAATTCCTTCCCCTGTCCTGCCGACTGCTTGGACATCTCTTCGATGGTATCCTTCTCTGGGTAGCTCTTCACCAGGCTGAAGCTGCCCATGTCCGAATCGAATCTCGGATCCTCGAGGTGAGGGGAGGTCGGAGAAACAAAGGTGAACACGAACGTCCCGTCGACGCCTGTTGAATCGAGAACAGCCAATTGGTCTGCGACTTCTCGAGCCTGCAGCCCTTCGTCACGGATATAGTGGTCTCCAGCCTTAGGGATGACCTTGACCATTTCAGCTACCATCCATGGCAGCTTCTCGCGGACGCCGAAATAGTCGGCCATCATCCCGAACGTGACCAAGAAGCCGCTCCCTCCAAGCAGCTCCGCCCCCCGATACGTGCAGCAGCCGAACTCGCCTATCGTAACCGGCTTCCCATAGGCGAGATACTTCCCGACCATCGCTCCGTAAGTATCCCTTGTACGGGCGTCCCGATACATGTCGACCCCCACAAAATCGAAGGGGCTCCAGTCGACCGTCTCTAGGGGGACGGAAAAGTACGCGATTTGGCCGTGGAACTCTTTCCTCGCGGCTTCGCTCGCTTTGGCGAGGAACGTGTTGAGACGGGGGTTGTGCTTGCCCGACTTCACATCCTCCCAGAAGGAAGGGGTGTTCATCCTCTCGAAGAAGTTCCTCCCTTGCACGATGCCTCCCATAAAGAGAGTCAGCTCAGATCCGACGCTCAGCACGACCTTCTCTGGCCATCGGCTCCTTAACACTTCGGCCCTCTCGGCGGCCTTGCGTAAGTACTCTAGCGTCTCGTCCTGGCCGCTGTCCCACTTCTCCGGCGAGAGCCATACCTCGAGGCCCTGCTCCAGTGCGTCCTCAGCAGCCGTCATGAGGCGGTCGACGCCAAGCCCGCAAATCCTCACGGTGTTGCAGTGTAGGTCTTCCTTGATAATCTCCAATTCGCGATGAACGACGTTGGGGTCGAACTTCGGGCGCCAGTCTTGGCCCATCATACTGCGGCCGACGTCGTAACAGACTCCTTTCCGATTCATGAGCATCTGCTCTTAAGCGTCCTGTGCTGTTTCGGATTCCAGACATATTTGTCCTTTCTTGGGAGAGGATCCTGCAACGAAGTTAACAATATCCCGGGAGCGGAGGGTTTAAGTATAAGTAAGTACTTCCATTTACCTATTCCAGGGCAGCTTAGCTACGGCCGCTGCTGGAGTCGTCTTCTTCGGGGGAGAAGCCGTTCTCCTCCGTCATCACCTCTACCGTGGGTATCGCTTCGGACAGGCGCCAACCGTAATCGTTATGAAGCCTCCCTTCGACCCTCGAACAAAGGCCCTTTCCAATGCCATCCACCGTCCTCTTCAGAGGCAAGGAGTACCCAATGCGGATCGTCGCCGACGGCAATCCCCGAACTAGGGTCCGAATCGATGGTGGAGAGGCGATCGTCCTTGTCCCGCGGGCCACCAGACGGGAGGTGAAGAAGGCGGTCGAGGCTTGGTATAGGAGGGAGGCGGAGGTCGTCATAAAACAGAGCGTCTGGAGGTTGAGCAGGCGGCTTGGGCTGAACGTCAATTCGGTAATGATCAGGAACCAGAGGACCAGGTGGGGGAGCTGCTCGAGCAGTGGGACCCTGAGTTTCAATTTGAAGCTCGCGACGGCGCCTCAGGAGGTCATAGACTACGTCGTCCTCCACGAGCTCATGCACCTAAGGGAACCTAACCACTCCAAGAGGTTTTGGAGGTTGGTCGAGCAAGAGTGCCCAGATTATCGCAGGCATCGGCTTTGGCTCAAACAGGCAGAAGAAAGTAGAGAGCCTCAGGGTGGCGGCTAGACCCTAAGCTTGCGCTGGTTCCACACCACTCGCGAGGCCTCCTCGAGGCTTACCTGCTCGCCATCGATAGCCATGTGGAACTCCGCTAGTATGTTCCGGGCTATCATGTTGCACGTGTAGTTCGCTGTCACTTCGCCCATAAGCGCCTCAAGCAGCTTACCGAAGGGAACTAGCCTTTGGGGGATTAGCACCACTGGGAGGCCGTTTCGCTCGCAGAATGCAAAGACTGTGTCCGTCGTCTGGGGGCCGAACAGGTCGGTCAATGTCGTAGAGATGATGCTCATAATATCCTCGTTTATCGTCGGCATTGGTCGGCCGCCCTAGATTTGGTCAGCCGAGTATTAATCCGCTTTCTCCTTGGGCTGCCCTCTGCGCCTGTCCGAGGAGAGCTTATCGCGATGAGGGTTTTCCTCGCCTGCGCTTTATGATGAGGTCGGCTCCCGTGTTGAGCTCCAGATCAGGACTGCTCTCCCTTCCTGACACCTCGACAGCTCCGCTGCTGCCCACTATCAGGCCCACTCCACTGAGCTCTTGGTATGAGTCCACCAGCCTGACGGGGATCTCCTTGTCACCTCTGCGTAACAGGAACGCCACCGCTCCCCTTCTCCATGGATCGAAATCTTCTCCTTCAAAGTTTGTAACAGCATTTCCAAATCTGTCTACATGGAGCACAGTTCCGACGGCAGCTCTGTCCGCGTATCTGGCCCGGGGTAAATTCAGGACCTTCATCCCCGGCACCCTTGTCCCGAGGCGGCTCAACTGCTTCCCCAAGGCGAGGCAAGCGGCCGTAGGGGCGAATACGTCCCTACCGGCGAAGGTCCCCCTCTTCGACAACACCTGGGGTCCATTGCCGACGTCGTAGACAGCCGTTATCCCCTCACGAGAAGCTGCAGGGTAGAGGAGACCGTTATCGGGCCCAATGTAGACTCTCCTCCTCGTCCTTACGGCGATTGAAAGCCGTTTGGTGTTGACCCCGGGATCGACCACCGCCATAACCGTGCAGCCGGCCGGGAG
>CAYYVT010000162.1:0-1566 GCA_964475215.1 uncultured Nitrososphaerales archaeon
TAGGTTGGAAACTCCGTTGTAGGCGTCCAGGTGCCTATGACCCCGGTGCTGCTCAGGGTCGCGTAGTAGCCTGACCTCACGTCGTCCCCTGCGTCGTTGTAGGAACCCCCTACGCAGTAGACGTAGCCGGAGTAGGCTACGCAGGACTGGCCGTTTATGTACTGAGGGTAGGCATTGGAACTTGCAGTCCAGCTCGTGATGTTGCCCGATGGTGAGAATGTTGCGAAGTACACCTCGCTTCGCGGCCCACTGTTCACGTCCTGTCCACCTATGCAGTCGACGTATGTCGCATTACTGACGCACTGCTGTCCGGCAATACCGTAGGTCCCGCCGACCTGTGTCGGGTATCCCGCTGCGCAGTTCCAGGTGGAGTTGCATGCCGGCCCCGGGCCCGAAAGAGCCTCGTAGGCGATGAGGCCGACGACCAATAACACGACTACCAGGACCACCACTATGATGATGGTTCTGAGCTTCATGTCATGTTCCTCCCTGGATAGGGGACGAGTGCTCCGAGATCAGTTCAACCCTAGGCTGTCGATGACCTTTCCTGAGCTCGCGTCTATGACTAGAACGATTTTCTTTCCTTTGTGGTCGAACTTTGCGAACCATATCGGAGCGTGAAGCAACTCCACGTCCCCTACTTCAGATTGGGTGTTTATTGACTGGACCATGTGGTATTTGGCGTGGGCCTTCTCTGACTGGAGCTGGTCAACCAGGGTCTTCGCCTGGGACTTCGCGACGTCCTCGCTGATGTCTCCGTTGAGCACCTTGATCCCCTTAGGTATCTTCGAGACATCGAAGAGGGTCCTTCCTGCGAGGTCGAACTCGTAATTCTTGGGCTGATACTCCATAAGCGCCTTCAGTGCTATCACGGGGAAGTTGTAGTTGGCATCCATCTGCTCCGTCTTCCTCATCCCGCCCCCGTACCCCATGCCCATCCCGAACGCCATGAAGTGGCGCGCCAGCAGCCCCCTGCTGAGCCATTGTAGGCTTGCCAACCCTTGGCTTTCGACGTAGCGGCGCCTTCCTCCTCCGCGGCCACCGCCACCGAATCCTCCGCCCATCCCCCCAAGAATGACCCCCATGAGGGCCGCCGTGGTCGCCGTCTGCCCCATCTGGGCTGCCATATTCGCGGCCACCACGGTCGTCCTAGCGGATACGCTGACAACCCAGTAGGGGACGTAGGAGAGGTTCATCTCTTCCTGCTTCGAATCCTCGTGAAGGTGCCTGCGGAGTAGCCCCTTGTCCATCAGGGGGACGATTATGCCGTTGACCTGGTCCACGGAAGAGATTTTCGGTGGGAGCATGGTCTGCTTCTGTATGCTCGCCCACCCTTGGTTGCCGAGGCTTACACCGCTTCCGCAGTACTCGCAGGTGATTACCATCTCCCCGAACTTCGGCGAAATCGGAGCGCCGCAGCTGGGGCACTTCAGCGACGTCGCGTTCGGAGACGCTATGACGTGCTCCTCTTTTGGCGGTGACGGGCCAGGCGCGCCTGCACCCTGGCCGCCCCCTGTAGCGGGGCCTATTCGGCTTCCGCACTTGTAGCAGAATGCCGCGTCGTCA
>CAYYVT010000163.1:0-10807 GCA_964475215.1 uncultured Nitrososphaerales archaeon
ACCCCTGTCATCGAACAGGACGGCTACGAAATCGACGCCGCTTCGTTGAGCGGAGGAGAAAGGACGTCTCTTGCCCTGGCCTACAGGCTGGCGCTCAACACCATGGTAAAGCAGCAGAGTACCCTGGAGGGAGGCCTCCTCATCCTTGATGAGCCGACCGATGGGTTCAGTTCGGCGCAGCTGCTCAGACTTCGGGATGTCCTCCAAGAGACGGGATGCGAACAGATCATCATGGTGTCCCATGAGAAGGAGCTGGAGAGCTTCGTCGACAGCATCTATCAGGTTTCCAAGGCGAACGGCAGGTCAATCGTGACCAAGGTGTCGAGGTAGACCTATGACGCTGGGGCCAGAGGATCTGAAGAGATACCTACTTGAAAGGGGGATAGCCGGAGAGCTCCTCCCGGTCGCCGAGGGTCACACTTCCGACAAGGCCGCCGATTCCCTTGACATCCGCCTGGAGGACGTGGCCAAGACAATAGTCTTCGTAGACCAGGACGGGAGGCCGGTGCTCGCCATAGTCAGAGGTGCGGTGCGAGTGAGGCAGAACGAATTTGCGAGGGAGGTGGGCGCCAAGAAGCTCCGGCTCGCGACCCCCGATGAGGTCCTCAAATTCACAGGGTTCCCGGCAGGAGGCGTGAGTCCCGTGGGCAACCTTTGCCGTGAACGCATCTTCATGGACGACGCCCTGATGAATTCCGAGCATGTCTACGCCGGTGGGGGCTCCGACGGCTTCATCCTGAAGATCAGACCGGCTGACGTCTTGAAGCATTCCGGTGCCCTGCTGATGAGGGTCCCCGTACAGCCATTCCATGACCGCTAGGCTGTTGGCCTGGATTCCGCCGCGGCCTTTCCCCTCGTGAGGGCCCAGTGTTGGGCGGCCACAAAGGCGGGGATGGTCAGGGCCACAACGCAGCAAAGAAGATAGGGAGCCGAAAGGCTGACCGATGACAGGTATCCGCCCACGGCTGGGCCCACGACCACCCCGATTCCGTAGAAGGCCTCCAGGGCCCCCACAGCCGCACCCAGGCCCTCCTGCTTCACCTCGTTGGACACGACGACCAGGATGACGGGGTAGAATACGCCGAACCCGAAGCCCGAAATGAGCAGCAAAGCAACCATGGCCGGCAACGAGGTCAGGCTGAAGATCCCCACCACTGAGCAACCGGCGAACATCAGGATCGCGGACATGGGAAGGGCTCCATTCGGAAGCGCCCTAGCGATCCTGTCGTCCGCGAAGAAGGCACCCACCCTTATGAGCGCGAATAGGGAGAAGAGTATCCCGATGATGCCTACGCTAAAGCCGTTGGTCTTGAGGTAAGCGGGGAAGATGGAGATGATTATGCCGAAGGCGATCCCGTACGCCAGCACCGCGGCGTAGGCGGGGGACAGCTTCCGGCTGGGGAGCACAAGGCCGGCCTTCCCCTGAACCGAAATCGCCCGGTAGGACCTCCTGAGGGTGGCGACGGTGAACACGATGGTGAACAGGAGCACTGCAGAAGCGACCTCGAAGAGGACCACGTAGCCATGCAGCCCCTCTACATAGCCGCCAAAGATAGGCCCTAGGAAGTAGCCCATAGCCCATGAGACGCTGTACCAGCCCATCGCCGACACCCGCCGTTCAGGTTCGACGGACTCAGCCACCATGGCCTCCGTGATAGGCCACAGGAGGGAGTAGCCCACGCTTGCGAGCAGCTGGGTGGCTATCAGGAGAGGCACTGTCGTGGCCCAGACGAGGAAGGCGGTGGAGAGGAGGTTCACGACGATCCCGAAGATGTAGAGCTGGCGGCGAATCCCCCTATCCGAAATGTAACCGAAGAAGAAGGGGAGGAAGGCGTAGAGCACCGACCTGGCGGACCCGGCCAGCCCCACGTCGAAGAAGGAGCCTCCTATCGACTGGACGTAGGTCGGAATGAAGTACGCCGTCAGGCCCAGGCCGAGCGAGGAGAGGAATACCGAAGCGTCAAGGAAGAATAGGCCGTTCTTTCCGCGAAACACTCCGGGGCCCACGCTGGCGTGTCCAGCGAACATCGTAGGATAATAAGTCTACAATCCAAGGACCGAGCGGATCACCGAATGGCGTTCGTGCCTGCCCCAGGACTTGAAGCGCTCCTCCTCCCAGATGTTGCCACGCTCATGGTAGCCCCTGGCCTCCCAATAGCCATCGACGTAGTCGGCGAGCAGGGAGATCTCCGTCAACCACTTCGCCGACTTCCAGAAGTAGATCTGGGGCATGAACGGTCGGGCCGGATAACCCATTTCGAGGCTGATGGGCTTGCCGTTTAGGGCGAGGGCCACCACCGCGTCCTCCACCATGCCGTCCTCCAGGGGGATGGGGGTATCGTAGCCGTCGAGCGACTTGAACATCAGCCACTTCGCCTCCGGTTTAGGGCCGGCCTGCCTTAGCAGGGCGGGGAGAGAAGGCCCCGTCCACTGCGTTCCGGCTATGCTCCACCCTGTTACACAGTGGGTGGGTTTGCTGATGGTGACCTGTGGTAGCGCTTTGAGCTGCTCGTAGGTGAACTCGAGGGTTCGATCGACCAGCCCGTCGACCTTGAGACGGTAGGAGGAAATGTCGACCTCGGGGACGCCAAGGGCTCCGTAGAAGATGAACTGCTTGATGAACTTCTGGTTGGGTGGCATCCCGGTCGTCGTCGATTCGGACATGAAGTCGCCCTGTCAGGTCCGCGCATATAATCGTAGCTCAGATTCGGGTCACCCCATCCTTGCTCTGGAGGAGACGAGAAGGACTCTTGGGCTCGTCCCCCAAATCATTAAGTAGTGCATGAAGCGAGAGTAATAACCACCCAGGCGGAGTGTCCGGTTGTCCGAACCCCAAGAGCTGCCTAGCAAGAGACACATCGAATGGCTAGAGTTCGGAGAGCTCTGCGAAAAGCTAGCCGCTTCGATCAAGGGAGAAGGGAAGAAGGTGGACCTGGTCGTGGGCATCGCACGAGGGGGGATCCCGCCGGCGATGGTGGTCGCCGACAGGCTCCGGGTGCCGATTGACTTCATAAACGTCAAGTCCTACACCGGCGTACAGCAGAGGGGAAGGGTGAAGATAATCTCAACGCTCTTCGAGGACGCCTCCATGAAGGACGTATTAGTCGTAGACGACCTCGTGGACCAGGGGGAGACGATGGAGACCATCTTGGCCTTCCTCGAGGAGAAGTACCACCCCAACAGGATCATGACGGGAGCACTTTTCATCAAGCCATGGAGCAAGTTCCGTCCCGACTACTTCGTGGACACGACTGACGCCTGGATAGTCTTCCCTTGGGAGCACGGGGAGTTCGGCTCAGGGTAGCGCATATTGACCTTTTGATGCACCACTTTTTTGCGACTTGCAGTTAAACGATAAAAGGGGGCTCTCTACAGAAGCCGCCATCGGCGGCCAAAGTGGGTTCAATTGCCTGAAAGCCAAGACGGGAGCACCTTCGCCATGGACGTCAGGACGGATATGAATCGCTACAGGGACGCCCTGGTAGGGATTCTGAGGGACGTGTACATGGCTAGGCCTGAAATGGCCCCCAGGGTCCACTCTCTGATCTACAGATGCGACGGGGTTATAGCGCTGACGAACAGGATGGAGTCCAACGCGATAGACCCGGGGGAAGCCAAGGAGCTCATTGGCCAGAAGGTGAGTGAGCTGATGGAGCTGACAGAGGACTTCCTCGAGGACCTCTCCAAGACCATGGAGGACGGGAACAAGGAGGCCTATTTCGAAGGGGCCGCGTCCTAGAGGCCCTAGTAGACGTTCTTGACGAAGTCGAGCCAGCCGTCGAGGGACTCGACGCTCACTTCGGATTCCTCCCCGTCTTGGATGACAATGTGTTTGACTATCTCCACGGTCCCCCCGACCTTCCTGCCGACGACCTTCATGTATGTAGAGGAGCCAAGCTTTCCTCTCGCGGTGGGCGCCAGTGGGGCGAAGGTGATGGTTATCTCCTCCTTGTCCTCCTCCACGGAGTATTCGTTCCTGTTCTCGTTGAGGAACTTCTTCAGTACGTCGTAGTCCACGGTGCGGGTGCTCAAGCGATATACCATCAGAGGTAGGGACGCATAACTTCTTCGGCCTCCTGCGCCGTGAGGCCTCTCACACTCTCAGCGGGCCACCTCCCGCCGTTGACAACCGACACCATTTCCTGGAAGGTCGCCTTGGCCTCCGTCCGGTAGAAGATGCCGATAGGGATGCCCGTCTCGTCGTTGATGGCCCTATAGGCCGCACCTTCATCGTCGGGCCTATACCCCCGGTCCTCAAGCTTGTAGACCATCTTCCTGACTTCGTCGTATATGTTGTGCCAGGTCACGCAAGGGCTGATGGCGTCCACGAGGGCGAACCCCCTGTGGCGGACAGCCTCTTGGATGAGCCAGGAAAGGTGCTTAGGGTCGCCCGTGAAACCCCTTGAGACGAAGGTGGCTCCCGCCCCGAGGAGGGTGGAGAGCGGTTTGAGAGGGTAGATTATGCTGCCGTCCGGGGTGGTCTTCGTCCTCTGGCCCAGCTTTGAGGTCGGCGATAGCTGGCCCGTCGTGAGGCCGTATATCTCGTTGTTCATTACGATGAGCTTGACGTCGTCGTTTCGCCTCGCCGCGTGAACGACGTGGTTGAACCCTATTCCGTACTCGTCGCCGTCGCCGGCCGCGGCGATCACCGTAAGCTTCGGGTTGGCATCCTTTATCCCGACGGCCACTGGGATAGGGCGGCCGTGTAGACCGTGGAAACCGAAGGTCCTGATGTAGCCTGGAATGTTCGAGGAGCATCCAATCCCAGAGACGATGACGACCTGATGCGGCTCCAGCTTAAGCGTGGTGAGCGCGTCCTTGAGCGCGGCGAGCACGCCGAAGTCGCCGCAGCCGGGGCACCAGTCCGCCTTGACATCGCTCTCGAACGGCTTGGGATTATACAAGGGCCTGGACCTCCCTCTCCAGAGCATGGCGGGCTGCCTCCACGACCTCCGACGGGTAGATGGGCTCCCCGTTGTACTTCAGGAACCGCCTCGTCACGTCCACGCCGGTCTCCCGCTTGAGGAGGCCAGCGAACTGGGCCGAGTAGTTGTCTTCGATGCCGAGCATGGAGGCGCAGGACTTCAGGGTCTTGGTGACCGCGTCGACGTTCAGTGGATAAAGGTAGGTGAACTCAAGTGAGTTCACTCGAAGTCCCTCGCCCGCCAATCGCCTCAGAGCCTCCCTTACGGGGTTGGCTGTGCTTCCCCAGCTCAGGATCGTCAGGTCGGCCCTGTCAGGGCCGAAGAGCTCGGGCGGGTCCATCTCCTTCGCGATCTGCTCCAGCTTCTTCATCCTCTTCTCCTGCATCCTCTCCCTGAGCCTGATTGCCTCCTTTAGGCCGGAGCGCAGGTCGCTCAGGTCATGGCCGAACTCGTCATGCTCGTCTGTCTTGGCGACGAACTCCATGTCCCGGGTCCCCGGAAAGGCCCTAGGGGATATGTTATCGGGGGTCAGGGCGAACCTCTTGAACCAAGTTCCGTTGAGCTGCGAGGGGTCGGCGACCGAGGCGATCTTCCCCCTGTCTAGGGGCAGGCCGAAGTCCAAGTCGTCAAGTGACTGGTACCCCCCGTCGGCTATGGCGAAGTCCAGCAGGATGAGCACGGGGACCTGGAACCTCTCGCTCAGATTGAAGGAGCGTCCCGCCACGTAGAAGGCCTCCTGTGGCGTCCTGGGAGAGACTATCACCCTTGGGAAGTCGTCGTGAGATATGCCTAGCATCATGTTCAGGTCCCCCTGAGAGGTCTTGGTGGGGAGGCCCGTGCTGGGCCCGGCGCGCATCACATCCACCACCACGAGCGGCGTCTCCGTCATGGCTGCCTCTCCCACCGCCTCCTGCATGAGAGAGAAACCTCCGCCGCTGGTGGCGCACATGGCCCTGGCACCCGCGTACGACGCTCCTATGGTCGAGTTCACCACAGAGATTTCGTCCTCGCCGAGGAAGACGGTTATTCCCAACTTCTTCGCGTTCGCAGCCATCCAGTGGACGATGGGTGAGGCCGGGGACATGGGGTAGGCCGCGTAGAATCGGCAACCAGCAGCGGCCGCGCCCAAGGCCACCGTGAAGTCCGCATGCATGAGCGGCCTTCTCGTCTTGTAATCGTACTCCAGCTTCTTGACGATCCCGTACTGGCCGGCGGCAAGGTCGAAGCCGTCCTTCGCCGCGCGAACGTTGCTCTGTGCGATCTCGAGGTTCTTCTTCCCGAACTGATCGGAGATGGCCTCCGAAAGGACGGCAAATTCGATGTCGGTGACAGCGGCCAGTGCGCCTGCGGCGACGGTGTTGCGCATGATGGGCTTCTTGTCGTATCTGAGGGCTATCTCCCCCAGCGGCACCTCGACCGCCTTGACGGACGGAGAGAGATCGTGGGCCTTCACAGCCGCAGGGTCGAAGATGACGGCTCCCCCTCGGTTAAGCTCAGAGTAATGCTCGTCGTAGCAGAGCTGCGTCAGAGGTATCAGGAAGTCCTCGCCGAATCCCAGAGACGAAACCCTCCACCTCGCAGCGTGTATGTGGAACCAGACCAGGCCTCCGCGTATCACCGACTGGTTGCCGTTGTAGGTCGAGATGAAGAGGCCGCTCCTTGAGAGGACCTTCGAGATCATCTCGCCGCCGCTCTGAATGCCGTCTCCGGCGGCGGCCCCCAACCTTATGGTCAGGTCGGGCTCCTCCTTCAAATCCTCATTCATTTCTGAGCATCGACTCAGTTCGCGTTCTAATATGCTTTCTCCACGATTGGGGTTGATTTTAAGAAAAAACATAAACACGAATTGCCCCCCTCAGAGTTCACCTGATGAAGCCCAGGTACTTCACGCCGGAGGAGGCCACCCAGCTGATTCCCGAAGTCGAGAAGAGGTTGAGGGAGGTCGCCATAGCCAACGAGGCCGTCGTCTCCTTGAAGGCGGACCTCGATGGGACCCTGAATGGCGACGCCAGGATCCTGGACTTCGTCGAGACGAAACAGAGGCTAAACAAGGCCATGACGGACATGCATAGGGCGATGGAATCGCTGGAGTACCTCGGTTGCACCATGAAAGACCTCGACCACGGGCTGGTGGACTTCCCCGCGATGCGCTTTGGCGAAGAGGTCTGGCTCTGCTGGCGAGAAGGGGAGAACAAGGTGTCCTTCTGGCATGGAAAGGGAGAAGGCTTCGACATGAGGAGGCCTTTGGAAGCCGACGTCTCAGGCTTGGCCTGACGCCCGTAACGCTAAAGAAGGGTATGGCTCTCGGAAAGCCCGATGTCCTGTAGGAACACATGCCTTACTTGTGGCCGGCCGTCGAAGGATCCGCTTGAATGGAGATGCGAATGCGGCGGAGCTCTTGAGACGAAGGTGGAGGCGGAGTACTCCTCCGGACTTGCGGGAACCATCTTCCAGAGGTTCTCCTCCCAGTATCCCTACATCGATCAGGCGGACATGGTTAGCCTGGGAGAGTCTGAGACCCCCCTCGTGAGGACCAAAGATGCGGCCTTCAAGCTGGAATACCTCCTTCCTACGGGCTCCTTCAAGGACAGGGGATCCTGCGCCCTGATTTCGGGGATTCACCGATGGTTGGCCGCCAAGGGGATTCGGAATGTGAAGGAGGATTCCTCGGGCAACGCTGGGGCCAGCGTCGCGGCCTACAGCGCCAGGGCGGGAATACACTGCCAAGTCTATGTGCCGGCGGCTGTGTCCGGGCCCAAGGCGCTCCAGATCCAGATGTATGGAGCGGAGCTGATTCGTATTCCAGGTTCTAGGAGTCACGTGACCAAGGCCGCCCAGGCGGAGAAGGAAGGGAGCGCCTACGTCGGGCACATCTGGCATCCGTACTTCCGTGATGGAATGAGGACGCTCGCATACGAAATCTACGAACAGCTGGGAGGGAAGTTGCCTGAGAGCGTCTACCTCCCGGTTTCGGCAGGAACGCTGCTGTTGGGCTTCATTTCCGGGATACAACACCTGAGGTCAAGTGGAAGAATCGAAAGGTTGCCTAGGGTGGTGGCGTGCCAGACTAAAACGGTCTCCCCCCTGTACGCGAAACTGACGGGAACCGCCTTCGACTCGAACGCAGAGGTCAAGACCATAGCAGACGCGCTCGTCTCCACAGCGCCCCCCCTCTTGAATCATATGGCGGCGAAGGTAAGGGAGGTGGGCGGCGAAGCTCAGGTTGCCACCGAGGCAGAGGTCCTCACAGCCTGGAAAGAGCTGGCAGGCAGAGGCCTCTACGTCGAACCCTCTTCGGCGGTTCCCTACGCTTGCCTTAGGCGTACAAGAGGGGAGTCTGGGCCGGAGGCCCTGGTCATCCTCACGGGCTCAGGGCTGAAGAGCAAAGAGGAAGCGCTGCGGAGCGCCCTCGGCTGAGCTGACCAGTTGAAAACGACCGGCCGGGGGAGCCCCCCGGGGCTCGAAGGGCATTCAGACGGTGCTGCCCAAGGTTTGTTTTGGGTTCGCTGAACCCCCCAAAGCATAAAGGCAATACGTGTCGTACGATGGAGGCGTTACCGCTTGATATCCGCCCTCAGCCTCTGGTTCTTACTATCTGGCTACATCGTAATGGTGGCGTTCTTTGTCATCCAAAGGATTCTGCGAAGGACTGAGAGTGCCAAGTCATTCCATGGTGGGGCCTTCGACAGGGGCAACATGCTGCTCATTGGTGGAGCCACAGGGACAGGACTCCTACTTCCAATAGCGGTGGATCTCCTCGGGGTGGCCACCTTTCCCATCGGGCTCGCCGACGGGCTCGTCGCCTTGGCATTGATGACATTGGGAGTGGGAATCCGGATCTGGGCGGCCATCACCCTCGGGAGGTTCTACACCACGACCCTCATGATAACCGAGGGCCACAGGGTCGTGACGGACGGCCCCTACTCTCGAATCCGGCATCCCGGGTATCTAGGGGAGATGCTCCTGTGGACGGGATTCGGCATCCTTTCAAGCGACCTGATCACAGCTCTCCTCATTCCCGTGTTGTTCGTAGCCGCCTACCTTTATCGGATTTCGATCGAGGAGCGGATGCTGACTCAGGAATTGGGGGATGATTACGTCCAATACCGCAGGCGGACCCGAAAGCTCATCCCCTTCGTCTATTGAGCCTCCCGGGCGACGAACTTCGAGCCAGTATGTCAAGTCCAAAGTGTGTAGGGACGACTAGAATGGATTACCCACTGCAGGCATCACATAGCTTAAATATGAAACTCAGACGAAGTCGTGGTGAGACCTTTCGGGGGGTGGAGCGACAGTCTACGAACCCATCCTTAAGGCCTCATTGAGGGTGAAAGTCAGCTGAGCGTTCCGTTGGAGAGGGTGTCCGAGAACATCTGGGAGATTCCGAAGAGCTATCGTGAGGACATGAGGGTCTCCGCCAGGATATTCGCTAACGACGAGCTACTCCAGAAGATGAAGACTGACAGGACGCTATTGCAGTTGGCGAACGCGACGGCGCTCCCGGGTATCATTCAACACGCGTTCGCCATGCCGGACGCCCATGAAGGATACGGGTTTCCCATTGGGGGCGTGGCGGCCGTGGACTCTGAAGAAGGAGTGATATCGCCCGGTTCGATAGGATACGACTTGAACTGCGGGGTCCGTCTCATAAGGACCAACCTTTCGGTCGAAGATGTCAGGCCGGTCCTCCCCGAGCTCCTGGATGTCCTCTTCAGGGAGGTGCCGAGCGGCGTGGGAAGCCAGGGACAGCTGAGGGTCACGCACAGCGAGCTAGCCTCCGTTACGACTGGGGGCGTCGAATGGGCTATAGCTAGGGGCTACGGTTGGGAATCTGACGCAAGACATGCGGAGGAGGGGGGAAGGCTGGCTGGAGCGAAGCCGGAGAAGGTGTCACCCACCGCATTGAAGAGGGGCTCGGGGCAGCTGGGGACTCTGGGCAGCGGCAACCATTTCATGGAGATCGAAACCACCGACTCCATATTTGACGAAGCGGCTGCCAAGGCCATGGGCATAACGAAGAGGGGCCAGGTCCTCATCCTCATACACACCGGGAGCAGAGGCTTCGGCCACCAGGTCTGTAGCGACTATCTCCGGGTCATGGAGGCCCTGATGCCGAGGGCAGGCATCCACCTCCCCGACAGGGAGCTGGCGGCCGGACCGGTCAAGGCGAAGGAGACGGAGGACTACCTTGGGGCGATGGCCTGCGCTGCCAACTTCGCCTGGGTGAACCGTCAGATGATAACCCACTGGGTGAGGCAGGGGTTCGAGAGGGTCTTCAAGAAGGACGCGGAGAAGCTCGACATGCAGCTGGTGTACGACGTAGCCCACAACATCGCCAAGCTCGAAGAGCACGAGGTGGACGGGAAGAGGCAAAAGGTGTACGTCCACCGCAAGGGGGCGACGCGGGCCTTCCCGCCAGGCTCACCATTCATACCAGAGGAGTATAGGAACGTCGGGCAGCCCGTCCTGATCCCGGGGAGCATGGGGACGGCCTCTTGGGTGCTGAAGGGGACCAAGAAGGCGATGGAGATCAGCTTCGGCACAGCGGCCCATGGCGCAGGCCGATTCATGAGCAGGTCCGCGGCGAAACGGGAGTATGGCTTTGAAGAGCTACTCTCGTCACTCCAAGGTCACGGCATCTTGGTGAGGGCCGCGAGCAGGGAGACGGTGACCGAAGAGGCGCCGGGGGCCTACAAGGACGTGGACACCGTCGTAGAGGTCACTCATGCCGTGGGGCTGGCCGAGAAGGTCGTCAGGCTCACGCCCATAGGCGTTGTGAAGGGATAGCGCCTCCGAGGGTTTAATACGGTCGAAAGGGGAATCGAAAGCCGAACATGGAGGAGGGTGAAGGGGAGCTCCCGCGTGCCGAGACCGGAGGCGAG
>CAYYVT010000164.1:0-2494 GCA_964475215.1 uncultured Nitrososphaerales archaeon
TCTTCGACTACGTCCTGAAGAAGAGGAGCAAGACAAAAGGGGCCGAGTGACGCTGTCAACTCGACCCATGGAGGCGCCGTTTTCCACGATGTCAGGCAAGTCGGGAGGTGTTGGCCAATGAGGAGTCAGAACTGGGCAACCATAGCTGCCGGAGCCGTTTTGATCCCCATCGCGGCAGGCTGGACTTGGCTCAGTTACGGCCAACCCATCATCATATGCCTCAGATGTAGGAAGCAGATCCCCGGTGCGAGCAGGTTCTGCCCCAACTGTGGCCTCGACATCTACGGGCCCCCTCCAGCGGTAACTGCATCGGCGCCCTCCTTCTGCACCGAATGCGGGAAACCCCTGAAACCTCGGGCCAATTTCTGTGGCTCCTGCGGTACGAAGGTCTGACTCCGCCGAGTTCATCCTTGGCCCAGGCCCCGGATGATCGCTGTTATGGACAGGAACATTTGACGAAGGCACTGTGGGTTCGGCCGCTCAGGATGCTGGACCCGTGAGAGATTATCCTTGGTTCTTGGTGCGACAGACGGGATTTGAACCCGTGTTACCAGCTTTCCTCGATTCCATCGTGGAGGGCTGATGTCCTAGACCAGGCTGGACGACTGTCGCACAAAACGGACTCCTGATTCCCATCTGATATAAGGGTTATTTGAGGCCGCTTGGTTCCGTCGCCGATAGGAGGCCCTTCGAATGACGGGTTAAGGGAGTCCTCCGACCGGCACATCAATCAGTGACCTTCTGCCTCTCTCTCCCAATCGAGTTCTCCATTTCATAGACAAGTCGGCAGGCGACGAGGCTCGCGTCAAGGCCCTCCCTATGTATGGAGGCCAACGAATCGAACGATCTTTCGGTCTCCTTGCCAAAGTGCCCTGTCGGAAACCCGCCCACAACGAAGCACGGCCTGTTTCCCTGAGCGCCGGAGACCAGCTCAGGGAGGGCCACCATCCTTCCAATCCTCGAAAGGCCGACGACCATGGAGGGCCTAGCCCTCTTGATGACATCTCTGAACGAGGCCCTATCCAGGGTTATGAGGTCCTCCTCTCCCCCCACCCTTCCCTCTTTCATGAGCTGCTCCATCAGGCTCCGGAAGCGGTCGTATGATCTTGGAGGACGTATCCCCTTCGAAAAGCTGAGCATCAGCTCTCCCCTCGTGTGCATGAAGAAGTCGAGCCTTCCGCTCCTGTACAGCGGAGAGGACGTGACGTCTAGGAGCACATGGTAGGCTATGTCAGGCCTTCCCCTTGACTCGCCGTCACTGAGACGAAGCATGGCCGCATGGTGAACGCTCCTGTCGAGAAGTATTTCCCCGGCCGGCTTCCCCCGCCTGGCCACGTCCGCGACCACCGCCGGATGCCTGGCTATCTCCTCAGGAACATTCTCGAGGGAGGTCTCGGCCAAGATCATGACGAAGGCTTTCTCGGCCATGCGACCAATGTTTTATAGCCGTCGTTATTCTACGTTGCGATGAAGCGAATTGGTGGACAAGGCGACCATCAGGCGGGAGCTGGAGAAGTGGACCTACGTCGCAGCTCGCTCCGTCGAGGATCGCCCGGAGCTGGCTCGGATGCAGGCCGCAAACGCGATGAAGCTCAGGCTGCGCTCTCGCGTCCGACCACCATACGAGCTGACTCTCTTCTACTGTAAGAAATGCAAGGAGTTCTCCCCTCCGCCGACGTACTCCACGATTCGCCTGCGGAAGGGATGGCTGGTCATCAGGTGCTCCAAGTGCGGAGGCATCTACCGCAGGAAGCTGAAGAAGCTGACATCTTCCTCGGAGAAGGCGAAGTCCGCAGGCTCGAGAAAGACCTGACTTTGCTCAGGCGTTCTTCGTCGCCTGGAGTGTCTTCAGCAGCATCACCTCTCCGGCGACGACCCTCATTTCAAACATCATATAGCGTGCCTTGAGCCTGCCGTGGGCTCTCGATATGTCCCCGAAACTCGTCGCCGTGAACCCCCTCGAACTAAAGAGGGAAAGGGAGGCCAGGTTGTCCTCCTCCACCGTCGCGTAGACCACCGAATCTCCCCGGGAAGCGAAATAGTCCAGGGCGTCGTCCACCAGTCTTCCGGCCACCCCCCTCCTCCTGAATTCGGGCCGGACCGCGACATAGTAGATGTATCCGACCTTCTCCCCCAGCTCCTTTAGCATGATGAGGCCCGCGGCCGCCTTGCCGATGGACGCCGCCTTCACGAGGCTGATGCTCCGTAGCGTCCTCTTCGAATGCCAGAGGTACCATCCCTCGAAGCTCTCGTCCAGGATGGGTGCCAGGTCCTCCCTCTTGTCCGGCGGGACCTCCCATATGAGGAAGTCCTCGCTCAAACGCGGAATACCTTCTTGGAATTGGACCAGAGGATCCTGTCGTAGTCGTCGGACCGCAGCTTCAGCATCCTGACAAAGGAGAGAGCCGAATCATAGGTCTCCACGGGATAGTCGGTCCCGAATAGGAACTTCTCCGCGCTCCCAGCGAAGTAGATGGCCCTGCTCACCCTTTCG
>CAYYVT010000165.1:0-7807 GCA_964475215.1 uncultured Nitrososphaerales archaeon
CCTCAACAGGCCCTGGGGGGCTTTGAACCTCGAAGCTGGGCGCATGGCGACCTACGGTTGGTCCCACCCCAGGATATATATGATTGGCATGTTGGCGGGCTGGATACACTCGGACGCTTAGCGCTGCCAGCCACCGGGCGCAAAGGCTTATAGAGCCAACAAAAAAGAGAAGACCCGGCGTTGAGCTCGTCGACCTATTCCTCTTTCGCCACGGGGGAAGGCGAAGTGCAGTATCGAAGCGACCTCCTCCAGGACCTCAGGGATTCAAATGCCATAATACTCGACTGTGACGGCACCCTAGTCGAGATTTCTTCCTCGTACGATGAAGCGATTTACACGACGGTCGAGCTCCTCTTCCAGTCAATCACGGGCAGGCGGCCACGCAGAGACGCGCTCGTTGAGGCCACCTTTGAGTTGAGGAAGTCGGGGGGTTTCAACAACGACTGGGACACGGTCTACTCTATCCTGATGGGGCTCCTGTCGGGGCTACCCGACGATTCGCTCGAGAAGATCGTCGAGCGCCTTTCGGGAAGATCTGACCGGCCGTTCACGCTTGCCCTGCTCATGGGATGCTGCAGGGGCGCGAAAGGCTACGACGAAGAGGAGGTCCTAGAGGGCCTACGCGACGTCGTTTCCTATGCGGACGAAGCTGGCACCTCGTCTATCGACGAAGGGCTTGAGAGGCTTTACAAGGGGAAGGACAAGGCGGAGCTCCTGAGGCAGCTGAGGGGCCTGCTGAACTACCCTGGAGTGCCCAAGGAGTGCCTGATTTCGAGCATCTTCGACGAACTCTACCTGGGCTCGACTCTTTATGAGAGGGTTTATGGCGTGAAACCTTCACTCTGCATGAGCCGCGGCTTCATCGAGAATGAATCCCTTATCATAGATCGGGAGACTCTCAGCTACCTAAAGCGCAAGTTCAGCCGAGGGCTGGGGCTGGCGACCGGGCGGACGAGGCCTGCCGCAGAGAAGACGCTTGGGCCGTTGCTCGGTGACTACTTCGGAAAGGGTAATGCCCTGACCTTCAGTGATGACCTTCTGCAGGAATACGAACGCAGGAAGTCGAACGGAATGTCCACCTGGCCGGGAAAGCCTGATCCCTTCGCCCTCCAGAGGACGATGGGAGGCCTCCCTGGATACACACGGCTGATCTTCGTCGGAGACTCCGTGGAGGACTTGAAGATGTGCAGGAGGGTGGAAGGCTTTGGGGACACGCTTCAATTCGTTGGGGTTTACAAGCACACCATTAACCCAGACGCGACGGCAAAGGCCTTTCTAGAAGGGCAGGCGGCAGCGGTCCTCCCCACGGTCAACGAACTGAAGGAGCTTCTCGGTGACTAGGAAGCCCTCGGGAGAAACGCTTTAAACCTCTCATTGAAGAGAATGGGTCAGTGCCTGCCACAGAGCAGTCGGCGGGGGGAATCGTCTTCTACCGGACGACAGGCGGTGAGCCCCTGTTCCTGCTGATGATCAACAGGAAGGGCTACTGGGAATTCCCCAAGGGCCACTTGATGCAAGGAGAGACGGACCTGACGGCTGCAAAGCGGGAGGTGAAGGAGGAGACCGGCCTCTCGGACATTAAGGTGCTGCAGGGGTTCAAGACCATGATCAAGTACAGGTATCAGCGCATGGGAAGGCAAACGGACAAGGAGGTCGTCTTCTTCCTAATGGAGACTCGGCCTCAGAGCGTGGTCATTTCGGAAGAGCATCAGGGATTCATCTGGCTTCCCTACGAGCAGGCTATTTCAAAGCTCAGCTATAACAATGCTAGGAAGGTCTTGTCTGAGGGCTACGCCTTCCTTACTGGCCTCAGGGGACTCTGGCGCCAATGAACCTAGCCGAGATCGTGGAGGGCCTTCCTCCCACCATCCTGGCGTACCAAGACGACCCTTACTGCGCCAGCGCTGAGGGAACGGTTCTGAGATTCGCAAGGGACCAAGGATCTTCATACTACCTGGTCCTTGCGTCATCCATATTCCACCCGAAGGGAGGCGGCCAGCCTTCCGACACAGGCGTCGTCGAGGGGGAGGGCTTTACCTTCCGTGTGAAGAAGGCTCTCAAGGGAGGCGATCATGTGATACTCTACGGAAAGTGCGATGGCACACCAGCCCTAGGGCCATGCAGGGAGGCGCTGGATTGGGACCAACGGTATCTCTACATGAGACGGCACGCCGCGGCGCACCTCTTTGACGGAGTTCTGGCCGAGGTCACAGGTCAGGTCTTCGAACCCCTGGACTCCTGGCTCGGGGACGGCTCTTACGTCGCCTACCGAGGAGAGGCACCGGACGAACGCAAGATGAAGAATGTGGAGGTCGAGGCCAACAGGGCTATTTCCGAAGGCAGGCCCCTGTCAATCCAGGTTGTCAGGTCGGAGGACCTTTCGGACGTACGGACGTTTTGGTCCAGCGTCCTTCAGAACGAGGAGAAGATCAGGCTTGTCACAATCCAGGGGTATAGGCCCATCCCCTGCGCCGGGACGCATGTGAGGAATCTCATGGAGGTGAAGGGCCTCAAGGTGTTGTCCACCGAAGTGACGGCGGATGGCTTCAAAGTTCACTTCGATGTCCCTCATAGCGTATGAGGAAGCAATGTCCCGAAAAGTACTCCCAGACAGGCTACGGACAGGGGTATCCCTATGAGGGCGAACTCCGTGAACCCAATTCGTTCCCCGGCCTTCTCCGCCTGTTCGACGATTATCAGGTTGCTTGCCGCTCCAAGGAGGGTGACGTTTCCCGCAAGCGTGCTGGCGCCGGCGAACGCGGCCCAGTAGACGGGCATCGCCGGGGGGATAACTTGAGCATAGAAAGGAAGGAACAGGGTGACGAGCGGAACGTTGCTGACGACCTGGCTGAGGATCACGCTTGAGACTACTATGAATAGAAGGAGGCCTATCCCAGCGAGGGAGCTGAGATACGGCATGGCCAAGCCCACAATGCCTCCGTTGTAGACCCCCTTTGTGAAGACGAAGAGCCCGGCGAACATGACGAGCACGCTCCAGTCAACATTCGCCATTATTTCGTTTCTTCTGCTGGAGGCAAGCAAGAGCAGGGTGGCGGCTGCCAAAGCCACCTCGCTGATGGTGATGTCTGTGTTCACACCAAAGAGCGAGAGGATGTTCACCACCAATATCCCTCCGACAGCCAACGTCAAAGCACCAACGCTGAGCTTGGAAAGTGTGGAATCCTTCGCTGCATCCGGTGCCCCGAAAGGGGCCAGGCTCCTGCCAAGGTCCTTCCGATAGACCAACATCACCATCGCCGCGGTGATTCCCAAATTGAGGATGGTTGAGGGCAAAAGATAGTAGAGAAACGAGAGGAACGGCGTGGCCACCCCCCCTTGGACGGCTATGAGCATGTTCTGGGGATTCCCAATTGGCGTCATCGCGCTCCCGGCCGTAACCGAGAAGGCCAGCGTGAGCAGAAGAGGCTTCGCCTTGATATCAAGCCTCTTTGCTGCGGCGATAAGGATCGGAGTCCCCATCAGGGCCAAGGTGTCATTCATGAGGAGGGCTGCGGCCGAGCCAAACCCAAAGGAGGTCAATATGATGAGCCTTCTCGGAGTGCTAGAGTGGCTCACGATCCAGCTTGTGAGCCGGTTCAGGTCTCCCGAAAGGGGCAACCCCGTGGTGACTACAAACATGCTGAACAGGAACGCTATGACACGAAGGTCGACCGCCGTCGCCGCCTCCTGAACCGAGACCACTCCTGTGGCCATCATGGCGACGCCACCGGCGAGAAATATGAGCCACAGGGCGGGCCTGCCTGGCAGCCTGCCTCTCAGGACGAGGGCGCCATAGGTTGCGATAAAGACGGCGCCGGCGAGGATGGATTGGACGGCGGGAGGCAAACTCCTTCTCGAAGGCCTCTCCGGCCCCTCTTAAGGCTATCATCCGTGGAAGCACTTTCGCTGACCTGGAGCGACAATGGTCCGACTCTCCACGTGTTTTTATATCGGGCCCAGCTATTTTGGCCAAGAGGCGATGTAGGAATGGACGCGGAGGCCAGGGCTCCGTGGAGCGCCTTTGATGACATGTCTGAGCGCTTTCAAGCAAGGCTAAAGGCCCTCAGGTCGTCGACCAAGAGCTCGACGGGAACCGCAGGGACGTTCGAAGCCACCACGAACTTCGCAGTGCTCGAGGCAAAGTTCGATCTCGAAGTCCTCGACCGCCTCAATGAACCCTGCTTCCTGGCCATCGAAAGGGACTCCTCCGAAGGGAAGGTCTATCTGGTCTACGAAGTCTTCAGCGTCTCCCCAATGCATTATCAGATGCTTGGGGTCACGTCTTCGATCCCGTTGCAGATACGGGAAGAGTTCCTGGATAGAGTCAGCGAAAGCTGGGGGCAGAGCGTTGAAACCTGGATCGATGTCAGTGCTGTAGCGACGGGCTACAGGCTCAAGGTCGAGAATGGGCATCCCGCTTTCGAGAAGTCCCGGCTCATCCCCCTCTACGGATCCAGGGCCCACCTCCTTTCGAATGAATCCGTGAGCGAATTCATCTGCGTGAAGGATGGAATGAAGATCGGAGAAGTGACCGGATTCAACGTTGACCTCAAGGTGGATCCCGATGCCCTTGTGCGGTACCACTTGGGGCTCTTCGCCTTCACCGGGAGCGGCAAGAGCAACCTCACTGCTGTGCTCGTCCGAACGCTCATGGCAAGGGATATCGGCCTCAAGGTCTGCGTCTTGGATGTTTCGGGAGAGTACCCCGTTCACCTGGCCGACAGGCTAGGCTCGAGCCAGCTCTTCACGACCGAGGATTTCGGCGACAATGTGGAGATCTTTGCCCAATCCCAAGTGATGCCCGAGTCACTCGAGATGAGGGTTGGGGGGAGCGATTGGCTCCTGAAGCTCTTCAAGAAGCTTTACGCGGAAGGCAGGATCAAGCCGATCGAGCTTTCAGAGACCTACGAACCCTGGAACCTAGAGAAGCTCTACGGGGTGGTTTCCAACATCGCCTCAGAAAAGAAGTCCGGGTACCTTGCTGCTGAAATGACGCTCCAGGAGCTCCAGCAGCACTTCGGGGGGATAGGCTTGTCGAGAAGGACCGAAATCTCAAAGCTCCCCCAGGACGAAGTGCGGTTCATCGTCGACGAGCTGACCACGTTGAAAGGGAAGGTCCATTCGATGTCTGGCGCGGTGAAGGACATCGAAGAGGCGATCGAGATCGTTCTGGCGGTAGGTTCCAAAAGCGGCGTCGAGGCACACGGGACGCCTGAAGACATCGCGTATCAGCTCCTCACCGGAACGGATCGGCTCTTTATCATCTATACCCCCGATCCCGATGATGCGCGTCGCACGGCCACTAGGTTCCTCGACAGGCTTCTGTACTTGAAGAAGGTGTTCGGAATGCGACAGAAGGTCTTGGTGGTCCTCGACGAGGCGCAGGAGTTCGCGCCGGGGGAGCCAAGAGGGAACGCGTTCGAATCGAGCAGGGCAGTCGAAGCTCTCCTTAGGCAGGGGAGAAAGTACAGGGCATTCGCCCTCATAAGCACTCAACGGGTGGCGAAGATGAATACCAACGCACTTCAGCAGCTTCACAGCTACTTCGTATCAACCCTGCCGAGGAGCTACGACAGGTTGGTCGTTGCCGAGTCCTTCAGCTTGGACTTCAACGTGCTGGAGAAGACGTCTCAGCTCTCGACGGGCGAATGGCTCTTCGTGTCCTACAAGGCCACCAGGCAGAGAAATGTGCCGGTGTTCATCACGACCGAGAACAACGAGGACACGATATTCCGGTTTGCCAAGTCGCAGACTTAGTCTAGCTTTACGGCCCGGTTCAGGTTCGGTTCAAGAGGAACGAGCGAGTGCTCCACGCCATCCGCCTTCTCCGCTGTCCTATCTGTGCTCACCCTGATGGACAGGGACCTCCCCGCGGGGGCGCAATCGTGTACCAGCATCGTTGGCAGCTGCAGTGTGACGACCTGCCAGTCCACTCTGCTGCCCGACCTGCAGATCAAGACGAAGCGGTCGTGGCCCTTGGGAGTGGGCTGAAATCCATGTTCGCCGGAGGGTGAGACACCAGTCCTCTTAGTAATCACGTCAGTCGCTCCGCACTTTCTGCAGCCGAGGACGTCGACGACCCCGGCCAACTCCCCTCTATGATAGAGCTGAACGGCCCCCTTGAAGGAGAACACGTGCTCGCAGCCAAGAGCATCCATGGAATTGCTCGCGCCTCAAATTGCAATATAAGCTTACTCATCCACAAGTTCTCGACCAGCCCGTAAGAGACCCGATGCCTAGCCAAGGTTCCATCTGGTCCAAGCGACTCGGCAAACCGATATAAGGTCAGGACTGCAACTGTGTAACGCGCTTGAAAGTTCTTCTGGTCGTCGGAACTCGCCCTCAGATCATCAAGCTGGCTTCCCTGACGCGAGCCCTCACGAAAGCCAATGTAGAGTACGGGATCCTACATACGGGGCAGCACTACGACTATGACATGGACAAAGTCTTCTTCGAAGAACTCAGCCTCCCCGAGCCGGTGGCAGACCTTGGGGTAGGGAGCGGCACCCATGGCTACCAAACGGGGGAGATGCTCATCAGGCTGGAAAAGGCCCTAAAGAAATACAGCCCCTGCCTTGTCGTCGTCCCCGGTGATACGAACAGCGCCCTGGCTGGCGGTTTGGCTGCCGTAAAGCTGGGGATACCGGTAGCCCACGTCGAGGCTGGCCTCAGGTGCAACATCCCCTTTATGGTAGAGGAGATCAACCGCGTGCTGTTGGACCACCTCTCTCAGCACCTTTTCGCCCCAACGGCCACCGCGCTGACGAACCTACGCAGGGAGGGACTTGCGCATGTCGCGAAGATGCCCGGAGACGTCATGGCCGACAACATCCTACTATTTCGTCATGAATTGACCAAGGTGAGGATCCCGGCGTCCCTCAGGAGAAGGGAGTTCGCTTACGTAACCGTCCATCGTGCTGAGAATATTGATGATGAAAAGAGGTTGGCCAAGGTGGCCTCAATCATTTCAACGGTCGCAGGAAGGTTCGGAATCAAAGTGGCCTTCGCCGTTCACCCTCACACCCGTAGGAAGCTCGAGGAGGCGGGCCTCATTCACACCCTCGAGTCCAAGGAGTTACTCCTCCTCAAGCCTGTGTCCTACCTCCACAGCCTCCGCCTTGCGCAGGACGCCGCGGTGGTAGTGACCGACAGCGGAGGGCTTCAGAAGGAGTCATTCCTCCTCGGGACTCCGTGCGTGACGCTTAGACCTGCGACGGAGTGGACGGAAACCGTCGAGAGTGGATGGAACGTAGTCACAGACCTGGATTCCAAGCGTGTCTACGAAGGGGTCAGAGGGTTCCTCAAATCGAAACCGGAGCAAGTGGACGCGATCTCGCTTTACGGGAACGGAAGGGCATCAGAGCGGATAGTAGGGTCGGTCCTAAAGTCGCTAGGCGGTTCCTAGGAGATCAGATAGGCCCAAGTCGCAGTGCTGTCCTGCTGATCACTTGGGGCTTCGATAGAACACTCTATAGTAGCGCAGGGCAACGGCGAAGAGCGCGGAGACGACGGCGATGCGTGAGAATATGCGATCAAGGGCCGACAGATCTTCTTCCGAAACAGCCCTGACCAAAGCCAGGATGGGCACAACGAGAGCCAAGTATACCGCTGCCCCGATGAATGATAGTATTATCGGATGGACGGGGGCGAAAGAAACGGGATAAACCAATACACCTGCCGCGGCGGCGGCAAGGTATATCCTCCAGACCGAAGATAGTTCAGCATTCGTTCCGATCCGCCTGGCTACGGCCCATCTCCCGATAGCCGTGAGGACCGCCATACCTGCCAACGCCGCCAAGATAGCTCC
>CAYYVT010000166.1:0-14032 GCA_964475215.1 uncultured Nitrososphaerales archaeon
ATCGCAGGGGAGCTGCCGGAGATGGATTTCGTCTGGGTAGGGAGGAGGTCTAGGCTTTACAGCCCCTTGAGAGTTAGGACGGCAATCTCCAAGTGCCCCTCGAACGTGCGATTCATGGACGATCTGGAGGATGTGAGGGAGGCCCATAACGGAGGAGACGTCTTCTTCACGCCGTCCTTTGCGGAGAACCAAGGCGTCGCCGTCATGGAGGCGATGGCGGCGGAGAGGCCGGTCGTCGCCCGGAACTTGGAGGTCTACCGGGGCCTACTGGAGGACAGGAAGAGCGCCCTTCTGGGCAACACGGAGGGCGATTTTGTGGAGGCCATTCGAAAGGTCGGCCGAGGAGGCGACCTCGCCAAGGAGCTCGCGTGCCAGGGGAGACTGTCCGTCGAAAGTCACGATATAGGCAGGGTATCCAAGGAGCTGGTGACGATCTACGAAGGCCTCCTGAAGCGCAAGTCTTTTTAGATGCATGGCGATTCGGAGTCACGATGCCGCGGATAAGGCACCTCCCTGCCAGCAAGTACGGGGCTACGGCGAAGTACGTCCTCGCAGACTACAGGGCCAAGGACTTCAGGTTCCCCTTCTACTGCTCGTTCAAGGTGGTGCAGAGGTGCGATTCGCGGTGCGAATTCTGCAACGTCTGGATGTCGCCGGCGCCGGACATGCCCACCGAAAAGGTCCTCAGGATAATCGACAATGTAGCGAGCTCCAGCGTGGTGCTCCTCAGCTTGGAGGGAGGGGAACCCCTACTGAGGAGCGACATCGGGGAGATCCTCGAATACGTCAGGACGAAGCCCCTCTATCTTCTCTTCACCAGTAGCGGGAAGCTTTTCGACAGGAGGCCCATGAAGGAGTATTCGCGCAACATCGACTTCCTCCACGTAAGCATCGACGAGGGGCACAAGAACATGGACCAGTACGAGTCGCTTCCGGAGTACGTTTCGTGGGGCCCCGTCGTATGTGTGCAGATTGTTGTCATGAAGAAGTACCTTCCGGACCTCGAAGGGAAGATAAGGAGGTGCCATGAGGCGGGCGCCAAGGCCGTCGTGATGCCAGCATGCCATCTTCCGGGGACCCCCGACTTCCTCCCCGACATGATATCATTCAGGGATGAGGTGCGCCGCCTAAAGCTGGAGTATCCCAAGACGATCATAACGACGGACAAATACCTCAGCACCCTCGACGCTCCCCACGGTTGTAACGCCGCCTCCGTTATCATCGACTCCGACGGGCGACTTTACTATCCATGCAGGACCTTGATGGAGAAGAGCATCGACGCCTCAGAGGAACCCCTGATGGAGTTCCTATCCTCCGACAGGGCGTCCGAATGCAGGGAGAGGATGAAGACCTGTAATCTGAACTGTCACTGGTATCAGTATTTCGCGACCGACTCCTTCGTCTCCTTGAGGGGAGGCCTCTCCGCCCTCAGGCCATATATGGATGATCTGATATAGCCTTCAGCCGCATCTGCCTGTCTGAGTCATCACGTCCACGGCCTTCTCCACCGCGTGATCGGAGCGGCATATGAGAGCAGGCGCCTTGAATCCAAGCGCCTCTTCTAGCTGGCTTGGGAGGTCCAGCTCTCTCTCCGGGACACTGTAGAAGGTCTTCCTCCCCATGTGGTGCTCCGCGAGGTACTCCTGCTCGAGCTGACCGGGGGTCGGGACAAGGAAGCCCCTCTTTCGAAGGGTGGCTAGGTCCATCAGTGTCGAGTAGCCTGATCTGGCCACCACGATCCTGGACCTGTTGAGGAACTCCTCCCTTTCCTGCCTGCTCAGGTACGGCCTCAAGTTGGGCCCTTCGTCCCGGCTGTCCTCAGGCTTGCCCAGGGAGAAGACGATCTTTCCGCCATAGCCGTCGAGCTGACCCCTGACGAGCCGCTCGAATGAGCTCCTCTGCGGCTCCGGGCCGGAGATGGACACGAAGACGTCTATGTCCTCAACGGACGGACGGTAGGCGAACTCCGAAAGGACTCCTATGTAGTTCAGGCGCCGCTCATCGAAGATGGAGAGGTCGTGGGCCAGGCGGCCCGCGAGGCCGTCCTCCTCGAAGTCAGGGACTATGACCCCGGCGTACCTGTCGAGGAAGTACTTGTTGTAGACCTCCGTCCCGTCCTCCAGGACCTTGTTGCCAAGGGGGTTCAGGATCCTTAGCTGGTGGCCCATGAAGTAGGACGGAACCTCGCGAGAGTAGAACCCGAACCGGTTGTCCGAAAAGATCACGTCAAAGTGTTTCTCTTCGAGGAACCGCCTCACGTAATCGTGCTCATGGAACATCGCAGTGACGTACACCGGGAACCTGATCAGTGTAGAAAGGGCGAGAAAGCTCGGGTTCAGCGTCTCTGGAGGCTTGTAGTCCTCAAGATGGGCGAAGGTCACCCCGTCTCCGAGCTCCTGGCGCAGAACGGTGAGGGCTCTGCCGCTGGAGACCACTGTCACATCGTGGCCCTCCTCGACGGTCCTCCTGATTATTGGGAGAGTCCGAGTGGCGTGCCCGAGGCCCCAGGCGCACACCCCGAAGAGCATCTTCAACCGGTTCTCAGCTGCGTTGTAACTGATTGCGCGCCCAAAGTATTTTTGGATTGTGCCTAGCATCGAGCGCCTCTGGACACCAAGGACTTCGGCCTGTTGTCACTGAGGAATGAAGGATGGCCCGACTGACGCCGATAGGAGGCAACGATCCATCCTTGTTCTTCGACGCTCTCCACGGGCGTCCGTGGCGCGAAATCCGCTCACTTGCGTTGCCTTCTGCGTCATATAACAAATAGGTGAGGCCCCGGGGGCGCGTGCCTTTCCCGTCTCGATCGTAGGCCGGTCCCCGGCGCCGATTTGCCAAAGAAAACGATAATCTTCTTGGCTGGTTTAATGGGTGCTCTGGATGCGTTACTTGGAGAGCAGCCTTCTCGCCATGACCTGCCCGATTATGGCCATTACGACGGCAAAGGCCGCTAGATAGAGGAACTCGTAGCCCACGCTCATCATTCCAGTCGAGCCGATAAGGAGCTGCCTGCTGATGTCGGCCGCGTAGCTGACAGGGTTCACCTTGACCACTGGCTGGAGCCAACTCGGCATGAACGAGACCGGGAACATGGCGTTGCTCGCGAACAGCAGGGGCAGGTTGAGCAGGTTCATTATGGCCATCTGAGTCTCCCAGCTTGTCGCTCTAAGTGCGAGCGTGACGAAAAGCGAACCAAAGCCAACCAGCATCAGGAATAGGGCTGCGAAGGTTCCCAATATGCCCAGAGCGGTTACGTGGGAGACGTCCATCCCCAGCAGGACCGCGAGCAGCAGCACGATGAGGGCCTGTATGAGACCTCTTACCGCGGCATTGAGCACCTTGCTGGCCGGTATTACGTTTCGTGAGATGGGCGTGCTTAGGAACTTGTTAAGGATGCCGAACCTCCTGTCCCATACTATCGACATTCCGGTGAACATTGCTGTGAACAGGGTGATGAACGAGAGCATGCCGACAGCGAGGTATGAGAAGTACGATGTAGTCCCGAAGATGCTCTTCATCAAGGTCGCTCCAAGGGTGTTCAAAACAGATGCGGGAATGTTGAGCCCTGGAATATTGAACTCGCTACCATTGAACATGGCCCCTAGGTTCATTGCCTTCCCGAAGAGGCCCAGCCAGATGATGGGCTGAACCAGGGACATCGCTAGGATAAAAGGCGCCTTGTACCACTTCTTCAGCTCCCGATTCGTCATGGCCCATACGCCATGCAGTGGGGAAGTGCTGACCTTAACCTCTGACGATTCAACGGGCTGTGCCATTGCCCTTACCTCCTCGCCCTCGACATCATCATCCGCGTGCTTACGGTCTCCTCCCAGTTGGCCTGTTCGTCCCGTATGCGCCGACCCGTGATTGCGAGGTATACCTCATCGAGGGTGGGTTTGGTGACGGAAATCCGCGAGATGTGAAGGCCCTTTTCCCGCACGACGTCAATGATCTCCGGCGCGGCCTCTTCCCCTAGCTCGGCGGTGATGCGGTAGGTGTGGTCGGTCTTCAGCACTTCCTTGACCAGAGGTACCCTCTTGAGGTCTTCAGAAAGGTCCCCTGCGTCCTCCTTGACGGCTATTTCGATCACGTCTCCCCCCAGACTGTCCTTGAGCTCCTTAGGGGTACCCGTCCTCAGTATCTTGCCGTGGTCTATGATAGCAATCCGGTCGCACATGGCGTCCGCCTCCTCGAGGTAGTGAGTAGTCATGAAAAGAGTCATCCTGTACTCGGACTTCAGCTTCTTGATGTAGTCCCAGACCGCTGCCCTGGTCTGCACGTCCAGGCCGAGCGTCGGCTCGTCCAGGAAGAGCAGCTTCGGCCGGCTGATCAGGCCGCAGGCCAGCTCGAGCCTTCGTCTCATGCCTCCGGAGTACGTGTCCACCTTCCTCTTGGCGGCAGAGTCCAGCTCCACAAGTTTCAGCAGCTCCATGGCCCGGGGCTTTGACACAGAGCGAGGGATGCCATAGAGGTCGGCGCAGAGCAGGACGTTCTCAATACCCGTAAGGTCTTCATCGGCGGTGTACTCCTGCGGAACGACGCCTACCGACCTCCTGACCTCCATAGGCTCCTTTACGATGTCATGGCCGCAGAGTACGGCTTCGCCGGACGTTGGCTTCAGGATGGTCGTGAGCATGTTTATTGTCGTGCTCTTCCCTGCCCCGTTGGGTCCAAGAAATCCGAATATCTCCCCTTCGTAGACTTCAAATGAAATCGAGTCCACTGCCTTCAGGGTGCCGTTAAACGACTTCGAGAGGTCCTTGACCTCCACCAGGGCGGCTGCGTGTTGGGTCTCGGGCGGCGTAACTAGGACATTTGTCTCCAAGCTCGATCCCACCTAGATGGGTGCCCCCCCTGCGATAGCCTTGGCGGTCTCCCCGTCTGTGAGTTCCACGAGGGCCCTCTCCGCCCACTTGTGCTCCCTCTCGATGAGGAGGTTGTACTCCCTCAGGAGGTAGAGCTTGTCTTCGTGACTCATCCTTTGGCCATTCGATCGGATCAGCTCGTGCACGAACTGAAAGTGGTTCGCGGGAGACTGAATCACGAATTTGGCGAGGTCCTCAGGCTCCATGATGTCGGAGAATATGCTTCTCATCATGGCCCAGCGCTCTCCGGATGACTTGAGAGCGTTCCTCAAGGAGGCGATCCTCTTCTCTCCTGCCGCGGTGATCTTGTATGTTGCCTTCCCCTGGCCGCGCTCAGCCTTCGACGCCTTGACGTATCCTTCCGCCTCTAGCCTCTTCAGGATTGGGTAGATGGCACCGGGTCCCGGCCGCCAAGCACCCTCCGTCTTCGCTTCGATGTCCTGCATGAGCTGGTAGCCGCTCATGGGCTTGCCAGCAATCTTCCACAGGGCGACGAGGTAAAGCAGTCCCCTCGGCGCACCCTGAGGACTCATGAATCTCGTTATGTCCCGCTCCTTTGGTCTTGCGGGCTTCCTCTTGGTCTGCATGATACTAACCCCCCGCCTAGAGCAGTATATAACCATATCTGGTACTATATCGAATGCGATACATCCGCGGAGTCTGCTAACGCGATGCGCGAACGCGACACCGATTATATGGGCATCTCTTTTAGGGGGAGGATCACGCCCTTTCCTTGATGAAGCTCAGCACGACGACGATAACCCAAGAGGTACTCATCCCAGCGTCGCCTGCCGAGGTCTACGAAGCCTTGGCGAATCCAAAGAAGCACGCCGCCTTCACGGGCACCGGCGTAACCGGTCAACCGAAGGTGGGAGGCGATTTCAGCGCAGGGGATGGGTACATATACGGGAAGTTTCTCGAGCTCACGAAGGGTAGAAGGATTGTGTGGGGCTGGTCCACCACCGAATGGCCTAGCGGCTATCCTCCATCCAAGGTCGAAATCACCCTTTCTCCCTCGAAGGGAAAGACAAAGCTTGTGATGGTCCACTCCGAAGTTCCCAAATCCCAAGCCGAATCGTACCGACAGGGCTGGATAGACTTCTACTGGGATCCTCTGGTTCAGTACTTCGAAAAGTAGCTCCAATGGTCATCTCCGCCCCGAGGGGTCATTCCCTATAGTACTTGATATTGGGATTCTGAATCTTCATGGTCACCCTGATGTGTTGCTCGACCAGCTCCACCTCCTCTTTCGTAAGCCTCCTGTAGGCCAGCGCGGTGACCTTTCCGCCCGCCAACACAGGATGAAGGTATTTCCCGGCCACGAAGAATTTCGACAGGTCGGTCTTCCTCCAGACGGTGATGTAGTCGTGCCCCGGGGGGTAGATCAACAAGGGTTTCGATTCGTATCTGTTCTTCACCTCCAGCGGAACGAGGTTATACTCCTCTGCACCTGGGCCGGGGCTATTCTCGGCCTTCCGGGGTTCCTCCGGGCTCAATTCCTCTCACCTTCCGAGTCGCTGCCCTCGGCCTCGGGCTCCCAACCTGGGATTGAACTGAAGTGTTCATGGATGATGCGCCAGGATCCATCGAGCTTGACCAGGAGCATCGTAACGCGCGATCTGGTCGAAACGGTTCTGCCTTCGAAGGAATAGTCGTTGACTATCATACCCCTTTCATCAAGATAGAAGGTCGCGATGGCCAAGCCGCCGGCCAGGTCGATACGAAGGTCATCCAGCTGATACCGATAGTCGGACATGTTCGCAAACGAGGCCTGCTCGTAGGCGAAGGCTTCCTCCGAGCCCTGCCTGGTATAGGGCGGAACGTCGCCGAACTTGGTGAAGATGTCAGAGGGGCCATGCATCCTCATCAACGATGACAGGTCACCGTTCTTCCCCGCCTCGAAGAACGAATGCACCGCGGCGGCCACCTCCCTCTTGGCCTGCTCGGATTGCGGGAGCTCCGTCATTTCGATGCCATCGCCGGCCAAAAGGATAGATTAGGCTTGCCGAACTTCTGACCCGCCAAACATATTTATGAAACGGTATCCGATGAGATGACATGGATTGTTCAAGAGGATAATCACGGGAGTGGACGGATCGGCGAACTCGCTTAGGGCACTGGATCACTCTCTAAAGCTGGGCAAGATGTTCTCATCCGACCTGGTCGTCGTTTACGTCGTCCACATACCGGTCACCTCCTACAGTTATGATGTCCTTGGCTCCCTTTCGATCTTCAGCAAGCTAGAGGAAGAAGGAAAGCAGACCCTTGCCAAGTGCAAGGAGCAGGCGGCTCAGGACGGCATGGAAATCAGGACCCTGCTCCTTACGGGAGACCCTGCCCAGGGGATCCTGGACACGGCCACGAAGGAAGAGTCCGACCTCGTAGTCGTGGGCAGCAGGGGGACAGGAACCCTCGAGAGGCTGCTGTTGGGGAGCGTCTCCGAGCGGGTTGTGAGATTCTCGAAATGCCCCGTCCTTGTCGTGAAATAGCCACTATGCGAGCGGTATGCAAAATCAGGCATCGAAGGAGTGCACCGCCCGTAGAACATAAGGTCAACTCGTGAGGAAAAGGGGCTCAAGAATGCAAAGTAACTAGACATATCGCCATTACAGCATCATGCCTTGCGGGATGCAAGGACCGTATATGGAGGATTCGCCATCTATATGTTCTAATTTCAGAAACGGTTATGCAAATTACGCTTTCATTACTTTTATATAGCGAGATTCACTTTAATCAATCGGACCCTGACTATTGTTGCCAGTAGATGAAGTAGAAGTCTACCGGGTACTGACGAGCAAGTCTAGATTGGAGATATTTCGTCTCTTGTACGCGGGCCCCAAGGGGATAAAGGAGATCGCAGAGAAGCTCTCACTGGGGATGTTCACGGTGAGATACCACATGAAGGCGCTTGAGGGGGTGGGACTAGTTGAACGCTATGAGATCAAGGGCAGGAGGGGGAAGCCCAAGGCGTATTACAAGGTGGCCGAGCATCCACCGCTTCTGACCTTTCCGAAGAGAGACTATCAGCGGTTCTCGGATGACATGATACAGGCCTTCCAGAAGGCCCTCGGCGAGGAGCAGTTCAAGAGGGCGATCTGGGAGATGGGGCACAAGAACGGCACCTCGTCGTTGATGACGCTGGCGGCGGAGCATGGGATTTCGGAGTGGGACATCCCGAGCTACAGAGAGCTGTACGTGAACAGGGCCCTTGCGTCCTCCGTGGGTGAGCCTGAGATCGTCGAGGAGAGCTCTGATCGCCTCGTCTATAGGGTCTTCAGCTGTCCCTTCCGGGAACTGGCGGAGAAGTACCCGACCTACGTCTGCAGCACCATGGAGGAAGGTCTGAGGGACGGTCAGATGGAGGCGTCAAAGGGCAAGCTTGTGATCGAGAACACGGCTTGCCTCACAGATGGGAAGCGCTACTGCGAATTCGAAGTCCGGGTAGTGTAGACTGGCGTCCGCCCAGACAGTCACATGAATCGGGTCCCGTAACAAGGACTATTCAGAAGCTTCCGACTTCCTCGCTTCAGCAGATCAGGGAGATGGCCCCAGGGATTATCTCAAAATCTGCCGGCAGGACGCCGACGATCTCGCCATCCTCTTCGACAAGGACCTTCTCGGAGCATCGGACCGTGACCTTTCTCCCCCTCACGAGCTTCACCTTGCGGTTGGACAAGTGAGTCCCTTCCATCAGCTTCCTAATGTTGAACAGGACCTCTCGGAACCTGAAGTCTCCCATAGTGACGATGTCGAGGAGGCCGTCGTCCAGCGACGCTCCGGGGGCTGGCTTGAGCCCGCCTCCGAAATACCTTCCGTTAGCTATGATGAAGTCGTTCAGCAGTTCGGTCTTCTCGACCTCCCCGTCCACAGAATAGGTTACCTCCTTGTTCTCGTATGTGGGCAGGGTAGTGAAGATGCCCCAGAGGAATGAGACTCGACCCCCAAATGCCTTGGTGGTGTGGTTCACCTTGTCCACGACGGCACCCCCCGAGCCGACCTCTCCTACATTGATGAGATACCTTGTGATTTCGGCGCCGTCTAAGGACCTTATCCGGCTCCTCACCACGTCGATGACCTTGGGCCTGCCGCCCTTCAAGGTAGCTAGATAGGAATGGAGGTTACGCGGAATGCCTAGAGTCTTGACGAAGTCGCTCCCCGTCCCTAGCGAAAGGACCCCCAGGGAGGCCTTCGTGCTCACTGGCCTATCGCCTTCGAAGAACCCGTTTACTACCTCGTTTAGGGTGCCGTCTCCTCCCACCGAGACCACGACATCATGACCGTCCTTTAGGGCGGCGCGAGCCAACAGCGTTGCGTCGCCAGGGGCCGCGGTGAGGCCGAACTCCACCGATGTGGAGTATTCGGCCCTGATCGCTTGAAGGATCCTCTCCCAGCCCTTCCCCACTCTGCCGTTCGCCGCCGCCGGGTTGACTACGAAGAATGCCCTGCTCAAGCCGCATGAAGTATCTATTCTGACCTATATCTCCTTGTCATCTCGACGATGCGCCCATACGACGATAGCTCTTCGCGTCGCGTCTCATCGGACCACCCCAGCGCCTCTCCGGCGAGGATGGCCGCCCTCTCGGCGACGTCGAGGCCCTGGGCGGGGTCTTCGAAGATGAGATGAAGCCGCCTTGAGAGGATGTCGTCAAGGTGGAGGGCGCAGTCCCTCTGGGCTGCATGGCGGACCTCCGCCCAGATGTACGGATGGCCCTCCTTGATCCTTCCGGAAAGAGGGGGGTCTGCCCGAACGATTTCAAGGATCTCCTTGTACCTTGTGCCGTAGAAGCAGATCAGGTGATCGATAACATCGCCGTCCAGCGAGGCGGCCTGCAGCTCCCTGAGCATCGCGGGCCTGTACTTCTCCTCAAATGCCCCATCGAGGAGGTCGAACGGGCTCCCCGAGTTGAAGACCGTCTTCTCCCCGTGGACATAACGAAGGGTCTCCGAGACCTGGTCCATGAGCTCGTCCGCCATGGACCTGTAGGTGGTGAGCTTGCCTCCGGCAATTGAGAACAGGCCGGAGGGGCTGACGAAGATTTCGTGCTCTCTTGAAACTTCAGATTCCTTCACCCCGAGCTCGAAGACCAATGGCCGCAGGCCCGCGTATGTCGTCTCCACGTCGTCAAGCTTTAGGTTGGCCGTCGGGAGGGCGCCGTTGACCGCGCGCAGGAGATACTCAACGTCCTCCTT
This sequence comes from uncultured Nitrososphaerales archaeon, assembly GCA_964475215.1. GTDB lineage: Archaea > Thermoproteota > Nitrososphaeria > Conexivisphaerales > DTJL01 > DATKKG01. The sequence continues at coordinate 10,056 of CAYYVT010000166.1, forward strand.
GGTAGCATACACCTGGTCGAAGTCTCCGTCGTAGTCCTTGTCGGTCGTCCCAATGAGGACGTACCGGCCCCAGGGGACGGCGAATACGTTCCTTGCATCCTCTGCCTCCGTCACGATCGCGTTGTGTATCGGCAGCCTTGTGGGCGAGACGATCGCATGGACCCCCTTGGTGGGTCTTAGCTTCTGCCCGCACCCGGGATCGTCGAGGGCGCGTACCCGGTCCGTGAAGGGGCCGGTGGCGTTTACGACCACCTTGGCCCCGCAGCCGAATTCCTCACCCGACATGCGGTCGCGAAGCATGGCGCCCTTTATCGTGCCTCCCTCCTTCAGAAAGCCTGTGGCCTCTACGTAGTTGGCCACGGCGGCGCCCCGCAGCCAGGCCGTCTTCACGTTGGCCAGCGTCAGCCTCGCGTCATCAACCCTGTAGTCATAGTAGAGGAAGCCGCCGAGGAGGCCATCTCGCTTGAGCAACGGCTCGACCTCCGACGCCCTTTCGGCGCCAAGGGCTCTATGGGTCTTCGGGGTCCTGAATAGGGCCAGGAGGTCGTACAGCATGAGGCCGATCCTGTAGGTCCCGAAACCATGAGAAGCTCCCCTGTACACGGTGATGATGAACGGCTGCGGTGTCAGGAGGTTGTTGGCGATCTTCGAGAGCGTATGCCTCTCGCTCAGGGCCTCCGTGACCAGCCTGAACTTGTAGTACTGAAGGTACCTCAGCCCGCCGTGGACCATTTTCGAGGAGTGGCTGCTCGTGCAGCTGGCGAAATCCCCTTTCTCTACGAGGGCGACCCTGTATCCCCGCAGGGCGGCATCCCTTGCTATGCCAGCCCCCGTTATGCCTCCCCCTATGACGAGGACCTGGAAGCCTCCTTCCTTCATCCTGGCTATGCACCGGAGGCGAGCTTGGGCGTCAAAGGCAGGGTTCGTCAGCCCGACTTCGCCTCCATCGGCGGCAGGAGCTTCCCGGGATTCATTATGCCCTTCGGATCCAGAGCCAACTTCAAAGCCGCAAGCGCATCCAGCCCTAGCTCCCCGTCCTCATTGATCATCCACTTCGAGTGATCGGACCCCACGCCGTGATGATGGGTGATCGTTCCACCGTTGGAGACGATCGCCCTCGAAGCCGCCTCTTTTGCGGCCATCCACTGCTCTAACTCATTGCCAGGCTCTTGCGCGGCCATGTAGGTGAAATAGAGGGAAGAGCCCGTCAGATAGGTGTGAGAGAGGTGGCACATGACGAGTGCGGACCTGCCGCGTTTCCCCAGCTCCGCGGAGATGGCGGAGGTCACAGCGTCATGGAGCCGCAGCACGTTGCTCCAGATAGTTGCGGTCTCCAGCGTGTCCACCATGATCCCATGGTCGATCAGGGAGTCCCTTAGGTAGGGCTGGTCGAAGCGACTCTTCAGCCAGGCCTCCGCGGGCGAAGCTCCCAACGAGAATCCGTGGTGGGCACCGCACGCAGCTTTCAGCTCCCTTACGTCGGCCGAGACCTGGTCCGGATGACCCTCCGATATGGCTATGAGAAGGCTCCCGCCCTCGAACGAAAGACCCTTTCTAGAAACGAGCCAGAGCCCCACGGCCTCTTTCATCTTTGAGGAGAGGGCCACGGTTTCCCCCCTGGAATGATAGAAGGAGGTGGTTTCGTTCCGGTCGGAGAGGCGGAGGGTGCTGTTGTGAAGCCCCCGCTGTAGGAGCTCCCGGACGCAGGAGGTGCCCTCCTCGAATGACCTGAACAGATAGGAGGAGAACCTCCTAGATGCAGGGGCGACATGGACGGCCACCGATGCCTGGGTCACCACCCCGAGGGTGCCCTCGCTGCCTAGGAACAGCTGCCTGAGGTCCGGCCCTGCAGCACTCTTCGGGACAGCCAGTGATTCGACAATCCCCATGGGAGTGGCAACATGAAGGGAGATCACCATGTCTTCGATCTTGCCGTATATGTTTGACGAAGAGCCAGCCCCTCTTGTCGCGATCCAGCCGCCAAGGGTGCTGTATTCGAACGACTGGGGGAAGTGGCCAAGCGTCAGCCCCTTTGATCCCAGTTGCGACTCCAGGTCCGGCCCAGAGATTCCGGCCTGGAAGGTGGCGACGAGGGAGCCGACGTCGAGGCTGATCATCCTGTTCATCAAGCCTATGTCAAGGGATATCACTCCCTGACCTTCCTTCCTGACCACATCGAAGCTCCCCACAACGGAGCTTCCCCCTCCGTAGGGAATGACCTGGACCGAGGCCGTTTCGCAGAGGGCAATCACCGACTTAACTTCATCCTCGCTGCTTGGCCGCACGACCGCGTCCACACAGTCGGGGAGGGCTCCCCTCCTGAGCCGAAGCAGGTCCCTGTATCCCATACCAGCGGAGTGGGTTAGGCGGAGGAGTGGCTCCGTGGACACGCTTCCTCCACCGCAGGCCCTGCCGAGGGCCGCCAGAAACTCACTGGAGAGCTGGCCTTCGGGGAGCTTGACGTGTGTGGCTTCGACAAGCGGGTAGTGCGCTCCCTCGGGGAGGGCGAGCTGCTTCTTGAGGAACTCGAAGAGCTCAGGATGCGACTCGATTTCATCATGCCGGTCGGGGTCCCCCCAGCCCCACCATTTGCGGTTCATCCCTGTGAAACCGTGGCGAAGAAGGGCGCTTTAAGGCTTCGGAACGTGGGCTAGATTTATCCTGACGTCCCGAGCCTATGGGCATGTATGTCCGGCATCCCAGGAGACGGCCTAGACGACGAGGCCATCAAAGGGATCTTGCAGAAGCGGCATATAGCAGTCGTAGGGGCGAGCCGGGACACCACAAAGGCCGCAGGATTTGTGCCAGAATTTCTGATGAAGAAGGGGTATAACATAATCCCTGTGAACCCATTCGCAGAGACAGTTCTTGGAAGGAAGTGCTTCAGGAGCCTCGCCGACGTCGGCGAGCGCATAGACATTGTCGACGTCTTTAGGCCGTCCGCCGAAGCGGAGAGGGTCGTTGAAGAAGCCTCCGCGAGAGGAGCGAAGATCGTCTGGCTGCAGGAAGGCATCTATAGCCTAGGGGCGGCGCAGAAGGCGCGGACCCTTGGACTGACCATCGCCTGGAACAGATGTCTCATGAAGGAGTTCCAACGCATCCAAGGGGCCCAGCTCTGACCTGCCATTTGCGGCGCGAAGCTGAGATACCTTTTATATTGCCCGACTGAAACCAGAGCCATCCTTGCTGATAACCCTGGCCTTCTTCCTTGAGGGGTTTCTTGGCGCGATCGTCGCGGGTTTCATCGGGGCGCTCATGGGCGTCGGGGGAGGGATCATCATCGTCCCCGTCCTCACCATCTACCTTGGTGTTCCCATACACGTTGCCATTGCCGCGAGCATCGCCTCCGTGATAGCCACGTCGAACGCCGGTGGTTCCGGGTACCTCGAGCAGAAGATAACAAACGTCAAGCTGGCCTTCTTCCTCGAGATGTTTACTACCTTGGGCGCCCTATCGGGAAGCGTCCTGGCGCTGTATATGAACAACCAGTCACTCTTCCTTCTCTTCGGGCTTATGCTACTTTACCTCACCTACGTGGTCTTCAGCATCAGGAACCTCGATGAAGTCAAGTTCGCCACGGGGGCCTTCATAAAGGCCCGCCAGGACAGGGTGACCGCCTTCCTTGGGCTCAGGGGGAGCTACCGCGACCAAGTCGAGGGCAGGGACGTAGAGTACGTCGTGAACGGAAGCCTCCCGGGAAGCGTTATAGGGTATTTTGCCGGCGTAGGTTCCGGACTTCTGGGAATCGGCGGAGGGGTATTCAAGGTCTCGGCAATGAACAGGTACATGAACGTGCCGATGAAGGTGGCCGTCGCCACCAGCAAGTTCATGATTGGCGTGACGGCGGCAGTGAGCGCCATAATCTATTTCGCCGCGGGGCAGCTGAACTTCTACGTCCTAGCCCCAGTGGCAATGGGCACCACTTTGGGGGCGACCGTGGGCACCTGGTACATGAACCGCATCAAGGCCAGGGACCT
>CAYYVT010000167.1:0-2999 GCA_964475215.1 uncultured Nitrososphaerales archaeon
AAGACGTAGTAGAAGCAGCTCAGGAATCCGAGTATGAAGATGTAGACCTCGGAGTACAGAGTTGGCAGGACATTTTCAAGGATGGGAAGGGTTGCAATGAAGATGAGCGGGAAGTAGGCAGGGGCGGGGAAGGCGGCGAAGGCCTGCACCCCCGGCATTATCGCGGCCGCTGCCCTATGATGGACCGCCAAATAATAGCCTGCGAACACGGCCAGGCCCAAGGAAGCGAGGGTCACCGCCCCGACCCGGACGTAGTCCGTTGCCATGGAATAGAGGAGGAAGGGCGTGAGGGCCAAGAAGCTGCGCCACTCGGCAGAACCGATGCCCAAGGCGACCTGAATCGACGTGAACACGATGTATCCGCTAATCAGCGCCGCCAAAGAGATGAGGAGGTACTTCCCAATCCGCTGCCTGAGACTGAGCCCCGGTTCCGTCGCGAAGTCATCCACGCTATGGCTCCTCAACTTCGGTAGGTGCCTGGAAGCGTACCTTGACATCCACCTGTACCTCTGGTTCAGCTGCCCCCTGAGGCCGCCTGTCCCGTGCCTGATTTGGATCGTGGTGTCGACTCCGTATCTCGCCACTGCCCACTGGCCAAACCTAATGAAGCCGAATGTGGCGACGATCACGGCCAGGGCGATGAAGCCGAGCGATATGTAGACGTCCGCGAAGTCCGACTGCTGCAGGAATTGTGCGATGAGCGTCCCTATCCCGAACACCTGGTACGATTGTCGTACAATCCCCGAAGCGGACTGAATGCCGACGGAGAAGACTTCGCTCACCGAGATGTAGAAGAAGGCGTCGGCGAAGCTGGCAAAGAGGTTGGAGGAGAGCCGAGGGATGGAGTGTGGGATGTACAGGTCCTTTAACTTCCCGAAGAAGCCGAAGCGATAGTTGTCGGAGACCTCAAGGAGGTGCTCCGGGACGGTCTTGAAGGCCTGGTAGGCCCCTATCCAGATGTTCCAAGCCACCGCGTCGAACACGAGGAAATCGGCCGCGATTTCAACGCCCAGCCCCCCTCCTAGATTGCCAACGAAAACGACCAATACGATGGGGAGGAACCCTATGACCGGGATGGATTCAAGGGCGTTGGTCAGGGGAACGAACATCGTCTCGAACTTCCTGCTTTTGATGCAGCCATAGGCGAGGATCCAGCCGCTCACCACGGATATTCCGAGCAGCATGAAAACCCTTGCTATGGTCGCGAGCGTGGCGAGGCCGATGATGGCGGGATTCATTGGCTACGCCTTGCTTTCTCTCAGGTTCAAGTCCTTGAACAGCGATTCGACGTATTCGAAGAAGTGAGGGTCCTTTGGGGACCTGGGCCTGGGCAGATCTATCTTCACTACATCTACCATGGTGGCGGGCGACCCGTTCATGACGTACACGCGGTCAGCGAGCATGACGACCTCCTGGAGATTGTGGGAGACAAGGATGGCCGACTTGAGAGAGGACTCCGGGTTGAAGACAAGTTCGTAGATTTCCTCCCTCAGGGCGCTCGCCGTGAGCTCATCGAGGTGCACAAAGGGCTCGTCCATGAGGAGCACCTCCGGGGAGGCCGCCAGGGCCCGCGCGATTGCTATCTTCTGCCTCATCCCACCGCTCATCTCCTTGGGATACTCGTCCTCGACCCCGCGCAGCTCCACAAGGTCGAGCATCTTCTCCGATATCCGGGTGGCCTCATCGTCATCGACCTCTCCGCGCCTGAGCGAGAGCTTTACGTTGTCCAAAGCCGTCATCCATGGGAAGGTCGCTATCGACTGGTGGATCAAAGCGATCCTCGAAGTAGGCCGCATGACTTCCCTGCCGTCGAGCAGCACGCGGCCCGACGTAGCGGGGATGAGATGGGCGATGACCCTGAGCAGGGTCGACTTCCCCGTCCCCGTGGGGCCCACCACCGCCACGAATTCGTCCCTTCCAGTCATCAGGTTAATGTCCTTGAAGCAGACCTTGGAGTTCGGGAATGCGTACGACAGGTCTTGACACTGCAGCACGATGCCGTCCGTCCTCCCGTTATGGTCATGGGCGAGCGACTGCGCGATCAACCCGGACGACACCAAGGGCGACCAGATAGGACAACATATATTTAGGGATGTCTGTCTCATGAATACATAGGAGATGATAAACGATGCTATCCAATAGCATGGAAGACAAATCCGATGAGGCACATTTCGAGCCCGAAGCGCTCGACTTTCAGATCCTCGAACAGCTCGCCGTCGATTCGAGCATCCAACATAAGGAATTGGCTGAACAGGTAGGGGTCGACAAAAGGACCGTGGCGAAGCACATCGACGAAATGAGGAAGAGGGGAGTTCTGAGGTTTACGGTTGACATCAACTGGCCCCTCCTGGGGGTCGGGATGCTGGCTTTCGTAGGTTCACAGACGGAGCTAGGGGAGCAGGCCGTCAGAGACCTTTACAAATACGTCAAGGGTGAGCCGCACATCGTAGATGCTTTTACCACGGTCGGCTCGGATGAGTACTTTATGATCGTGCTGGAGGAGAACCTCCAGACCCTTAGGGAGGACGTCCTAAGGAAGCTGGAGCCGCTGACCGCCGAGCTCACCACCGCAATCGTATCTACCGCGATAAAGTCCAAGGAGTACTCTCCATTCTTGGCCCACCTCTGCATGCAGAAGGAGGCATCGGAGGCGAGGAGACCAAAGGCCCAGAGGAGAACGCTGCAGGCTTCGATGAGCTGATTACACGCAACCTACGGCAGACCCATTCCCGACCTCCCCCTTTCATCAGACGATAGCTACGGCGATCAGCCCGATAAGGTGCGCGACAGAACGCCGCCGAACTGAGCGGGGACGCCTTCTTCAGATGGGCCCGGCCAATGATGTGGGGACTGCCTGACCCACCGTCAGGGCTAGGCTCGTGGTTTCGATGTCGGAGGACTCCTCCCTGAATTCCGAGGACATCCTCGCTTTTCTCTTCATTCAGCTGAGTGGTGTATTGGCCGATAGATGGGGGCTCTAGGGCGGCCTACGAGGGCGC
>CAYYVT010000168.1:0-2472 GCA_964475215.1 uncultured Nitrososphaerales archaeon
CCCAGCCCAGGGGCCTCGACGAGATGGCAGCGGGCGCGACCGCCCGGGCCAAGTACGCGCTATCAGTTGCCGGGGGCGACTTGGGAGTCGGGGTGGAAGCCGGGATATTCACCATCGGCTCCGTCTACTTCGACAACCAAATCGGGGCCATCGTAGACAAGAGCGGAAAGGTCTCTCTCGGTCATTCAGCCGGCTACATGCTCCCCAGGGAGGCAATGGAGGAGCTCTTCCGAGAGAGGAAGGAGCTCGAACGATGGGCCGAGAAGGTCAGCGGAATAAACGAAGTCGGAGATAAGGGGGGTCTCATCCAGCACCTCACCAAGGGGAAGATGACCCGCACCGACCTCACGGAGCAGTGCGTGATCACTGCACTAATCCCCTGGCTGCACCGCGACACCTACGGTTTCTGAAGTCAACGTTGAGAATCGCCTTCGGCTCTTATTAGAAACAGGGGCCCCTTTTTCGCGAATTGTTTGTCACCAAGCTCGACCTCCGAAAGACGTTGAAATCCCTCTACTCCCCTCGGGCCGGTGAAGTAGAGCTAGTCACCATACCTGCCATGAAATACATCATGGTGGACGGGAGCGGAGCGCCTGAAAGTGAATCGTTCCAACAGGCCATTGGCGTCCTGTACAACCTCGCCTATACGATGAAGTTTCGCTCAAAGAAACTCCTGAAGAAAGACTACAACGTCATGGCGCTGGAAGGCCTCTGGTGGATCGAAGGGAAGGAATTCGACATGGCCAAGCGCGACGACTGGGTCTGGAGACTGATGATAGTCCAACCTGATTTTGTGACAAGCAAGATGTTCTCTGAGGCACGCGAAGAAATCAAGAGGAAGAAGAACCCGCCGGGACTTGAGAAGGCATACCTCGAATCATTTGAGGAGGGGCCCTGCGTCCAAATCATGCACGTCGGCCCCTATTCAGCCGAGCCAGAATCAATCGCGAAGATGGACGCCTACGCCAAGGAGCGCGGCTACAGGATGGTCGGCAAGCATCACGAGATCTACTTGGGCGACCCTAGGCGCGCCGCTCCGTCGAAGCTGAAAACCATCATCCGCCATCCAATCGCCAAGGGCTGAATTGGTAAAGCTATCCCGACCCTTTGCAGCCGATCATCACAGGGACCGGCATCAGCCTGTCCAACTTGAGCAGTTCTATCAGAGGTCAGGCGGTTTAATCACAGGCGAGCTCGACCTCAAGGCCGGCGGCGTCTGGGGCGGGCCAGGCGATGGGAATGCCTATCAACGGGCCATCAGAACGTGACGCCCATGAGCACTCAGAGCGCCTGGGGCGGCTATACCATGCCCCTGATCATCGCTCTTCTCGGCGTCTTCGGACTCATCGTGGACACGATCTTCCTCCTCGCCTTCTTCGTCGTACTCGGATACTACCTGTACAGGGTCGAGAAACGCATTTCCGCGCTGGAAGGGAATCCCTCCGGCCGGCAGCCCAAAGCGAAGCAAGACCAGTCAAACTAACCTCTCCCAGCTGCATGATCGTTCCTGCTTGACAGAACGGCATTAGCCGACCACAACCAGCATCAGATGCGGCCAACATTCTTGGTTGCGTCGGCTGAGCTGGTCAACACTTCTCCGCTATGATCTGACGAGCCGACGGTCTCTCTCGCCCGGTGGAATCCCATTCCTGCGACCAGAGATGTCGTGGCCGCGACCAGGAAGCCCAGGCCATAAGTGGCAAGCCCCGCGCCGCCCTGTACTATACAGCTCTGGCCAGACGACGATGGAACGCAGGGGGCCTGGGTTGCGGTCATGATCGCGTTCGGCATGCCTGCGAGGAACGTCACGAGGAATCCGACGACGAGGAGGTATCCCGCGTATCGGAAGAGCCTTACCTTGAAAACGCGTGCAGCCGAGAAGAACGCCCCAACTCCCAACACGAAGTAGGCCAGTGAGACTACCCCCTCTATCTCAGCTACGATGACGTAGGACTCTGACGGGTTCACGCTGGGCATCAACGAAATGGCCAGCCCAAGCACGATGCTGGCAGCCCCGGAGATCCCTGCGGCGAGGAACCATGAGTTCCCCACCTTTCTCCCCACTTGAAACCATGCGACCGATATGACGAGGCCCAGGAGGGTTTCTACAACGCTCGATGGAATTGAGCCCGAGTAGTCCACGCCCGCCGTCGCGATGAGCAGGACGAGATCGGCCGCAATCAGCACGACCTGCCCCAAGTATCCGAATTCGGCCAGGGTCAGATAGTGCAACGATCCTGTCGGCGCCTTTTCCTGCGAGGGCTTCACGTCCCCAGCCGCGTCCCCCGTCATTCCCATCGCTTACCCAGCTCTCAACGGGGGTATTTTGGCCTGAGGGCACACAGAGCTCCCCCGCACAGTCAACCTCTGTCCTTGACTGACCTCTGAGAAATCCAAAACCACAGAGGGGGGCAGTTGGCTGGATTGTGCCGATTTCACACGGGAATGCATATATACGAAGTGCCAACCGAG
>CAYYVT010000169.1:0-2429 GCA_964475215.1 uncultured Nitrososphaerales archaeon
GTTGAAGGGCTGCGAGTCTCTGCGGGAATGTTCAGCGGTGAAGAGAGTCACAAGGTCACAGCCGCCTTCGTGGGCAAAGGAGCCCGCTGTGCCGTAAAGGGAGTGGACCGTAGCTACGCTACAAAGTTCCTCGAATACTTCCCTACGGAGCAGGGGAAGAAGTTCCTCGTAGAGGAGGAGTCGCTCAAGGACGAAGGGATCGACCCGGCCACCCTGGCCAGCGAATTCGCCGTAACCCCGAGGGCTGAGATCAGGAAGAGGATGCTAAAGGCCCAGCTCTGCCTGAGCTTCTGAAGGGACGGCAGCCTCCTCCTTTTCCTCCTTCTTCTTTCTTACGCGGCTCATGTGGAGTAGCACGAGCACGGCCTCAACGGCCACGGCCGAGATGGCGACCTCGTAAGAAAAGGTGGTAAGCCAAGCGTACATCGCTTGGCTTGGAAGGGCACTCTGGAAGTAGATGACGTAGGATGCGATCAGACCGAATGGCACCCATGAAATGATGGAGGCGCCTGCTGGCCGCACTTTGTACGAGAGCAGGCCGGAGACGAGCCCCAGCAGGAGCAGGACGTAGAGCCATGTCGTCCCCGAGCCGTCATAATAGAGCCGAAGCCCACCTGCCAGCCCGGCCACGATGCCCCAGATCGGCCCCCCTGCGCATGCGGCGAGGAACACTCCGGCCTGCGGAAGGGCGAGAAGGGTACCGAACTGGTAGGGCCTCGTGTAAAGCGCAAGGATGTAAGAGATGGCCACACCGACCACCGAAACAGCGATCACCTTCGGGGACTGCAGGCGCACAGCCAAACCTAGCTTCAGCGACTTTAATCCTTTGCGGGCCATAGCTCAAAAACCCCGGCGGTGGCGTGAGACGCTTTGGCTGGGTAAAACGCTAAACCATTGCTATAATTATTCTACCTTCTTCTCCTTTCGTGCAGAGTCGGTAATTATTACCCGTAAGTTAGACTTATTAGAGCAACAACGACTCAACTGCTAAGTTATAGGCTATGGCGGCTAAAGCAAAACTCGCAATCGAAGACTGTGCCATCTGCGGAGGATGTGAAATAGCCTTAGCTGATCTCGGCGTTCCGCTGCTAAAGGTGTTGGATAAGAGCGTTGACCTCGTTTACGCACCTATCATAGCGAGCGCTACTGATTTTGACAAGGCTGACGTCACATTCGTGATTGGTACGGTCAGGACCAAGCACGATTTGGAAAGGGTCCAGGCGGCCAGGAAGAAGTCCAAGCTGCTCGTCTCCTTCGGAACCTGCCCAAGCACGGGCGGGATACCGGGCCTGGCTAACCTGAAGACCAACGAGGAGATGTTGTCTTGCGCCTATGGGAACAAGGTCCCCACAGACGGAACCCCCGAGCTCCTCGAAAGGCTAGAGCCGCTTTCCAAATACGTGAAGGTCGACTTCGTAGTACCGGGTTGCCCCCCACCGGGCCCGGTGATTAGAGAGCTGTTAGGCGAAATCCTTGGAGGTTAGCAGGAAATGAGTCAAATCGAGATAGACCCCGTTACCCGCATAGAAGGGCACCTCAACGTGAAGGTGCAGCTTGACCAGAAGGGAAAGGTTACCAGGACACTAGCTGACTTCGCCGAGTTCAGGGGCTTTGAGAAGTTCCTCGAAGGAAGGCTAGTCCACAGGGCCCCGATAATCGTTACCAGGATCTGTGGCGTGTGCCCCATACCCCATCATCTGGCAAGCGCCAAGGCAATCGACGACGGCCTCGGCCTCACCGTTCCTGAGCGTGCCGAGAAGCTCCGGGAGCTCATGCTGATGGGCGAGATCCTCGGCGACCATACCCTGCACACATTCATCCTCGCGGGACCTGACTTCCTCCTCCCCGAAGTGCCGTTCAAGCAACGCGACATCATAGGAGTGTACAGGAAGTTCCCCGAAGTCGCCAAGCAGGTTGTCTACACCAGGGCCGTGGGCCAGAAGGTCATAGAGACCATAGGCGTACAGGCCGTTCACCCCATGACGGCGGTCCCCGGAGGGATCAACAGGGGGTTCGACGAAGACACCCGGAAGAAGCTTCTTGGCTACGTCTTGGAGGCCAAGAAGAACGTGATCGGCTGGTACGACGCGGCCATAGCCCCGATCTTCAGCAAGTTCGTGGACGACAACATCGAGCTTGGCAAGGTCGAGTCGGGATACATGGCCATGAGCGACGCTGGCAAGATCAGCTTCTACAAGGGCAACGTCTCCTTGGTGGACAAGACCGGCGCGAAGATCTCCGAGTTCAAGGCGTCCGACTACATGAACCAGATCGTCGAAGATCCGATTCCATACTCCTACGGCAAGAGCGTCACCGTGAAGGGTCAGCCTAAGGACAGGGCCTTCATACGGACAGGACCCCTGGCACGCATAAACGTCGCAAAGGAGGCCGGGACCGAGACGGCCGACAAGCTCCTGAAGGAGCTGAAG
>CAYYVT010000170.1:0-5677 GCA_964475215.1 uncultured Nitrososphaerales archaeon
CATGTCTCTTTCACCGCCTTTGACCTCCACGTTCCCGCGGCATGTCCCAAGGCTGGCTGTCAAGCGCTCATGGCGAGCCGGGCAAGCAAAACGGCAAGCTTAAGAGCGTTCGCCTTCTATTACTGGGTCAGATCGAGGAGAGAGCAGGTGGAGAAGCAGAGCTCGCGGGGCTTGATGTTGTCGATCGGAGCCGTCTTGGCGTTGCTGACCATCCAGGGACTTTCGGGGGACTTCATGAACCTCTTCGTGAGTTTCCCCTTCGGTGCGGTAAGCCAGTCCATGGGCGGGATGGCCCAGGCCTTGGAGGAGTCAGGGTTTATCACAGCGTACCATGGGATCGCGGGCGCCCTATTGGTTGTCCTGGCCGTCGTGGCGCTGGTCTATTCGTTCAAGTACAAGGCGACGAGCGTGCGAGTGCTCTCCGTGCTGGCGTTGCTGGCGACCGTCGCCGCCGTGGCGGGGGGTGCCCTTTTCCTGCTCTCCGGGTTCTCGAATAATGCCTACTCGGCCCTGATGGGCTATGGCTACGTATTCACTTACGCCCTCTACTTCCTCGTCCTCTACTTCGCCAGAAGCTAAGTGGGATTCGGGGCAACGGGTCGTCTGGGAAGTCCCTCGAGGATGGAGCCTATTACGCAAAGTAGAAGTGTCCGGAGGATTCTCTCGGGTGTAAGAAGAGGAACCAGAAGATGAGTGGGAGTAAGTCGGGGGATGGCAAGAAGATTTCGAGAAGGAACCTTCTGATAGGCCTGGTGATAGGCATTGGCGCGGCGGCCGTCGTCGCCGCAGTCGCCGACGCCTCGATCCTATTTTCGAAGTCCGGCAAGTCATCGACCACGACGCCGACCACTACTCAGACCACCTCTCAGTCCACGAGCCAGACGACTACTCCGTCTACTACTCAAACCACTTCCCAGACGACTTCTTCGGCTGCCGGGTTCCCCACAACGATGGTGGCCACCGTATCGCAGCTTGTCGTCGGGCAGCCCGTCCTGTTCAACTATCCTCTGAGCGACGAGCCCAGCTTCTTAGTCAAGCTGGGGACGAAGGCGACGGGCGGAGTGGGCCCGGACGGAGATATAGTAGCCTTCAGCGCCATCTGCCAGCACGTGGGGCAGAAGGTGGCGTTCCAGGCGGCAAACTCTCCTCCATCCTGCAACCCTTCCTATACACCTCAGGGTCCCGTCGGCTTCTGCTGCACCCACTATAGCACTTACGACCTCGTCAACGGCGGGAACGTAATCGGAGGGCCGGCTCCTTTGCCCATACCTCAGGTGCAGCTGAAGGTCGACGCCTCCGGGAACATCTCTGCGGTTGGAATGGGTCCGCCGACGATCTATGGCCATAACACGGGTTCGAACGACGTTTCAGCTGACCTGCAAGGCTAGGCCGCCCTGCTGGGCCGGCTTGGCGCCTGTCCAGAGGTATGGTGTTATATTCCGCCGGCTTCCTTCCGGCGAGCGATGGCCAAGGGGCAGGAGGCCGAGGAAGGCTTTTCGCCGGAAGCAAACGGAAAGGTCTCCATCAACAGGACCGTCCTCGCTGGCCTCATAGCCGCCATGCTGCTGCTGGCCGTTGTGGCGGTGATGGAGGAGGTGGAGGTGAACGATCTCGAATCGTCCCAGAGCTCCATGACGAATTGCATCGTGCCGGCCGAAGGAGAGGCATATCTCCTCGTGGTTTCTGATTACAACCAGCAACCGATCCCCGGCTTGGCGGTGGCTTCGACCCCGGTCTCAATCCTTTGTCCAAAAGAGGTCACTAGCACGACGACGACTTACGCCACCAACTCCACGGGGTGGGCCTTCTTGGGATGGGCACCCTCTGACGTGCACTACGAGCTTCTAGTGTTTTACGAGGGAAGAGACTACAACATCTGGATTCCTCTGGGACCTGAGGACGACACCTACGCCACACTGAGCCTGCCCTCCGGGGCGCTCAACATGACGCTGTGTTACACGATGGGGCCATTCACCTGTCAGCCGTACAACCAGGCGATCACCCCAGGCTCCACCAGCCCAGGCGCGGCGTCATACTTGGAAGAGATACCTCATTTCTAGTACCATGTCTGCTTGATGAACAGTCGCACTGGCCTCGCTGACGGCCCCCCCGCTCGGGGGCCTCTTTACCCGACCAGCTCAGCGAGCTTTGCCTGCGCTTCGTTGAGTATCTTGGCGGCTTCCTTTGCCTTCTTTGCGTCCAAGTTAGGATATCCCATCATGGCCGTTTTCACTAGCTTCTGTCCTGCCTTCATCAGCTCCAGCTTCTCCTTGGGCATCCTTTCCCGGAAGGCCTCCAGCCTCTTTACTGCCTCTTTCTCCTTCGCCAAGAACTTCTTCCCCTCGGGGTTTATCCGATAGACCTTCTTGCCCCCTTCAGCCGACGAGTCGACCAAACTCTCGTCCTCGAGCCATTGTAGGGTGGGGTAAACCATCCCCGCGCTGGGGGAGTACATGCCGCCGAACATCTCGGAGATCTCCTTTATGACCTCGTAGCCATGCATCGGCTTCTCCTCTAGGACCTTCAGCACGATGATTCTGGCGTCACCTCGCTGCATCCACCTGCGTCGTCCCATCCACGGATTTCCTGCCATCATCTTGATATCACGACATAGCGTGATATATCGTGATATATAACTAATTCTCCAGTTCCCCTTCGCCCTATTGGCTGAGGGGCCCGCTTTCTTGCACTGAAGGGGCTCTGCACCACGCCAACCCACGCAGCTGGAATTGGAGGGTTGGAGAGACGGTTGCACCGGACTCGGCCTGCAATGCGTCATGGCCGATGCAGTATCGAAAATGTAACCCACACGACGCATGAGCTTGGCCATCGCGGCGCGATGAGCGGGGTCCAAGAGGTCCTCACTGCGGCAGAGCAGAATTTCGGCGTCGCACTTCGTGTGCAATCACAGCGAATGTGATCAGGGGGACCTTGAGGGCGATCCCTCGGCAAGGCCAGATGGGTCCCAATTCGTCAGCGGGTTGCCAATGCGATGACCACAATGAGAAGCAAAGCGACGATGGCGAGGACCATCAGACGAAGGACTCCGTTCCTCTCCCAGATGACAAAGGACGCGTTCAGCTGGTCCAGGGGGTTTTTAGAATTTAGCATCCTGACCAGCTCCAGGGCCTCTTCGTACACGAAGGTCCCTCCGTCCACCCTGATGACGCCCCCCTTCTCAAGAGTGAAGCTGTGTCCCTTGACTGCTAGGGGGAGGCTGGGCCCTACGCCCCTCGCCCAGATCCTGAATTGTTCCTCGGTCATGGGGTGTTCATGATACCGGATTGGCGCCTTTTAAGGGGCTAGCAAGGTCTAGTTGTCTTTTGGACTGACTAGTGGGGGTCGCCGTTTCGATGGCCTTCTTCGATTCGGTGTCCCCGCCAATCCTTCGTAGGCCAGACCGCCACGGCGTCGATGGCAAGATGCTCCCTTTCCCCTGGGCACATTAAGGTGGAGAGGCTCGTCCACCCTTGGCGCCTATGCTAGTCACTTCGAGGGAGGCCCATTTAACCACAACTACCGCCGCTGGCAAGGGATAATTAGCTGGAGCGAGCAGTACCTTACGGTCCATCTCCATGGGTCTCCTCACTGAGTCTCCTCAGTCCCGAAGGGATGGTCCTTGAAACGGTCTGTCCTTCTTCTCGTGATCCCGCTGTTGTTAGCCTCCCTTTCCACCTCCTTCGCAGCCCGGGCGGACGGCCCAGTGGTTTCATTGGTGGCTAGTATCACGTTGGGGGTGGGAAGAGGTGTTAGCAGCGTCACCTACGACCCACACAACGGCGATGTCTACGTGACGAACTACTTCTCGGACAGCGTCACTGTCATGAAGGAAGCCGACGATTCCTTTGTCACGACCATCCGGGTGGGCCAGGGCCCGTACAGGGCCGCCTACGACCCTGCCAACGGTCGCATCTACATAGCGGATTACCTGTCGGGAGACATCTCGATAATTGATGGATCCAATAACTCACTCGTGGGTCATGTCAAAACCTACCCGGAGCTGGAGATGGGCGCCCTCACGCATGATGCGACGCAGGGATTCCCCACCTGTCTTGCGGTGGCCCAGGGGTCGAACGAGGTCTTCTTCCTGGCGGACCAGATCTTATACAACGAAAGCAGCGGCCTCTACTACTCTGCGCCGAGCCCGTTTCTCTGGTTCCTTGACACCTCCGACAATTCGGTCGAAACGTATCCCTCGCCCTTCGTCGACGCCAGCGGCGGCGCGGTTCCTCCATCCTCCATCTTTTACGACCCCGCCAATGGCAGGGTTCAGATGTCCGCCGCCAGCTCCGGTTGGGCCTACTTCGCGGCCTTCGATCCTGAAACCGGAGCCTTCTTTGACGACGTGAAGGCCAACGTCACGGCCCAGAGCCTGGCCACCTACGACCCCGTCGACGGCTTCATCTACGTTTCTGAGAGCGGCTCCGCCGGCTCCATACTCGCATTCAACCCCGCCACCCAGGTTGCGACGGCCTTGGTCACGGGCCTCCAGTCCAGCGGAGACATCGTCTACGACTACAACGACAACCTGGCCTACGCCGAAGGGATGAAACAGGGCTCGGCCACCCCGTCGATATACGTGATAGACTGCGCTTCGAACTCAATATCAAAGGTGATCCCCGCTCCTGCCTTCGGTGACTTGGAATACGTCCCCGACGACGGCCGAGTCTACCTGAACGGACCTTCCACCCTCGTCGTCGATGCCGCATCTGGCAACGTCATCGCGACAGTTTCAAGCCTGCCCCCTATCACGGAAGGGCAGCTGGCGTATGTTGGATCTGATGGCCATCTGTTCGTCGCCGACGGCGCATCCCTTTGGCTCCTAGACGGGAACTCGCGCGTCGTCAGGACCTTTCAGTACAACGGGGGACTGGCAGCCGCTGCCTACGACCCGTCCAGGGGACTGCTCTACGTCCTGGATGGTGAGCAGGGGGAGCTGTACGTGGTAGACTCGACAACGTACCAGGTGGAGAGGAGCGTCCTCCTGGGCCAAGGAGCTTCGCCTGGTCCCTACGACATGGCGTATGACCCCGCGGATGACTGCATCTACGTGCTGCAGTCGGGCATCGTGAAAGTCGTGGGGGCATCGAACCTCACAGTGCTGGCTACGGTGCGGGTGGGCTCCCAGCCTTCGAGCGTCGCCTACGACCCCTCGGATGGCCGAATCTACATCACCGACTCCCTTACGGACTGCGTCTACATCTTGGACGAGAGCAACGACCAGGTGGTGGCCACCATCCCCTCGTCTCCGTTACCCACCAGCCTGATCAACGGAACAGTCTCCATCGCCTTCAGCCCTTCGGGGGGCCTGGCCTTCATGTCGAACGAGGGCTCGGCCACGGTCTCGGTGCTGGACACCTCCCTGGGCGTGGTGAACTCTACCATATACGTCGACCCGTCGCCGGGGCAGATCGCCTACGACGGCAGCGCCAACCGAGCATACGTTGCCACCGTCGCAGGCGTGGACGTGATAGATGCGAAAGAGTACTCCTTGGTGGGGGCCATCCCACTCGGAACGCCCTCGGGGGCAATTGTATACAACCCAGTCGACGGGTGCCTGTACGTCGCGGAGGCCTCGCAGGACGCGGTCGGGGTCATCAACACGGCGAGCGACATGCTGGTCGCCACGGTGGAGGTCGGAGCGACCCCGGTTCGTATGGCGGTGGACTCTTCGAAG
>CAYYVT010000171.1:0-47980 GCA_964475215.1 uncultured Nitrososphaerales archaeon
GGCTGCCGAGGCTGGCTTCCGACGGAGTCCTGGTGGCCGGCGATTCGGCCATGCTCGCCAACCCCATCACGGGGGAGGGGGCGGACCTGGCGGTGCTCTCGGGGAAGCTGGCGGGGGAGGCGGCGACCCTGGCCAAGAAGGCCCACGACTTCTCGGGGAGGTACCTGGACGTCTACAGGAGGGCCCTCGCGGGCTCCTTCGTCCTTAGGGACATGAAGAAACAGGAGGGGCTTCTCCGCTATATCGAAGAGAACATCGACATCATCGATAGGTACCCAGAAGCTGTGAACGCGGCGCTGGAGGAGTGGTTCAGGGTGGATGGAGCCACAAGGGGCGAGAAGATGAAGAGAATCACAGGCATCGTTATATCGAAGAGAGGGCCTGCGAAGCTGATCCGGGACATGTACGTGCTGGGGAGGAAGCTGATTTGAGGCTGGAGGAGAAGCTCTACCTTCTGCGCCACGTCGTCGACGAGAAGTCTCACATCAGCGTTGACGAAGAAAAGTGCGCCCAGTGCAGCGACAGGTTCTGCCTCGACATCTGCCCAGCCAACGTCTATTCCTACAACGACAGGAAGGTCTTCATCGCCTTCGAGAACTGCGTGGAGTGCGGCACATGCAGGATAGCGTGCCCGTTCATCAACTGGGTGAACCCCCTGGGGGGCACCGGCATCTCCTACAGGTTCGGCTGAGGGGCCGGCCCTGGGGCGCATTACTTATCCGAACCTCCACTGACCGCGCCCGGAGGAGGCCCGGTCGTTGCCTGCGGAAAGGCTAGGGAGCACGCCGATTTCCGACGAGCCGACGGACGCCATACATACGACAAGGCTTTTCAATGAAGGGGCCCCGATACCTTCAGTTTGAAGGGGAAGCTAATTGACATCAGGGTCCCGCCGCCGGGCCCGAACGCCAGGAAGATAGTCGCCCGGGCGGATAGGGCGCTGTCGCCGTCATTTTCGAGGTTCTACCCTCTGGTGGTGGAAAGAGCCCACGGGTGCATGGTGAAGGACGTCGACGGTAACACCTACATCGACATGAATGGAGGGATTGCTGTCTTGGCCGTTGGATCTACCCCTGAGCCGGTGGTGAAGGCCATCAAGGAGCAGGCGGACAAGTTCTTGCATTACTCCTACACCGACTTCTACTACAGGAGCATCGTCGACCTCGCCAACAAGCTGGCCGAGATAACCCCCGGCTCCTTCGAGAAACAGGTCTACTACGGGAACAGCGGGGCGGAGGCCGTCGAGGCCGCCATGAAGCTGGTCCGCTTCCACACGAAGAGGCCTCGCTACCTTGCCTTCGCGGGAGGCTTCCACGGCAGGACCATGGGATCCCTGTCTCTGACGGCCAGCAAGCCAACGCAGGTGAAGGGGTTCTCAGCCATGGTCCCCGGCGTGACCCATGTGCCCTACCCCTACTGCTATAGGTGCCCGTTTCACCTGAAGTTCCCCGAGTGCGACTACTATTGCGTTGACTTCATAGGCGAGCAGGTCCTCGAGAAGTACGTGCCACCGGAAGAGGTGGCCGCCATCTTCTTCGAGCCCATACAGGGAGAGGGGGGCTACGTCGTCCCCCCCGACGACTACTTCAGGCGGCTGGAGAAGTTGCTCAGGCCCTACGGGATACTCCTAGTCGATGACGAGATCCAGTCGGGGATAGGAAGGACGGGGAAGTGGTTCGCCATCGATTACTTTGGGGTCAAGCCAGACGTCGTCCTGATGGCGAAGGCCATGGCGGCCGGCCTTCCTCTGAGCGCCATGGTGGCCAAGAAGGAGATCATGACATGGGGGCCGGGATCGCACGCATCGACCTTCGGCGCTAACCCGGTGGCGGCGGCAGCGGCCTTGGCCACCCTCTCCATGATCGAAGACCAAGGCCTTCTAGCCAACGCTGTCAAGGTCGGCGGCCACCTCAGGAAGAGGCTTGAGGAGATGAAGGAGAAGTACGAGATAATCGGCGACGTCAGGGGGAAGGGCCTGATGATAGGGGCGGAGATCGTGAACGGCAGGAGGAGGAAGGAGTTCGGTGCCAAGCACGTGGAGAACATCCTCGATTATGCTTGGAGACACGGGGTCCTGCTCATAAGCTGCGGCAAGTCCACCCTTCGCTTTGCGCCTCCGTTGGTCATCGACGATGATACTGTTGACGAGGCGATGGAGGTCGTAGAGGCGGCCGTGGCAAGGGAGAACGGTTCCTGACTTGGCCGCGTGGAGGAGCCACTGGCCCGGGGCAAGTCTTCGCGGGGGCTAGGCGCCTCCCTTCCCTTCTTTCAACTCGCCCATCCTCCAAAGGTAGAGAGAAGCGACGGTGCAGTAGGGGTGCCACTTTGACCCGATTTCGGCCACCTCCCGTTCGCTGGGGAGGTGATCAAGCTCGTAAAGCTTCATCACGGCCGCCCTTATGCCCAGGTCCCCGGTCGGAAGCACGTCCTGCCGGCCCAGGGGGAAAATCAGGAACATCTGGGCGGTCCACCTCCCGATTCCCTTGACTTCGCAGAGCATGGAGATGACCTCCTCGTCTCCCTTCATGAAGAGGGAACCGAGGTCAAGGTCTCCTCCGGCGACGCGACCAGCCAGGTCCTTTAGGTATTCGACCTTCCTTCTGGAGAGGCCGGTCCGCCTTAGTCTGTCGACGTCGGTGGCCAGAAGCTCAGGAGGAGTGGGGAAGCGGTCTCCGTAGAGGTTCTTGAAGCGGCCCATTATGGCTTCGGCGGCGGATCCTGCTAGCTGCTGAAAGATGATGCTGACCATGAGGGCCTCGAAGGGCTCGAGGCCGCTTCGAAGCCGCAGCCTGCCCACCTTCTCGACCACCGATTTCAAACGTGGGTCGGCTCGAATGATGTAGGCAATGGCCCTTGCCATCTCGCTTGAAGTGAATCTCTTCCCGAACCTCCAGGTCGGTTCCAATTCCCCAGTCTCAGGGCTCCCTCCTGCAGGTGGCTCATAAAGCTAGGGCGTAAGGCACCAGGGCCATCCATCTGGTTGCCTACTTCGTCCGCTCGATGGAGAAGGCGAGGTTCCTCAGGCCATCCTCCAAGGCATCGAGCGCGGGGACGAGGTCGGACACCAAACCCACATCGCAATATCTGAAGGAGGAAGCCTCTGGGTCGCTGTTCACCGAAAGGACCAGCCGGGCCCGGCGCAGACCAATGTAGTGGTTCGCGGACCCCGAGACCCCGACCTCCACCATGAGCAATGGGTGGACGGACCTCCCCGTGAGGCCCACCTGGGCCTGGGGCGGAGCCCAGCCCGCGTCGACGACCTTCCGGGTGGCGGCCACGGCCGCACCCATCCCTGTGGCATAGGATTCGAGGGATTGGAAGGCCTCCAGGGAGCCCACCCCGAACCCGCCGCAGATTATCACCTTTGCCCTGTCCAGATCCCCTCCCCGTGAGCCCATTCTGACAGTTCGAAGGACCAGCTTTGCGTCGGCAGAAGCAGAGGGCTTGGTTTCCAGGCTTCGCACAGATGGCTGTCCGGGCGCGAACGAAAGCAGGGGAAAGACGCCAGGGCGAACAGTGGCCATTCGCGGCGAGGTCTTGGAGATAACTTCGGCCATCACGCTTCCGCCGAAGGCGGGCTTGACCTGAATGAGGTCCCCTCTGCGGTGAAGGGAGATGTCCGTGGCGTCGCCCGTCAATCCCAGCCTGAGGGAGGCCGCCAACCGTCCGGCCACCTCCCTTCCTTTCACGGTGGAGGGTATCAGGACGGCGAACGGCCTGTCGCGTTCAATCGCCTGGCGGAGGGCCATCGCGTCCACGAAGGCCGATGGAGTGCCCGAAGGGACGCTCAGCCGCAGCACTTCTTCGGCTCCCGCCTTGGCGGAATCGGCCACCAGGTCCTCCACTACGTCGGGGGCGATGACCGCCACGGCCGTGAGGCCAAGGCCTCTGACCTTTCCCATGACTTCTTGGGCGGTGCGGGCCTCCTGGGAACCCGCCATCACGACCACCCAGACGGGCTTGGGTTCGGTCGCCCTCGACATGTCGACCGCTTCGGAGGGGGCTTCGGCCAAGAGCCTGCCGACCTCCGCAAGACACTTGGATGCGGCCGACGGTAGGTCATTCCTCCCGTCGAAGATCACGGGCCTTCGCTGGTAGGAGGCATCGAAAAGCGACTTCACAAAGGTGGGTGAGCCCGAGGCGCCGAAGAGGCTCATGTCGGACGAAAGGGAGGATGCAGGCCAGCGCTCTACGGGCATCTGAACGGCCTTCACCCTAGCCTCCTCCGAAGGGATCCTCGGATGGTTGATCTTCTCGTTGACGCTGAGTACTGCAGGAGGCTCCACCTCGTAGGTCTCGGTCCCCTCTTCGAAGTCCCGGACGACCGTTATCGTAGAGCCGTTCACCTCGATGGACCGGGCGTTGGTGACCAAGGGTGCTTCAAGTAGCTGGGCGATCTCAGGTATCACTTGGGATGTCTCTGCGTCCACGCTCGACACACCACCAAGCACCATGTCGAACCCAAGGCGTCGGACCGCCATCGAGAGGGCCGTCGAGGTCGCCAGCGTGTCGGAGCCCGCGAAAGCTGGATCGGTCAAGAGGACGGCCCGGTCTGCGCCGGCAGCGAGGGTCGAGCGGAGGACCTCGTCCGCGGAGGGAGGGCCCATGCTGACTGTGACGACCTGACCTCCCTCTTTCTCCTTCATGATGACGCCAGCCTCCACCGCCCTTCGGTCGAAGGGGTTAATGGCGTTCTTAACGCCCTCGCGAATCAGGGTGTTGGTCTCGGGGTTGAAGCGAAGCTGGGAGACATCTGGAACCATCTTGACGAGAACGACGATGCGCAGCACATGCCGTCGAAGTTCATTTCATTAGGAGAGAATTATGGTTTGCCTCGTTCCAGCGGGCGGGGCAAGAAAGGAGACAACAGATATACGCGCCCGCAAGGCGAGGGAACCTCGCTGTGCCCGAACCCGAATTGAGCGACCAAGGAGAACTGGGCTTGGAGCAAGACGAGACCAAGCGCAGGATGATGGTCGACCTCATCCCGTACATTGTGTCCGTCTACCTGAGGGCCCAGTCGGCGATTTCTCCGGCCGGCCTGCTTTCAAAGGCCCTTGAAAGCTCCGGGAACGCGAGCTCGGGAGGGCCGAGCCGCAGAGAGGAGCTCACCGCGGCGCTCAGGGGCGTAGAAGAGCTCAACCTAAGGCAGGAGGGGGACGGGTTCGTCTTCGACCTCGACAGGAAGATGATGCTGGACATCGTGAGGCTTCATGTCACCAAGGCCTACATTCACGAGGGGTCGCATGGGGCCGCATACGTGGTCGACCCACCGAGCTTTGGATATCCGCTGGACGCCGCGCTGAGGCTCCCGATGAGGAGCGTGTTCGTAAAGCTCCTGGATTCGGAAGTGACGACGGACGTCGAGGCCGACATTCTGGAGGTCGCGGTGAAGCTCTCTCCATCTCAGCTCTGGGTGTTTACGCTGGGAAACCCCAACGTAGACTCGAGGCTGAGCCCGCAGTTTCGCTCTGAAAACAGGGTCCTCTTCGGCCGGCTCAGGATCCTGGGCCTCAAGACGGTCCTTGACGAATACCTGGGAGGAGCCTACACTTTGGACGTAAAGAAGGGAGAGAAAGGCTACCAGGTGAAGGCCACGCCCGGGCGGTCAGCCCAGGCGTAAGATCCCCGCCTTGGGGTCTATCTCCATCTTGAACGACTTCAGGAAGGTCCTGCCGAGGACCATGTCGAACGGAGAAAGCGGGGATGTGTCGAACTC
This sequence comes from uncultured Nitrososphaerales archaeon, assembly GCA_964475215.1. Lineage (GTDB taxonomy): Archaea > Thermoproteota > Nitrososphaeria > Conexivisphaerales > DTJL01 > DATKKG01. The sequence goes on from CAYYVT010000171.1 coordinate 5,720, forward strand.
CGTGATCAGCGCGTCCACGTCCTTCACCGAAAGGTCACCCAAGGAGACCTCCTTCAGGGTGATCTGGATGCTGCGCTCCATCCCCCTCATGTCTAGGACCATGGGCGCCCTATCGGGTCTGAACTCCATCCAACTGCCATGTGAAAGGGTGGCTTCGGGGTATCCCAGCTCTGAGGCGTCCTGTCTGCCCAGATAGCAGTAGTCGAAGTTGTAGTCCAAGAGGCAGCTCAGCTCCATTATGCGGGTGTTGGCTCCCTTCACCCTGCACCAGAGGATCATGGGGTCCTTGAGCGGGAACTCCAGCACTTCATTCACCAAGGGAGACGGCCAGAGATGACATGTCTAGCTTCACCTTCGCCCGTGAAAGAAGCGATGCCCCCAGGACCACGTCGAAACCAGCCTCCTGGGGAAGGTCGTATGCCAGGAACTCCACGTTCCTGAAGACCTGGCCTCCCAGGCTGACTTCGTCGACCCTTATGAGCGGGGCGTCGAGATACCCCGCAAAGGTCGCCACGGTCATGAGGTTGGCCGGCCGAGTTATGAAGTCCGTTGATGGGTCCTGAATCGCTTCGCCATACCCCAGCGCGTAGGCGTCCACTTTGGGCATGATGCAATAGGAGGCTGCGGAGTCGACGAGGCCCTCATACTCCCTCACCTTGCCGTTCCTGCCCCTGAGCCTGGCGAACAGGATCGGCACGCCGCGAGTTCTGGGCTGCATGGAGGACCCTACATCAGCACCGTGTATCCCGCGTCGCCGCCATAGACTATGCAGATGTCGCCGTATTTCGTGAGCTTCATCCTGAGCCTGTACCTGTCAACGTCCTCGGCCACCACGGTTCCGGCCGTGGGCTGGCCGTTCTGGTCTCGTTTCGTGACGATCATGGCCACCCACCTGTTGGGGTACTTCTCGTGGATGGCCTCGAGGGTCAGTTCCTCCTGGGTCGTCGAAGAGCTCACTGGGTCGTCTCCGCCTAGGTCGCGCCGTTGAATGAGCGCAGGGCCTTCTTGACGGCCCCCTTCGCCAAGTCCACCCGGAACGCGTTCCCCGTGCCGTAGGTCAGGGGAGTCGCCCCGCTGAGCGCCATGTTGGCGGCGTCGCTGATCACGTCCTCGGTGAGCTGTTTGCCTGCCAGGTACGACTCGGCGCTTGGCGCCCTGTGGGGCTTGACGTCCACGCCTCCCAATACCACGCGGGCGCTGCTGACGGTACTGCCGTTGAAGGTCGCCGTGATGGCGGCGGAGGCGAGGGCGAAGTCCCACGTCCCCCTGTCGCGCACCTTGTAGTAGACGCTCTGGGTGTTGGCCGCGGGCGTGGGAACATGAACTTCGGTGAGTACCTCGTTGTACCCGACGGTGTTCTCCTTGACTATGCCGTCCTGCACTGTGATTCCAGGGATAAGGTCGTCCATGCTGACTGTCCTAGAGCCTGAAGGACCCTGCACCGTCGCCTCGGCGTTCAGGGCGTAGAGGGCCGGAGCTATGTCCCCGGCATGGACCGCGTAGCAGAGCCTGCCTCCGAACACGCTGTGGTAGAAGCGGTTATCGCCGATGGCGCCGTAGCAGATGCTGCCTCCGTTCCGCCAGCAGTCGTAGTCGTAGCGCAGGTACCAGCACCAGACCTCCTGAAGCAGGTCGCCGGCGACGGTGCCGACGTTCCTGATCTGAGGGGTGGCGATGGATCCGGCCGCCTGGGCCAATACGGCGAAGTATTGGTTGGTGTTCGCGTCGTTCTCTAAGGTGCTGATGTTGGTGGCACCGCCTATCCGCAGGCCGTCACTCTGGGTGAACGTGATGTAGTTCAGGCCCAGGTTGCTGATGTCTACCACGTAGTAGGGGATCTGGGTGGAGATGTTGTTCTTGATCCTCGAGATTATGTCGGAGCCGCCCGAGATGATCTTGGCGCTTCCTCCGGCACTCGTGAGGTGGCTGATGGCGTCGCTGACGGAAGTGGCCTGATAGTAGCCGAACTTCTGGACTTCGGTTCTCAAAACGCACCTGCCTCCTGGGCCTTGGCTATGGCATTCATGATGTCCTGTCGGGAGACCGGCAGGTGGTCGAACCTCTGGCCGCCTAGGGCGTTGCTCAGGGCGTTTACTATGGCCGGGCTGACGGCTATCAGGACGTTCTCGCCGATGCCCTTCGCCCCGAACGGTCCGATGGGGTCCACGTACTCGTCCCAGGTCGCGGTGACGGCGTCGGGCACCTCCATGATGGTGGGGACCCTGAAGTCGTGGAAGTTGGGGTTGATGTAGCTCCCGGTCGTCGGGTCCTGAAGGAGCTCCTGATAGAGGGTTTCTCCCATCCCCATGCCGTAGAAGCCCCCTCTGACCTGGCTTTCGGCGCCCTTGGCGAATATGACCTTGCCGATGTCGAGTCCGCTGACGTAGTTGGTGATGTGGACGTCCCCAGTCTCGATGTCCACCTGGAGCTCGACCAGCTTCGCGCCGCCCACGCGCCAGGCGACGTTTGTCGGGACTGAGAACACGCCGACGCCGGTGATCGGGGCGCTCAGAAGGGCCGCGGCGTCCTTGAAGCTGATGCTCAGGGTGCCGTCAGCGGAGACTATGTTGCCGTTCGAGAAGCTTAGGTTCGATGCCGTGGTCCCGAGCTTGGCCGCCACGATGGGGAACCATTGGCGCTTCAGGTCGGCTGCGGCCATCGAAAACGCCATTCCGGCGTTTCTGGTCGACTGGCTTCCTGCCGTGACGCTTGAGCTAGTGGTAAGGCTGGTGTCCGACTGGACGCAGGTGACGTTCGCCAGAGAAGTGAGACCCAGGTACTCGGCGGCCATTATCGGGAACGTGGTGTTGCCCCCCGCGCCGTGGTCCGTCAGCCCTGTGTAACAGACGACGGAGCCGTCGGTGTTGACCTGTATCTGCCCTGTGCTTGGCGGAATTATGCTCCCCTTCGCAGAGTTCTGGAGGGCGATGCCAACGCCCGTTCTGACCGTGCCGCTGACGGCGCTGGCCACTCCCCAACCCTGGAACTTCGAGCTCCAGCCGAAGGCGGTTACAGCGTTGTTGAAGGCTCCAGGCTCCCCAAATCCCGTGTATGGAAGCTTGCTTACGGGGTCGACGGCGTTGGCGCTCGTCCTCATGTTCTGTAGCCTGAACTGGACGGGATCGATCCCCAGCTTCTCGGCCATCATGTCGACGGCCACCTCCATGAAGAAGTGGGCCTGGCTCTCGCCAACGTCCCTCATGGGGCCTGCCTGGGCGAAGGCGTTGGTGTTCACCGAGGTGGAGGTCAGCTCAACGTTGGGGGTCATGTATGCGTTGTAGAAGTCGCTCAGCGAGTCCGAGCCGTTGGAACCGCCGTAGGCGCCCACGTTGACGTAGAACTGTCCCTTCATTGCGGTCATGGTGCCGTCCTTCGTCCCCCCGAGGGTCATGTACGCCTTTATGGGGAACTTGGCGCTGGTGTTGTTGAGGGCCTGGTCAAACCGCGTGGGGCCGTACTTCACGGCGGCCCCAACCTTCTGGGCCATGACGGCGGCGAGGATCATCTCCTCAGCAGCGCCGGACTTGTCGCCGAGGGCCATCCCGACAACCCCTCCCCCTTCGTTGCCCCCGAGGCCCGACTTCACCGTCACCGTGTTCAGGGGGACGCGGAAGTAGTTCGCAAGAGTCGACTGGGCCGAGTGGACGTACTGGTTGCTGGCCCATATCGTGAGCGTGTTGTTCTTCCAGGAGGCGACGCAGGCGCGTGGCTCCATCTCAAAGTGTTGGTGGAGGGGGAAGTTGAGCGTCGTGGTGATGGTGGCATCGGCGCTCGCCAGGGCGGCATCCACGTCACCATACGATACGCTGAGTGTGGCGGGGACGGGGCCCGTCTCCGGGTTAAAGCCCGCGCCCGGGATGTTCCCGCCTGGCCAGATCTGGACAGCGCCAGGCTGGCTCGCCTCCTCGGCATCAAGGACGTAGGGAAGGGGCTTGAATTCGACGTCGACCAGGCCTATGGCATCCTCCACCCCGTCGGTGGTTGAGGCCCCCACCACGGCTACCATCTGGCCGGGGTAGTAGGTCTGGCCCTCTGGCAGCGGGAGGTGAGGCCTCGCGCCGCTGATCATGGAAAACGCCGCCAAGTCCTGGGCTGTCAGGACCACATATCCGGCGGCCAGGGCCTTGGTGGCATCGATCTTTACGATCTGGGCGGAAGGATAAGGACAGGTTATCTTGCCCATGTAGACAAAGCTCGTCTCGCCGACGTGAGAGGGGTTTATGTCATAGGCGTACACCGCCGAGCCGGTTATCTTGCGCGTTATATCCCTCCTGTTCACAGATGTGTTGCCGACGAGGTTGTAGGTCGGGGTTGAAGAGGATGAAGAGGACGATGATGAGGACATTTCTATGGGGAACCTCCTAGGGCCTGAGCGGCCTGTTGAATGGCGGAAATGATGTTCAGGTAGGTGCCGCAGCGGCATAGGTTGCCGCTCATTCCGGCCTTTATTTCGTCCACGGTCGGGTTGGGGTTGCTCTTCAAAAGAGCTGTGGCCGCCATAACCTGGCCGGCCTGACAATAGCCGCACTGGCTGGCGTCGTTCGGCACCCAGGCGGTCTGAACTGCCGCTAGGACAGGGTCCGGGGTCTTGGACGTGATGCCTCCCTCAACGGTGAGGATCTGATGACCCTGGGCCCTGATGGCCAGTAAGGTGCAGGAGTAGTACGGCTTGCCGTCGATCAGGACAGTGCAGCCGCCACACTCCATCCTGTTGCATGGCCGCTTGGTCCCAATCAGGCCAAGCTGCTCCCGGAGAACGTTGACGAGCATGTCCCTTGGCTGGACCTGGGCCGCCATGGTGGTCCCGTTGACACTCAGATTGATGGTCTGAATGGCAAAGAGGCTGGCATCGAACGCCGCCGTGCTGCTGACGCTTGGGCTGGTGGCCCCCATGCCGGAGATTTGCTGCGGCCGAAGACCCACCACAGCCGCGGCAAGTGCCGTCGCGGCTACGCTACCTTTGATGAAGGTCCTTCGGCTCAGCCTTACGCCATGTGAACTCTCGAGGGCAAGCTTCAGCCTGTCCTGAGAGGAGCTAAAATCGGTCCCCGAACTCTTGCTCTCGTTAGACGTGACACACTACCGAATCCCCAGAATCTGCATGGCATATATTTTACCGTTTTTAACGATTCCAGCCAAGGTAATCACGGACGGTTACGTTTGCTGATACGAAACGCAGGGAACTATCCGAAAGGCCTACAAAAAGGAGAAAAATCGAAAAAACGGAATAATGGTTAAAGGTCTGTCAATTTACTCCTCCGAGTTCGATTAATGATTCCATTCCAGGTCGCGCCGGAGAGATTGGATGAAACGATCGCCCTCTACATCGTCTTGGTATTTGTCGCCGGATACGCAGTCCACTGGTTCAGGAGGGCATTCAGGGAACCTTCACCCACAGGTCCCACCCCGAGCGTCAGCGTCCCCGGCGACAGGGTAAAGTACTATGACATAGTCGAGCGCCTCTTCCACTGGACGGACTTCATCGTAATGGGAATGATGATGCTAACCGGAATCGCCATCTTCTTCCCGGGATCCCTGAACTTCGCGCTGGCGCCCTTCGGCGTCCAGGGGACAGCCGGCGAGATAGACCTTCACCTTACTTTTGTGTGGGCTCTGTTGGGCCTGATTGTGATACATGTCGTCTGGGACACGGCCGTGGCGAGGGGCTTCTGGAACATCTGGCCGGGCGTCAAGGACATACGGGATGCGGCCAAGAGGGCCAAGAACTTCGTGGGGTGGTCCGATGAATACCCAAGGATGGCCAAATACGACGCGTTCATGAAGACGTTCCACTGGGGCCTGACGCTGTCCCTGATCGTCCTGGGGATCACGGGGATCTACTTCTGGAATCCCTACGGCATCATGCCCAACCTTGGCTACGCCACGGAGAACCTGTTCAGAGTTCTGCACGATATATTCGCGTTCCTACTCGTCGGGCTGGTCATCGGCCACATCTACTTCGCCGTGATACCAGAGAACTGGCCCATCCTGAAGGCCATGATTACAGGGACGATGTCCAAGGACTTCTACATGAAGCACTACGACCCGGCACGGTGGAAGGCCAAGCAGTCTACAGGACTCCTGAGGAAGGAGTTCGCCGACGGCGGTGACGAGTAGTTGCAGGAGAATGAACATGTAAAGGCGCATGGCGAGGAGCAGGCCGATAGGGCGCTGTCCTCGTCGCACCTCCTCACGATGAAGGGCAAGGCCGAGATGGGTTTTGTTGGGGGCCTGGTAGCAAGCATAGTCGCCGCGTTCGTGGCGATTGCCTCTGATGGGGTAGGCCTTCTTATCTCCCCCTGGTTCGTGACTCTAGGAAGCGTCCTGGGCGTCGCTGGGCTTCCCGCCTATGTTGGGCTGGTGGGAGTGGTCGCATTCCTGACCATTGGGGTGGTCTGGGGCCTCATCTTCGCCTTCCTCTTCAGCAAGTACTCTGTCACCAAGGGTTTGGCGTTCAGCGGCATCCAGATCCTGCTGACGGTGGCCCTTCTGATGGTCGTCTCCACCCCTCAGGTGGGGGGGACCCTTCTGACTCTTCCAATAGTCAACTCCCTGATGCTGGTGATCGGCCTGGCCTTCACCTACATAGCGTTCGGAGTCGTGATAGGGCTGGTCGGAAGGAAGTACACCGGATTGCCGTAGCCGGGACGAAGACCCCCTTTTGACGATGCTAATGGGCTAGGTAGGCCAGCATGTCCTCTATTTCGGCCAGCGACATAAGCATCCGACTAGGGCCGGCAGCTAGTAGCGTGTTGATGTCATGCTCGCTCGAAGGGAGGACCACGGGCTCCACCCCGGCGTCGTGAGCTGCGCGTATCTCGAACAGGTTGTCGCAGAAGAAGAGGACTTCGCCGGCGGAGACATCCAGGGACTCCAGCGCCGACGATATGTCTCCCTCAAGGGTGTGCGTCCCAGCCGGCTGGTCACGGCAGATCATGGCTTGAAACTCGGGAGCTCCCGAAAGGCTCGACAGTAGCAGTTTGGTCGATGCGGCGCCCAGGTCGCTGACGAGCCCAAGCTTCAGGGATTTCGCAGACGCCGATTGAAGGCCGGCCGGTGCCCCCGGCTTCGGATTCGCGGATTTCACTTGGGCGAGCTCTGCCCGGTCCATGACAAGAGCGGCCAGCCTCTTGGCCTCCGAAGCCAGGTCCCTGTCGGGGATGGAAGACACCGCGGCCAGTATCTCGGAAGGGCCCGCACCTTTCCCGATGTTGACAGGGTACCTTGCCGTCAACGCCTCCGCAGCGCTGCCGTAGTCCACTTTGTATTTGAAGAGGGCGGAAATGGGAAAGATGAGGGCGCGTACCAATTTCGCGGTCGAGCAATTCCCGCCGTCCTTCCTTATTTTAGATTGATGGCGATTGCGTCGCCTACGGCGGAGTGAGTTAGCTATGTGTGACGGGCTGCCTGATGATGGTCCTGAGCCGTTCTGGGGCAGACCGGCGGGGGTCCCCTAGGTAGATTTCATGATGCCTGCCACGGGCCATGAAGCCCTTCTCTCGGATGAAATCATGTAGCCTCTGGATGGTGGGAGCCTCGGCGGAATAAGGCCCGACGTGAAGTATCTGGGCACTGAGGCCTTCGGCGAACTCTTCGAGGCGGGCAGAGTCCAGCAAAGGGAGCTCCTTCTTGGCCTTCACCATCTCCTTGGCCTTCCGGAACCACCCGTCAGTTACGCATACGGGTTGTAGGATCATGGAGGTCCAGCTCCAGTTTGCCCGGTCGGACGCGGCGAAGGGCACCCCTTCGGGGGCCGACCAAAGCCCCTCGAGGGCCATGACAGGATAGTCGACGCCTTCCTCCTTCTTTATGGCGAACTTCAAAGTGTAAGAAAGGTTGTAGAGGACCTCTATCGAATTGCGGTAGGCTTCGCTCGTGTTGGGGTCGCCCCTTCCGTCGACCATGATGAAGTTCATAGGAGGGAGTTCAACGAGCTCGGCTCTCACGGATGATGGATTGTAGAACGGCTTGAGGTCCTTCCTGAGGTCGATCTTCTTCATTGGGCTCCAGGAGGGGTCGGCCTTAGGCCGAGTTAAACCTTCGACCGGCTGAGGGGGAGACTAGGCTCCCCGCGGAGCAAGGGCCTGCGACTTCGATGAAGCAGCCAGATCCCTCATTCGCATCTTTCGGCGCTCCTGAGCCTCTCGGAACCTCTGCTTCTCCGCCCGTGTCTCAGGGATTATCGGCGGGACCGGGGCGGGGCGCCTGTCCTCGTCCAGCGCTACATAGGTCAGGTAGCAGGAGCCCGTGTGCGTCCGCTTGCCAGTCATCAGGTCTTCGGCTTCAATCCTGACCCCGACCTCCATGGAGGTCCTCCCAACGTAGTTAATCGCTGCCTTCAAGATGAGGAGGTTGCCAACATAGACCGGGGCCCAGAAGTCCATCCTGTCCACAGAAGCGGTGACTGTGTTAGAACGGGCGTGCCTGGCGGCGACAATTCCGGCAGCCTCGTCCATCAGCCGCAGGATCGTCCCGCCGAAGACGTTCCCCAGGGGGTTTGCGTCGGTGGGCATCATCAAGTGCAGCAGTGTCTCCGAGGACTCGGACACCTTGCGGCCTCTCATGGCCAGTCGCTTCAATACGGTCTATCGCAGAGTGCGGGCTTTCATAAGCATATTGGGGATATGTGAGGGGCTGCCGCCGGGTCAGGTCCCGGCAGAGCCCTGGACGGCTGCCGCACGGATGCTCCTAAGGGCCTGCAGGGCCTCCCGCACATGGTGGGTGGGCGCCAGCTGGGAGTCATAGACGTGCCTTATGATGCCGGTGCGGTCTATGACGAAGGTCACCCTCGGAGGGAGGAGCCTCCCTCGGACGCCGTAGGACTCTCGAATCCTCTTGTCGGGATCGGCGACAAGGATGAAGGGCAGCTTATGATGCTTCTTGAACGAAAGATGAGATTCGACGCTGTCTGAGCTGACTCCGATCACGATCCCACCTTCCGAAACAAGCTCCTCCCAGTTGTCGCGGAAGGAGCACGCTTCGGCAGTGCATCCCTGCGTTTCATCCTTTGGATAGAAGTATAGGACGACGTTTCCCTTCTTGATAACCTCACCCAGGTCAATCATCGAGCCATCGTCGGCCGGAGCGCTGAACATGGGTGCCTGATCTCCCACCTTGAGGGTCATTATTTGGAGGATTCTAGCTGGTGAGGGATTAACCTTGCCTTGACTTTGGAGGAGGGCCTCAGAGACGAAGCGGGGAAGCGGAACGGGTTAACATATGAATCGATGAGTCTCATCTCCTTTAGCCTGGCCTGCATCCTGGCCATCGCCTTCGAGTGAATCCTGTCGTGCCAGATGAACCGCCTCAAGACCTTCTTGAGGGTCCAGAGCTCATCCGACATTTCCACAGGAGAGGTGGAGACCCCGGTTTCGTAGAGTCGGGCGAGCTCGTCGGCGCAGAAGAGGCGGACATCCAGGAACCCGGTGAGGTTGGTGGGAGCCCTCGACCCGAGCCTCGAGAGGTAGAACCGCTGTGTGCCCGTCAGATGCTCCATGACGGCCTCTATGGTCGAGGGAAGAGGCCCGTAGAAGGTGTTTCTTCGCCTGCTTTGGTCAACCCACTCCTTCAACTGGGCGCCTTCGTATGCCTTCCAGACGGTCTCTCCAGAATACTTCATGAGGCCAAGCAGCCTCCGGAACTCGTCCTTCTGAAATGGCTCCCTGTCGGCGTCGAGCAGGATCTCACAGTCGGCGTCCTCGACCTTCAGCTGGCTCTGGTGTCGCTGAGTCACCATCGCCCTGACCGATGGAGGGGCTCTCTCCCCCAACCAGCCGTAGTACGAGCCCACTTCCGCCTGCACCTTCGAAAGGGCCTCGTCCTCGGTTGGCGCTCTGACATAGGCCCCCGGAAGCTGGACGATAAAGCCAAGACAGCCCCTGCCGTTGGTCTCGAACGCCAGGGTTACTTCATCCACGTACTCCAATTTGGGGGCGGTCAACGGCAAGTCGCCCTCTGAACGCTTCGCATCATAAGGGTTTCTGCCCGGCTCGGCGGCGACGGCGAATCTCCTGCCACTGTCATGCTCAAGCCCGTCCTCGGTGGCCTTGAGGGGGGCCAGGCTTCTCACGAACCGTTGAACAGAATCGGTCCGTCCCATTTTTGACGGTGTCAGAAGAGGAAGGGGATGAGACGCTTGGTGCGTTCCATGTACTCCTTGTATTGCAAGCCGAAGCTCTCCTTGAGGGCCCCCTCTTCCACCCTGATCCTGTAGGCTAGGACGGGCAGGAAGACGGCCCCGCTGACGACGATGACCGCCAGCGAGCCCAGGGCCAGGCCGAAGCCCACCAAGGTCACGGCGATCCCCGTATACGAAGGATGACGCACCCTACTGTAGGGGCCTCGATCCACCAGCTTCTGGCCATCCCGAACGACAACTGAAAGGGAGAAGGAGCCGCTGAGGGTGGCGATCGCCCACTGACGCAGGACTATTCCTGCGAACATGAGGGCAATTCCTACATAGAAGACGTAGGATGGAAACGCCCCGAAGAAGCTGTCAGGTAGGGCGACTACGGCGCCCAGAAACACGGCTATGCCGATGTAGTATGCCAGGAGCGAACCCTTGTCGCCCTTCACCTTTGCCTTGATCTTCCTGTGCCTCAGATGGGTCATGGCGCCGTAGTATTCGCTGACGGTCCATGCAATGACAGCCGCGAATAACAGGGAATCGCTAGGGACTACGACGTTCAAATGGCCCTGCGCCATTTCCAAGTTGGGTTGCCTATTATGCATATCCTATGATTTGGCAGGCTTGTCCAGCAACTAGAATGGGCATAACCGGCCTTGTTGGCGGCGCCCTTCCAGCCCCGTGGACAGCCGTGCGGGCCAACTCTCGGGGGCAATCTTCAGGCTCTAGTCCCAGCCTACGTTGACCCAACCTTCAATCGCATCAGGTGGTTTCTCGCCCTTCCCGAAGACCTCAGTCGCGTGCCTCCAAAGAGTGGTCTCTTTCCTGTTGAACCTGTCACCGATCCAGGACTGAAGCCTTGCGAAGGAGCCGTAGTCTAGGCCCTTGATTAGGTCAGGGGGAAAGGGCTGAGACGCCCTGCGCAGTCCGCTCGTCGCCTGTTCCACCACCCAATCGCATCTTTGGTCCAGCGAGGCCATCTTCGACCCGTTGGTCTGCCATGTGTAGATGGCATGGACGGGGTAGGCCCTGCATGGAAGCGGTCTATCTTCGTAGATCAGGCATTTCAAGGTACCATCCTCGGTCCTGATGTTCTCAGCCGAGGTGCTCAGAAACGGGCACATGGTGCCGTCCTCCTTTCTGCCCATGAGCCAATATGAAATCACGACTTCCGGGCCCTTCGCTCCCTTCGGACTCACACCCTTTGCCGGCAGGAATTTGTATTCAATGGGCTTCCCATTCTCGTCGATCCTCCTACCTAGCTTCTTACCAAGCTTGATCATCCTTGGGAGCTTCCAGGCTTCGATCTCCACTATTCCATCCTTGCCCAGCGCCCTGGGGCTGACCGAGATGCGCCTCCCGGTCACGGGGTCATACACAAAGGAGATCTGAGGATAGTCCCGAACCACACAACATGTATTGCACCTGCTTATGCAGTGGAATCGTATGCTGAGACTAGCCTCGGCCAACGACGTGCACGAGACGCTCGGCGCCACATAACTGTTTCTGCCGTGACATTCCGGCGTAAACCCTTCAACCGGGAAATTGGGTTGGAAGCCCTGATTGCACCGGAGATGAAACCGAAGCCACCTTCAGGCACGGCGCGGCATGCGGGCTCATAATTCCCGATTGAGTTTCAGCGTGACCGGCGCAAGATCAGCGGACAACGCGTCATGCGTCGTTCCACTGGCGGATACGCCAGGGTTAGCGCCCAGAACAGTTCAGTGTTGGACCTGATGTGAGCTCGGCAGAGCTTGCGATTGCGCTTCAGATTCCATTATGCGCTTCACGTTACCGATTTCTTCGCTGACCTCTCTCTTCGCCCGTCCGGATGCGAACGGTCCAATCAACTTGAGGAAGCCGCTGAGCCTTGCGTCGGTAGCGAGAGTCAATCTGGTCTTCCCGTCGATGGGCTCCACGCTAAAGGTGGTCTTTGTTCCTTTCAGCGTCCCTGTGGTGTGCTCGAGAGCGAACCATCGCTTGGGTTCGTATTCGATAACCCGAATGTTCGCATCTCTCTGTAATATGTTTGGGCTTCGGAGTTTCGCCTCGATCGTCGTGCCTATCCCCATTGGTCCTATGGATGTCTGCCTAGCCTCCAGAATGACTGGGTTCATCTTCGCGAAGTTCGACCAATCTGTCATGAAGTTCCAGACATCCTCAACTGGGCGGCCAATCACCACGCTCATTTCAATCTTCACATCTCCTCACCCATCATCCGTTCGCACCCAAGACACGGCTCGGTATGTTAAGTTTGTTATAGACTAGGATTGAACGGGTGGGTGGGATTAAGGCCGAGATAGGTGCGATCGGGTGGGCCTGATGAAATTCACGCCAGTGTAGGGCCTAGCGCAGCCATGCCTCACGAAAATCTCCGATTGCAGCCTTGCGTAGGTCAGTGAGCAGGCTTATGACTGGTTCCTAGCCCGCCGTAATCCGCGTCTCCGTCGGCACCCCGGTCTTGGCTCCGTTGAGCCCCTCGCCGGTCATCGTGTCCATCGTGGAATAGGGGATTGGGGCCGCCTCATTCCTAGACGGGTTCGCCTCAGCCGCGACTACGGGATGGCTGAAGGCAAGAGAGGACGCGACATCGACCTTGCGTGAGGAAAGGCGCCTATAGAGCCTATCCACAACGAAGCATGCGGTGAGACAGTAGGCCGCTCCCCCAATCAGGTCGATCAGGTAGTGCTGTCCGAGATATATGGTCGAGAGCAGTATCCCCGCAGTAATAGGGAGTGCAACAAGGCCGTACCTCCTCCCCCGGCTCACCATATAGTAAAGGAAGACGATTGCGTAGGCCGCGTGCAAGCTGGGGAAGGCTGCGAACGTGTTCACCTGAACGAGGTTGGTCAGATTCGCATACACCTTCGCCAGCGTACTAGTGCCCTGAAGGAGGTTGTGCGCCACACCCTCGTACCAGGGAGGTGCAGTGGGGAAGAACAGGAAGGTGATCAGAGCGCAATACGAAGTGATGGCTATGGCGTATACATACCTCTTGTAGATGCCCCTATCCTCGCGCCAGAAGTAGATGGAGGCCAGGATCACCAGGACCGGATCCAGAGAATAGAAGAAGATCATCGCCGACGTCATCGCAGGGGAAAGGAGCGCTTTCTGGACGTACCCGGTGAGGTTGAACCCCCAGATCAGGGAGTCCAACGGGTAGAGGGATATCACGCCGCTCTTCGCCACGGAGACGCTGATGACCCCCTGAAGGGCTTCGTAGAGCAATATCACTACGATGAACGGGGTCCAGCTCTTGATGAAGGCAAGGCGCTGCCTGCTCGCCAGCAGTACGAGCGGCAGGGCCAGCACTGCGTACAAACCTAGGGCGAATTGAAAGAGGACGCCGAACCTGAAGTACGCGAATAGAAGCACCAAGAGGTAGGCGGCGATCATTGCGAGGTAGGAGTTTTCACGTAGCCTCGCGAATGCCCCTTGCATCCGTGGCAGGGTCACCTCTGCAGCCCCCTATATTGTTCCATCAAGCACGGAAGCGGCAAAGGCAATGAGCGGAAATACGGGATTCCCTAGGCTAAAACTGTATTGCCCCAAGTCGTCGCAAAGAGGCGCCTGATGGCGTCGTGAAATTCCCTCAGGGGACCCCTCCGTAGAAGTTACATCCGTTTCATGCAAAGGACGAATCCTAAATGACAAATCAGGTATTGGCAGGCCGCCGCGGCAAAATCTATACTTGAGAAGGTCAGATTCTCTAGCAGAGTTTAGCAGCGTCCATAAAATGGCAAAGCGGCGTAATGCTTCCCTTCGTGAAGACTCCATCCCGCGAAGCTTCCCGGACTCTCTCAGTTACCGGACCAGCTCTCCATCTATCCCGTGCTGAAGCAGTTGCTCGGGAGGGAGGCGAACGATTCCGGGGCGCAGTCCTCAAAGAGGACGATAACCAGGACGATGTGAGCCCGGAATCTAACGGAGGAAAGTTGGCGGGCCCGGTGGGATTCGAACCCACGACATCCGCCTTAGAGGGGCGGCGCTCTAATCCAAGCTGAGCCACGGGTCCCCTGAAGGAGGGGAGCTTCTTCAGACGTAATTAAGCCTTCCAAGGTTCGCGTGGCGGAAGGGGTCGCATGCTACGTTTATGAATGGACGAGGCGTAGCAAAGCCGTAATGGCGAAGCTCTTCGGAACGAACGGAATCAGGGGAGTGCCCGGCAAGGACTTGACGGACGACATCGTAACGAAGGTGGGAAGGGCCGTCGGCACGAGGCTGGGAAGCGAAATCGTGGTCGGATGCGACGGCCGCGTCAGCAGTCCCCGCCTTTCGAAGCTCATCTCCGCCGCCATCAATTCGGCGGGCTCCAACGTTCATTTCGTGGGCTTGGCGCCGACACCCGCTATCCAGCTTTACACCGGTAGCGGGAAGTTCACTGGCGGGGTCGTTATCACTGCTTCGCACAACCCGCCGGAGTTCAATGGGATCAAGGTCATGGGGCCAAATGGGGTCGAGATCCCCCGAGGGATGGAGGCCGAAATCGAAGCCCTCGTCGACTCGCCGCCTCCTTCCGCAGGAAGCTCGCTAGGGAGAACGTATGAAGAAGGAGGGGTCGTGGACCTGTACGTACGCCGCGTCATGGAGAAGGTGGACTCCGAAGCCATCAGGAAGAGGGCCTTCAAGATCGTCGTCGACGCCGGGAATGGGGCGCAGTGCGTGTCGGCCCCACGCCTCTACGAGGCCCTTGGGTGCGATGTGGTCCCGCTCTTCTGCGAGGTGGACGGGAACTTCCCGGGAAGGGGATCGGAGCCCGTGGCTGAGAAGTTGACAGCCCTAGTGGATACCGTAAGGAAGTCGAAGGCAGACCTCGGTGTCGCCTTCGATGGGGATGGCGACAGGGTTGTCTTCTGCGACGAGAATGGGAAGCTATATACGGGGGACAGGTCGGGGGCCCTCCTCCTAGAATACATCCTCGAAAGGAGGAAGGCGCAGAAGGTCGTTACGACGGTGGCCACGTCCAACATAATCGAGCACGTGGTCGTCAAACACGGTTCGAAGCTGATCAAGATACGTGTCGGCAGTGTGGATGTGACAGAGAGGATGTTAGGGGAGGGTGCGGTGGCTGGCCTCGAGGAAAACGGCGGCTTCTTCTACCTCCCACACCAGCCCGTGAGAGACGGCGGGATGACGTCCTCATTGATGCTCGACGCCCTGGCGCACTGGGGAGTTTCAATGTCGGCGGCCATGGGACGGCTCCCAATCTACTATCAGAGGAAGGGAAAGCTCGCCTGCCCGAACCCGCTGAAGGCCACCGTGCTGGAGGAAGTCAAGAAGCAGGCGGACGGGAGGCTGGACCTCACCGATGGCGTCAGGATCGATTTCGACGACAAGTCTTGGGTCATTGTGAGGCCCAGCGGGACGGAGCCGCTGATACGGGTCTTCTCCGAGTCGACCGACGAAGGCAGGGCGGAGCAGCTTTTCAGGAGATACTTTGCGTTGGCCGATGAGAACACAAAAAAATTGCAAAAAGCGTGATTTGTCTAACTTAGCCCCAGTTCGGGGAACTTGGCCTGAGGAACGCCTAGCTCGCTCTGCAGGGTCCTTATGCGTCCCGCGTACTCCTTCATCTTGACCTTGTCGTTCTGGACCTTAGCGATCTTGTAGGCCTTCCAAGCCTTCTTGAGAGCTCCCCAAGTTTGTCCTTTCGTGTACGGCATGTGAGATTCCTCGGGACTACCTTCTCTCATGTCTCAAATAAAAGCGTTTCGTGTCTCACAGGCCCTGAGACACGAGACGCGGAAGTTCCAACGACTAAGTGTGTAGATTTCGCGTTCCGGTGCCCTCGGACGGACCCGCTGGGACCCCTACCGAAGGTGGACCCACCCTACTCCCGCCACGGTGACGGGGCGGGCGCAGCCCCTTGGAGCGTAAATCACTTGGGGGTCGCCATCCTGGACGCGGCCGAAGGGGTAAAGCTTCCTGCCTAACGTTCGCGCCAGGGCGATCGCTGCGCGAACCTTGCCCCCGGGTACCGAGAGCACGGCTTCGTATTCTTCCCCTCCGTGGAGGACGAGGTCCAGCGGATCTAACCCGGCGGCTCTGCAGGCATCGACAAAGGGCCTATCCGCAGGGAGCCTGGAGATGACGAACTCCTTCCGGCTCTGGTGGGCCATTTCGTTCAAAGTGATGGCGAGCCCGTCGCTTGAATCCATGGAGGCGTTCACCAGGCCTTCTTCTATTAGCCTCTTGCAGAGGCCTCCCTTCGGGGCAGGTCGGTAGACGCTGGAGAGGGCTGCCGTTGCCAACGATCGTGGAAGAGGCCGTCCCTTCAGGAGATGACCCAACCCCAGCGCAGTTAGCCCGAAGGGCCCCGTAGCCAGGAGCGCGTCTCCGGCAAGGGCGCCGCTGCGCCGGACCATTCGCTTCGTAGATCCTGCCATGGCAACGTCAATCACGAGGTCATCGGCTTCGTTGACGTCTCCTCCCAGGATGGGGACCCCATACTCGACGCTTGCGTCCCTGAGGCCTAAGGTGACGAGCCGCATGCTCTTCGGAGCGGCAAGGCGTTTGGGGATGCCCATCGAAACCATGAACCCCCATGGGTCTGCGCCCTTGCATAGAAGGTCGGAAAGGCAAGCCACCACAGCCTTCCTCGAGGCCTGCCGGAGGGTCATCCCCGAAGGAAGGTCGGTTCTGGCGACGAACATGTCCGTCTTGAAGACGATGTACTCCCTCCCCCTTCTCTCAAAGGAAACGTCGTCCAGGAGGTCCGGATGCTGCGAGCCAAAGGTCTCCCGGATCAGGTCGATTATCTCCAGCTCGTTCAAGCAACGCCGGCCCCCGGTCGTTCAGCCCTGGAGAGCATGGCCTTCGCTTCGTCCACCGCGCCCTGGAGGTCGCCGGGATCCTGCACCTCCACAGAAATCCTGACCACGTCTTCGGTACGAGAAGGCCTGAAGAGTATCCAACCGTGTTTCCCCTCGATCCTGACGCCGTCTAAGGTGATCGAGTCGGGATGTTCCGACCTGATCTCGTCGAGCGCCCTGGCGAAGGTGGTCCTCTCTGCCTCGAACTTGATCCTGGCTACGTAATACTGAGGGATGTCCTTAAGCGCATCTTGTAAGGACCTATGACGAAGCATCTTGACCACGAGGCAGGCCGCCAGGAGACCATCCCGACAGTAGCTGAAGTCCGGGAAGATGACACCTCCGCTGCTCCCCTCTCCGCCCAGGGATGACTTCGAATCGAGCATGGATCTGACGACGTTGGCTTCGCCAACGGGGGCCATCTGCACCCTGCCGCCCTTGCTGCGGACTATGTCGGCTACCGCCGACGAAGTGTCCACGCTCACCGTTACGGCGTCCCCTTTCTTCACGGTTTCGAGCGCCATCAGGGCGAAGATGACGTCGGCTGGGAGCTTCTGGCCATCGGCGCCCATGACGACCAGCCTGTCGCCATCCCCGTCGAAGGCAAATCCAACGTCGCACCCTCGGTCGACGACGACCTTTGAGAGCTCAGAAAGGGGATCCTCGGTCGGGTCGACCTGTCGGTTAAAGGCTCCTGCGCGCATGTTGATGGCATGCACTTCGGCCCCCATTAGCTCGAACAGCTGGGCGGCTGATTTGGTGGCGCTGCCTCCACCGAGGTCCAAGCCGACCCTGACCCCTGTCCCCGAGTCGGGAGCCACCCTTCTGAGGATGTCGTCATAGTACGGCGAAGACGCCGGCCGCACCTTCCCGCTCGAGGGCGACGGCCGGGCATTCCTGATCGCCGTCAGTTCGTCCTCCCCAATCCCGGTCCCGTCCCTCAGAATGAACTTGAGGCCGTTCCATCCGGGGGGATTGTGAGAGGCCGTCACCATGATTGCGCCGTCGACGCCGGACACGCGGGCGTACCGGAATATCTCCGGCGTCGTCACCAGGCCGAGCCTGTGCACGATGCAGCCGGTTCCAGCAAGGGAGTCCACTACGGCCTTCAAGAGGGCTTCGGAGGAGGGCCTAGTGTCGCAGCCCGCCGCCACGTCACCCCCGCCGACGAAAGCGGCGAACCTGGAGGCCCAGCTCTTCGCGTAAGCGACGGTAAGGTCCTTGCCATAAAGGCCGCGAAGGCCAGAGATCGATTCGATGACCATGGAGGTCTCCTTATCCCAGCTACGGCCTGACTCCTTTTAAGAATAGGGTTGAACGCCGTGGCCTACCCCCGCAGCCCTTCTTCGAAACGCGCTTCACAGAGCTTCGCATAATAACAGTTATTATCCAGACTTTGAGATGCTCAAACGAGCCCCAGTAGCTCAGCGGTGGAGCAAGCCATGTGGTGGAGCTCAGTCGCCTCGTAACCCAGTCGTTCCTCCCCGAGGAACCGACGGGAGAGCGATAGGTCGGGGGTCCAAAAGAGGATGCGTCTGGAATTCCCCCCTGGGGCTCGTTGCAATCCCTAGAGGTCTTCCTCGGTCATGGCGCTCTTGGCGCCTAACGCTGCCTGCAGTCCTCGACGAGAGAGAGGGCCTTGGAGCCGACGGCCACAAAGCTTTAAAGTTGAATGATTGGGTTTTCGGCTGGGCGGGGGTCGCCCAGCCTGGTCAAAGGCGTAGGCCTGAGGCGCCTATCCAGTAGTGGTTCGTGGGTTCGAATCCCACCCCCCGCACCACCATCGCAGTTACCTAGAGGAAACCGGCTTCGCTGCCCGCAAGCTAATCTTCTATGGGCAATTGCGGTTCAACGACAATGCTATTCAGCTACCAAGCCTCTGCCCCCGTCGTTGGCTGGCGGTGCCCAAGCCGAGAGGAACCTTCACAGGCTGAGGGTCCTCATCGTGGTCGTAATCCTGATCGTTTCGATTCAGGCGTGGACTGGCGACTTCGTGAACGTATTTGTTGCCCCCTCTCAGGGGGTCGCGCCCTACTCCTTCACCGTGGCGGGTTTCCTTCAAGGGGTTGAAAGCCTGGGGCCATTCCTGATCTGGCATGCGCTCGAAGGGCTCCTGATATTCGCACTGTCTCTGGCGCTGCTATTACTCTCTTTCAGGTGGTCCACCAAGAGGAGCGTGCGGGTCTGCGCCGCCCTCGGCACGTTGTTCGTAGTGGTTGCAGGCTTGGGCGGGATACTGTTCGTGCTGTCGGGGTTCAGCGACGGGGGGTCGTCGATGCAGATGGGAGGGAGCTTCCTGGGGGTCTACGCCATGTACTTCATCGAGCTCTATTTTACGAAGTGATGGGGCTGCCTATACCTAGCGAGCCTGCTTTGCCTTGGCCGATCCTCGTCTGAGCCATATGACCACCAGCGCCCCAAGCCACAGGTCCGTTCGTAGGAAGGTCCCCCTGATGAAAATCCTGTCGAAGGCTGGGAGAGCCGAGACGAGGAAGATGCCTGCCGCGATGCTCCATGTAGTTGCTTCCGTTCGGAGCTCGTTGATCATCGACTTGGGCACGAGCTTCTTTTCTTCGTCGGCCAGGGCCAACGTGAATATCCCCATCACCAGCATTATGATCCCGAGGTCAAAACCGTAGAGCGCGGAGGCCACATCCCTTATGGCGGGAGCTACGATGACGGCAGAGTTCCCCGACCTGAGGAGGTTGAAGAGGAAGGGCTCGATTGAGACGGAGAAGAGGAGGAGGACGTTCAGGATCATGGTCCGCCTATTCTCCAATGGCAGCACGGACATGACCCGGGTGTAATGAAGCCAGACCGATATTAGGATGACGAAGTTGAAGGCAAACGTGAAGATGTCGCTGTAGAGGTTAGAAATGCTAGTCGGTGGGCTTCCGATGAGCGCGATGGCGCCGATGGATAGGGCGAGCCCGAAGACAAGGTCAGAAAGAGACTCGATGCGGGGCCTTGGCCTCGCAGGCTCTTCGTCTTCATCCAATTCTAACCCTTTCGTTTGGAAGGCCGGAGTTATAAAGAGGAGCCCTTGGGGGCGGCCCGTCTAGTTGATCGAAACGGCCACGGACTGCCAGCCACTGGCCCCACCGGGGAAGGGGGCTGCGGCCGACTGGGTCTGCAGGTTGCCTTCGCCGTCGGTGGCCCTAACCGATAGGGTGTAGCTGCCCCTGGCGGAGGGGCTCCAGTCGAAGGACCATAGGACCCATGAATTGACCGAAGGCGGGGCCACGAGCGAAGCGGACGACCACGTGCTCCCATTGTCTGTGCTGACCTCCACCTTGGATATGCCTCGCTCGCCCGCGAAGGCTACGCCCAAGATGGTGATGGGGGCGCCAAAGGCCACGGAAGTGGGGCTGTAGATTCCGAACTTGTCGGAAAGGGCGTCGTCTCCCAGGTTGACTATGGTTGATTCGGTTTCATATTGGGCCTCGTTTATCCAGCCCTGTCGTTGCCAGAAGCCTTCGTAGGTCTGGTCGGCCAAGGAGATTTCGGTGATCCACTTGGGGTTCATCATGCCATAGTAGCCGGGGACGAGGGCGCGTAATGGGTAGCCATGGACCTGGGGCAGGGGCGCACCGTTCATCTGATATGCAAGTATGGTGCCGTCCTCCATGGCCTTGCTGAGCGGGATGCCCACGTCGTACCCGTCGGCGCACTTGAACACCACGTAGGTCGCGCTGGAGTTGACTCCCGCCGAGGAAAGCAAGTCCTTGAGCCTGACGCCCTTCCACTGGGCGTTGCTCATCAGGTCCCCGCCCACGACGTTGCTGACGCACTCCAAGGTGTTGTACTGTTCAGCCGAAGGGAGGGCCGTGATGTCGTCGTAGCTTAGGGTGAGGGGGGTGTCCACAAGGCCGCCCACTTTCAGCGACCAAGATGAGGACTGGATTGAGGGAGGGAATATGTTGATGTCGACTCGGTAGAAGTTGTCGTTTGAAGTCACCTCGTTGGCGAAGAAGTTGGAGGGGTCGCTCGATCGGGCGTTGGTCTGCTCCAGGAAACCCAAGCCGTAAAGGGCAAGCAGCGCCACGGCCACAGCCCCGGCGCCGGCAGCGATAAGAAGACGCCTCCCGCTGTCAACCGGCTTGAGGTCCGAGGGGACGATCTCCCTCATGGTTGGAAGGTATCGGGTTTCAAGGGATACCAACGCAAACCCGAAGACCAGTTGAGGAAAGATCAGCTCGAAAGCGAGGGTGGGTAGCGAAATGGGCTGGGAGTTGATCTGAGTTATTGAAAGGAAGAGGCTCGAGAGCACGAGCGTGATCGCGTAGGAGATACCAGCGGCGACGAGCGCCTTCACTGAGGACCGGCTTCGGTCTGTCTCCACGATGCGGAGGAAGAACAATGAAAGGAGGCCATAGAGCGCCAGGTTGACAGCGATCGCCACGGTGTAGGTCGTGTATTTCGCCAGTGAACCGAGGGTGTCGACGGCATTCGATTCGATCTGGCCGGGCACCACGGAGAAGAAGGCCTGGGATGCAAGCTCAGGCAGAAAGGATCCCCCAGCGAAGAGCCTGAGTAGGTAGGCCGCCACGAGGGCCAAGGCTCCCGCTGCCACGCCAAGGCCGAAGACTCTGCGCGAAGCGCTAGCCATCAGCAGCCCCGCCTCAAACGCTGCGGGGCCTGCGAAGGCTTCGCACCATCATCTCCCAACCGGCGGCAGGGAGCCACCAGATTGGATGAGTCCGCATCCAGGCCCCTTGTTCCCCCTTGCTGGCTGACAAATGCTCTCATGGCTGCGTTCTTCGACGCCCAAACGGACGCCTTGCTATTAGCGTTGCCGGCTTTCCGCATAAACCATCGAACGGGGAGGTCATCTGAGAAGCGCGAGCTTCTTTCTGATCTCATCTGCGGTGCGCGAAGCCATCGCCATTATCGTGATCATCGGGTTGGCGCCAAGCGAAGTGGGGAAGACCGACGCGTCGCCGACGAATAAGTTCTTCACGGCGTAAAGCTCCCCGGTGGGACTAGTCGGCCCGTCCTCCGGCTGGGAGCTCATCCTACATGTGCCCATAAGGTGGGCGCTGTACAACATCACCCGATTGTACTGGACGCCTCGCCTGCGGACTTCGGCATCGAACTTATCGAGCTCAGCACGGCTGAACTTCCCTCGCTCCGCCGTGGCGACGACGGGCTCGGAGTGCAACGTCCAGAGCTCCGAGGCACCGGACGCGGCCAGTATCCTGCCTGCCTCCGAAAGACCGCTGGCGAAGTTCTCCTTATCCTTTGCATCGAGGGAGTAGGTGACCTTGGGTGCTCCGTGCTTGTCCGTCTCAACCTTGCCGCTCCCCCACTCTCGAAGTAGGACGATGGTGGCGGTCGACCTGGCGAACCTTTCTCGCATGAACCTCTTATGGTCGAGGCCGTCCCTCCATGGTATGCTCAGGGCGAAGAGGCCGGGATGTGCCGGCGCCGCTTCGATCCAGAAGCCATGGCCTGTCCCGTCGAGGTCGAGAAACTTTCTCACCGCCACGGTCTGGGGAGGGCCCTTCCAAGCGTTCACCCCGTTTTCGAAGTAGCCGGATATGTCTGTGGTAGGGTGAAGGCGAAGATACCTCCCGATGCCCCTGTCCGTAATCCCCGAGTTCAGAAGCAGCGCGGGCGTCTTGATGGAGCCACAGGCTGCCACGACGATCTTGGCGGTGACCGTCACCCTGCTGGACCCACGTTCGCTTCGAACGGCCTCGACCCCAACGGCTCTCCCGTCCTTGACCAATATCCGCTCCGCCTTCGTATCGAAGAGGAACCGAGTCCCGTTCCCGTAGGCTGTGGGGAGGTAGTTCATTATCGTTGACTGCTTGCAGCTGTAGGCACACCCATAGCTGCAAAAGGAGCACCTTTCTTCACAGCCCACGACGTTGCGAGAGATCACCTCGAAATCGGCTCCTTCTTTGTAGCCAAGGGCCGAGCAGCCCCTCCAGAGCGCATCGTTGTTCGGGTTTCTCTGGCTCTGCTCCTGGTTGACTTTGAGCGTCGACCAGACCGTTCCGATCTTTGACTCGAAGGCGGGCGACGTGAGGCCCGCGATGCCGTAGACCCGCTCCCATTCGTTGAGCACAAACGGCGGCGGCCTCATGCAGGTGCACCAGTTGACGACCGTTCCGCCCCCAGCGCCCCTGCCTGCCAGGAGCTGAAACGAAAGGTCGCTGGTCGCGGCGGTCCCATATTCGTCGAAGAGCTTGTTCATCATGTTGAACTCCCTCTGGTCAAAGGTGTCGGCTGTCTCGTAACCTCCCGCCTCCAGCACGATCACGTCGGCGCCGCTTGCACTGAGCTCTGCCGCGATCACGCTTCCGCCAGCGCCGGACCCGACCACGCAGACGTCGCAATCGTAGCGGGAATCCCCCTCAGGCTTGAGGGGGACCACCGCCAGGCCGGAAGGGTGGCCAAGGGGGCTGTGAATTTCAGGGCCCGGGTAACCTAGATCACGCCAAGTGGGGTTGCCCTCGGGGCCGACGGGAAGGGCGTAGTACAGGAAGCAGGTGAGCCGCTTTAGGGCCTGAAAGGCGGTGCGCTTTGTGCCAATTCCGCTATCTCGCCATCCCTTGAGGTATGCGGTGCGGGAGGGGAGATCGAGCGCAGAGAACTTCGACGGTCTCCCTGTGAGCACAAGGTTGTAGGGCCTGCTGTCGAGGATGGAGAGCAGCCTGTAGAACTGGTCACGCAGGGATGGCTCCAACTTTGACTCTATGATGCCCGCCAGGACGACGTCAACGCCCAGCGAGCTCGCTGAGAGGCCTTCCATGGCTCCCCCGACAGAGCCTCCGCCTGTGGGGACGATGGCGTCGCATACCAATGTGAGGGTCTTCCGCTGAGCCTTCGAAAGGGGCAAGTGTCCCAGATTATCGAGTCTTCGAAATCGACTTAAATCCTGTTCCGAACAACCGCTGCCTCCCCCGAGGAACCGATTGGCCAGCAAAGCATTTTGGCGGCCCCGATGACGCGTTTCCGGGAGGCAAGATGTCGCCCTCACACATCAAGGTCAAGCGGGCGTACGACCCTAGCTCTGAATCCGATGGTGAAAGGCTCCTGGTCGACAGGTATTGGCCTCGAGGAATGACACGGGAACGCCTCGAGATTGCGCGCTGGGCGAGGGAGGTGGCGCCCAGCAGGTCTCTCTGCGAGTGGTTCGGCCATGATCCGGCTAGGTGGGAGCAGTTCAAGGAGAGGTATTTCGATGAGCTGGACCACAAGGCCGAAGCCTGGCGGCCCTTGCTTGATGATGCCTCCAACGGCAGAGTAACCCTAGTGTTCGGAGCCAAGGACGTCAACCACAACCAGGCTGTGGCCCTAAAGGAGTACCTGGACTCCAAGGCCTCTTCACGTCGCTAACCTTTATCTAGCCTCAACGTGAAGTAAGGACGAGGAAGGATAAGATGGCTACAAATGATGAAATGCTGGAAGAACTGAAGAAGATCACGGCTCTACTTACGCCGAAGCCGGCCCCCCCGCCTCCGCCCGAGCCGAAGGGGATGTACAATGAATTTATGGCATTCATCAAGCATGGGAACCTGCTGGCCGTTGCGATCGCGTTCGTCATGGGCACTCTGATCGCCAGTATCGTGGGCGCCCTTGTCAACGACCTGATAATGCCCATCGCCGGGGCTTTCCTCCCGAAGGGAGGCTGGCAGATCTACACTCTCAACGTCGCCATAGGGAACGGCATGGCCTTCACGCTCGGCCACTTCCTCAGTGTCCTCATAAACTTCGTCATAGTCGCTTTCGTCATCTTCCTGATAGCGCGCTGGGCAATCAAAGCGGGAATCAAGTAACGCGTCATTTCTTTTACTTGAGTGCGGCCCCAGCGGCAGCTGTGAATTCGTGGGAGGGGCTCAAGGACGTTTGATGTTGGTCACTAGGAGCTTGAACTGCAAGGTCTTTCCCGCCATGGGATGTCGTCCCGACATGCCGTAGGCCTTCTCCGGTGGTAGGGTGACCTCCTTGGTTTCATTGACCTTCATGCCGACCAGGGCGTCTTCGAAGCCGGAGATGACCTGGTGTGCCCCCAGCGTCACCTGAAGCGGCGTGTAGTCCCTGGCAGGGTTGAAGATGCCGGCCTGTATGGCTTCGGCCTTCATGCTGGTGTCGAAGACCTTGCCTCCGGGGAACTTGCCAACATAGTGGACGGATATGACGTCGCCGTTCTGTGCCGCTAGGACGCTCATAGCGACTCCCACGTTGAGGCGTGGCTTATTTATGTCTTCACGTGACGTCGACGCGACGACGCAGGCGGAACAACGGTTAAATAACCGCCTCGTCAGCCTCAGGTCAACGCATAAGACGTTGCAGAGTCTTCAGGTCATGCTGACGCTCGAACGACGCTTTTGCAGTGTGTGTGAAAGAAGGAATTGAGAGGATTCGAAAGCTTGGGTTTGGACCCGAGGCTACTTAGGGCCCTTCACGACCTCGGGTATGCGGAGCCCTTCCCCATCCAGGAGAGAGCCATCCAGCCCATCCTCGACGGGACCGACGTGATAGGGCAGGCGAAGACCGGCTCGGGGAAGACGGCCGCATTCGGGCTGCCGCTTCTTCAGCTGGTGGATCCCCGAGCCGGCAACGTGCAGGTCCTGATACTTGCCCCCACAAGGGAGCTGGCCGTTCAGATAACGGAGGAGCTCAGGAAGCTGGGCAAGTACATGGGAGTGAGGATCGTCACCGTCTACGGCGGGCAGTCCATCAACGTCCAGCTGGAGGAGCTGGCCGACGGGGCGGAAATCGTCGTGGGGACGCCCGGCAGGGTCATAGACTTCATCGACCACAACGAGCTAAACCTCGGTGGAGTCAGGTATGTCGTCTTGGACGAAGCCGACAGGATGCTGGACATGGGGTTCATAGACGACATCGAATACATTCTAGAGGCTGTCCCGGGCCGACGGCAGATGAGCCTCTTCTCCGCGACCATGCCCGACGAAATCATCAGGCTTTCGTCAAGATATATGAGCCAGCCGGAGAAGATCCTCGTCAGCGCGGACGAACCATCGGTGGACGAGCTCGACCAGTACTACACTCTTGTGGAGGACGGAGAGAAGCTCGCCAGGCTGGTGGCCCTCCTAAAGAAGGAGAACCCCTCAAGCGCCATGGTCTTCTGCAGGACGAAGGCGGGTGCGCACAGGCTCGCGAGGGAGCTCGAGAAGCGATACTTTAACGCCACGCCGCTGCACGGCGACCTGACCCAGTACCAGAGAGACAAGTCCATGAACGCGTTCAGGACCGGCAGGGCGGACATACTGGTAGCCACCGACGTCGCCGCAAGGGGCATCGACGTCCCTGGGGTTCAGCTGGTCGTCAACTACGACTTCCCAGACGACCCCCTGATATACTTCCACAGGGTGGGGCGAACGGCCAGGGCGGGGGCGAACGGCAAGTCCGTGGCGCTCGTCGAACCCGACGACTTCACCACGTTCAGGCTGGTCCAGGACCTGACGAAGGTTCCGATAAAACCGCTCAGCCCTTTGGACGAGAACCCGTCCTTCATCGGACGCCCAAGGAAGCGAGGGTATGGTGAAGGTAGAGGGAGGCATGACGAGCGAAGGCGAGGCTATCGTCATGGGCGCGGCGGCGGACCTGCTAGCTATCGCAGATGAACATGGTAGTAGCCCCCTCGAAGAGCTTGATCGGTCAATCCCGTCCAGAGCCCGAGCTATCTGGAAGATTGGTGGCGGAAGAAAAAACCTCTCCGCCCGTCGTGGCGATACACGTCCGTCTAGACCCGAGGAGAGGAGTTTCCTCCCTCCCGCATCTACGTTAACGTGATCTACTGATCTTGCCCAGCTGGCTCAGCATCTGTCGATGCGGGAGCCTCCGCCGGTTGCGAAGGTGCGTTTTCTGTGGGGGAGACAATCTCCGCCGTCGCGTATCTGTTGGAGACGTTTGTGATCTTTATCTTCAGCTTCTGGCCGGTCTTTGCGCCACTGACAAAGATGATGAATCCTTGTATCTTGGCGATGCCGTCGCCGCGCCTTGAGATCTCTGTAATCTCTACGTCGTATTCCTCGCCAGCCTTCACTGGCTTTGGTGCGAAGTTTCTTGGGCCACCGAAGCCTCCGCCGAAGCTCCTTCTGGCTCCGTATCCTCCACTACGTTGTCCGTAACTCATGCCTTATGCACTCGTGAGCTAGGCGCTTTTGTTACGACTATATTAACCTATTGATGGCGTAACGTCTGTTACGAGTAGCCTTTGGCCATCTCTCGTATCATAAGGCGGACATCGTCACCCAGAGGGTACAGGATGGGGCATGTGGACCCGCTCTTGATGTACTGCTTGACCTTGCGCCGGCAGTCCTCCGGTGTCCCTGATGCCGTCAGCATGTCCACCATCTTATCATCGACGAGCCTCTTGGCCTTCTCCAGGCCGCCGGGTTTGGCTGGCCAGCCACCGAGTGCTTCGCTTATCTCTTTTACCAGGCTCTCCTTGATCCCGTTGGCCTTGGCGATGTGAGGCTGCTGGCCCACGTACATCGTCACGAGGTTCCTGGCGCTGTCTAAGGCCTTGTCGGCGTCCTCCTCCATGGAGCAGACCACTAGCTGGGGCCTGTCGATTTCGGAGAGCCTGCGGCGAGCCTTGCTAGCGCCAATCTTGAGGTGAGCCAATGCCTCGTCATTGTACTTCGGTGAGACCAGGTAGTTGAGGACGACGCCGTCCGCGATCATCCCGGCGAGCTCCATCATCTGCATCCCGGTGGCGCCAATGTAGACGGGGATCTTCCGGGCGCCCTTGTCCCCATAGACTATGTCAAGCTCTATGTCCTGGACCTTGACGAAATCGCCCTGAAACGTGACCTTCTTCATCGTAAAGAGCTCCTTGAGAACAGTGACGTACTCCTTCATGGCCACTAGGGGTCTGTCCCTGTGGATGCCGACCTTGGACGCGAGCGGATCCCACCAAGCGCCAATCCCCAAAATCACCCTGCCCGGGGCGAGGTCGTAGAGCGTCGAATATGTGGAGGCCATGATGCCGACGTTGCGCGTCCAGTTGTTGACCACTCCACTGGCGACCTTTATCCTGTCGGTCACCGCGGCCACAGCTGCCATGGGGACGATGGCGTCCCTCACGAGCCTGGACTCGGCGAACCAGACGGCTTCAAAGCCATGCTTCTCTGCGTACCGCCCGAAGGACATCTCCTCACGAATGGAGTGCTTGTCCTGCATGTATAGGGCCAGCCTGTCTGTCAAGGCGATTCTCCGCACTGCCATGGCCGAAGCGGTATAATAGGTTCGGCACTACATTGCACATTTTGCACGATTGTGCGGAAATCTTTTAAGAGTCCACAGGGCCGAATAGCTGACGACTTTCGGTGCTACATCATGCCCAGCGTGCTTGAGATAGACAAGGTCGGCGTCCAAGTCGCCGACAAGAGGGTCGTGCACGAAGTGACCATAACGATAAGGCAGGGGGAGATTCACGCTCTGATGGGCCCCAACGGCTCCGGGAAGAGCTCCCTTTCGTACGCGATGATGGGGCATCCGAAATACAAGATAGTCTCAGGGGACATACGCCTGGACGGAGTCTCCATCCTTGCGATGACCCCGACGGAGAGGGCGAGGCATGGGCTGTTCCTGGCCCTTCAGTACCCCGTGGAGGTGTCCGGGGTGACCCTCTTCAACTTCCTACGAAGCTCATACAGCGCTCTGAAGCAGGGAGGGAAGGAGGACGTGAAGGCCCTCGCTCCGATCATCCCCTTCAGGAAGCTCCTTCAGCAGAAGCTGGACCTCCTGAAGCTGGACAGCTCCTTTACGGCAAGGTACCTTAACGAAGGCCTATCCGGGGGGGAGAAGAAGCGGTCCGAGATACTCCAGATGGCGGTGATGGAGCCCAAGGTCGCCGTCCTGGATGAGATCGATTCGGGCCTAGACATCGACGCCGTAAAGATCGTGGCAGAGACCCTCAACAGGCTCATGGGACCCCAGCTCGGCCTCCTCCTCATCACTCACTATATCCGCATCCTGCAGTTCGTTAAGCCCGAATTCGTCCACGTTATGGCGGACGGACGTCTCGTCGCCGAGGGGGGACCTGAACTTGCCAGGAAGCTGGAGGAGAGGGGCTATGGTTGGCTCACGGAGAAGCCCGAAGCCGGCGTCGAGCCCTCACCGGGCCAGGCCTGACCTCGCTTCGACCGCGGGAAAAGGGAACAGGAGCAACCTATATCTATGATGAATCGTCTCAAGGGCTGGTGTTCGACTTGTCGGTCAAGGACACAGTGAATGTAGATTACAGCAAGTATGACTTCAAGGTCCCCGAGAGCTCCGTATTCACTACGGACAGGGGGCTGGACAAGGAGAAGGTCATCAGGATCTCGAAGTACAAGAACGAGCCAGAGTGGATGACCGAGTTCCGCGTCAGGGCCTATGAGACCTTCAAGAAGAAGCCCATCCCAGAATGGGGGGCCGACCTCTCCAAGATCGACTTCGACAACATCAGGTATTACATCAAGCCCACCGACAAGAACGTGGACAGCTGGGAGGCCCTTCCTGAGGCGATCAAGAGCACCTTCGAGAGGCTCGGGGTGCCCGAGGCCGAACGGAAGTTCCTCGCCGGCGTCGGGGCTCAGTACGAGTCCGAGGTCGTCTATCACAACATGAGAAAGGACCTGGAGAAGCAGGGGGTCGTCTTCTCCGACATGGATACCGCGGTCAAGGAGTACCCAGAGATCGTCAAGAAGTACTTCGGGACGGTGGTCCCCATAAACGACAACACCTTCTCCGCGCTCAACAGTGCCGTCTGGAGCGGGGGTAGCTTCATCTACGTCCCGGAGGGTGTCAAGGTCGAGCAGCCACTTCACGCCTACTTTAGGATAAACGCCGCGAACATGGGCCAGTTCGAAAGGACCCTCATAATCGCGGAGCCTTACAGCGACATCCATTATATTGAAGGATGCACGGCTCCCGTCTACACCTCTGATTCGCTTCACGCCGCCGTGGTGGAGCTGATAGCGAAGAAGGGCGCCCACATAAGGTACACCACCATCCAGAACTGGTCGAAGGACGTATACAACTTGGTGACCAAGAGAGCTTTCGCCTACGAGGACGCGAGAGTCGAATGGGTCGACGGAAATTTAGGAAGCAAAATCACAATGAAGTACCCGTCGATATACCTCCTCGGCAGGGGGGCGAGGGCTGAGGTCCTGTCGGTGGCCATGGCCGGAGCGGGCCAGCACATCGACGCCGGCTCCAAGATCCTCCATCTGGCGCCCGACACCAGCTCGAGGATCACATCCAAGTCGGTGTCCAAGGATGGGGGCAGGACCACCTACAGGGGCCAGCTGCTGGTTGCCAAAGGGGCGACGGGGGTGAAGAGCAGCGTGAGGTGCGACGCGCTGATACTGGACCAGAAGTCGATGTCCGACACCTATCCCTACAACATGGTAAGCGAGAGCGACACCGTGCTGACCCATGAAGCTACCGTGGGCAAGATCGGCGAAGATCAGCTCTTCTACCTGATGAGCCGGGGCTTGACGGAGAACGAGGCACTCAACGCCGTCGTGATGGGGTTCATGGAGCCGTTCACGAAGGAGCTCCCCATGGTATACGCCATTGAGCTCAATAGGCTGATCAGCCTCGAAATGACGAACTCCGTCGGCTAGACGCTGCCGACCTGTGATATATCTGATAATTCTCATATAGTAGCTACGATACCTGAGAATCCTATGTCCGAGGCCCTCCTCAACCGAGTGAACAAGCTCTCGAAGGAGCTTGGCGAAGCGGAGGAGATGGCGAAGGCACGGAAGGACAGCTCCTCGATGTTCGAGTCACTCCCATACGAGAGGAACGTGCTCTTCGTCAAGAACTTCGAGAAGCTGCCGGAGGATCCGAACCTGTTCGAGCCTCGAGAGGGAGGTTCGTTGCCGGAGGGGATTCCCTACTCCTTCGCCATGCTGGGGTCCAGAAGTTACGTCGGATCTGCGCCCAAGGGTGTGAGCTTCGTCGACGGCAGGAAGGTGGGCCTCCCACTACTGACGCTGCCATTGCCGCAGGACGAGGACAAGATGTTCTACTTGAATGCGGCGTTCAGGGATTCCCTCAACAGGATCTCGGTCGCTCCGGGGGAGGCGATTAAGGACCCGATAACACGGCTGAGCGTCTCCCCGCCGGGCAAATCGGGCACGTTCCGCCGCACGGAGATGGAGTTCGGTGAGGGATCGACTTCGATTTTCCTCGACAGGATGGCCGATTCACCAACCGCGGAGTCGGACCCTGCCCTGCTGAGCGACCTCATCGACGTCCACATCGGATCGAACGCCATCCTCACCTTCGTGACCCTGTTCACCGGTCGACGCGAGAGGGTGGTCCATAACACGAAGTTCGTGCTCGAGAACGGCGCCAAGCTCACCTATGTGACGTGGTATGCCGCCTCTCCCTACGTGCGAGTGAGGACGAACGTCACCCTGAAGGGAGAAGGGGCCGAGGCCAACCTGTACTGGGGAGGTTTCCCTAAGGATTCGTCACACTACGACTACATGGCATTTGTCGAGCACCTGGGCCGCTCTACGAGAGGGTTCGCCCTCCAGAGGGGCCTTGTCAGGGGACAATCGAGGATGTTGCTGAAGGGCCTCATGACGATCAGGAACTCCGCCATCAACGCTGACAGCCACCTGAGCCAGCATGCGCTGCTGCTCACCCGCGACTCGTTCGCTAACGCCATCCCCGGGCTCGAGATAGAGACCAACGAACTCAAGGCCAAGCACGCGGCTTCGGTTTCGCAGCCGGACGAGGACCAGCTCTTTTATCTCATGAGCAGGGGTCTCACCAGGGAGGAATCGCTGATGGAGATCGCTGGCGGCTACCTGAACCCGCTCGCCGTAAACATCCCCGACCAGGCGGCGAGGGATGCCTTTGAAGCCGAGATGAGCAAGGCCCTGAAAGGGTGATCGTTCCACTTCTTCGACGTCGTCTCTCCTGACTCGACGGTGCTAAAGTGCAGAGCATTAAAATATCCCGATTGAGAGTAAGCTCCGAGAAGCCACGGGAGAAAGTCGATTTGGAAACAGAAATCTTGGACGTCGAGAAAATCAAGGCGGACTTCCCGATATTCTCTTGCAAATCGCCAGGTCCACCCCTTGTTTACCTCGACAACGCAGCGACCTCCCAGAAGCCGCTCGTAGTGATCAGGGCGCTGGAGGACTTCTACTCCACATATAACTCAAACATCCATAGAGGGGTCTACAAGATCGCTGAGAGGGCGACCGCCGAATATGAAAGAGCCCGCGAAAAGGTGCGGGGATTTGTTTCGGCACCCTCGACGGAGGAAATCGTCTTCACGAGGAACACCACCGAGTCGCTTAACCTTGTGGCCCAGAGCTGGGGGAGGAAGTTCGTTTCCAGGGGAGACAGGATCGTGATAACTCTCCTCGAACACCACAGCAACATCGTCCCATGGCAGGAGCTTGCGAAGGAGAAGAAGGCACAGGTCGAATTCGCAGGTATCGACAAGGAGGGAAACCTCGACCTTGAGGACTTTAAGGAAAAGGTTGTCGGGGCGAAGGTCGTGGCGTTCACCCACGTCTCCAACGTCCTTGGCACGCTCAATCCGGTGAAAGAAATGGCCAAGGTGGCGCGAAGGGAAGGGGCCTTGGTCGTCATTGACGGGGCTCAGGCCGTGCCTCACATGCCGGTGGACATATCGGACATCGGGTGCGACTTCTATGCGTTCTCTGCGCACAAGATGCTCGGTCCCACCGGGGTAGGCGTCCTCTACGGAAGGCGCGAGCGGCTGGAGGAGATGCCACCTTTTCTGACGGGGGGAGACATGATCAGCGAGGTCCACCTGTCTGGAGCAGTATGGAACGATCTCCCCTGGAAGTTCGAGGCAGGGACCTCAAACATAGCCGACGTTATAGCATTCGGGGCAGCCCTGGATTATCTTTCCAATATCGGGATGTCGGCCGTCCGACGCCATGAAATCGCACTGACGGCCCAGGCCCTAGACGAGCTCCCAAAGTGCGACGGCGTGAAGGTGTACGGGCCCAGCAACCCGGAGCGGCGGGGCGCCGTCATCCCGTTCAACGTAAAGGACATTCATCCGCATGACGTTTCGGCCGTGCTGGACGGGATGGGAATAGCGGTGAGATCAGGCTACCACTGCGCCCAGCCCCTTCATGAATGGTTCGGGATTCCGAGTTCCGTCCGGGCGAGCTTCTACATCTACAACAAGGGGGAGGACGTCGACGCGCTGGTTGAGGGAGTTCGCAAGGCGGGGGAGGTGTTTGGTCGTTGAGCGAAGACGTCTACAAGGAGATAATAATGGACCACTATCGGAACCCGAGGAACTTCGGGAAGATCGAAGGGCCTGACTTCTCGGCCGAAGACAATAACCCCCTCTGCGGAGACCATGTAGAGATGGCCGTCAAGGTGGCCGACGGCAAGGTGGCCGACGTCAAGTTCATCGGCAGGGGATGCGCCATCAGCATGTCTGCGGCTTCGATAATCACGGAGCTCATCCAAGGCATGACGTTGGAGGACCTCAGGAAGTTCGACAAGGAGCAGCTCCTCGAAGCCATGGGCAACCCCGACCTGGGGCCAGTCAGGGTGAAGTGCGCCCTCCTCCCCTTGAAGACGTTAAAGCTTGGGCTCTACACATATCTGTCCAAGGAAACCGGGACCGAAGCCAAGTGAGCCCGGCTACTCTCGTATGCCTTCGAGGACGGAGACAGCGTTCCAAAGAGTGACCCTCGCGAAGGACGGGACGTTGGGGTCCTGCGAGACCTCTTCGAGAACGCTCATGGCGTTTGCGGCCCTGACCCCAGCTGAAACCCGCTTGTCGTGGAGGCCATCCACGACCTCCTTCGTGACCTTACGAATGTTGCGGGGGATGTTGGTGTTGTTCACGACCAGGTTTATCGTGTTTATCGCCTGGTTCAGCTTTTCGTCATTCTCGGCCGCCTTCTTGGTACTCAAATTTGCGGAACAGCTCCTCAGCTGCGCTGCACGTCTTTATTATGACGACCGGTTTTAAGTTTATCCATGGGTTGGAAGAAAGGCTTTATCGCCGATGGGAGGTTCCAAGGCTAGGTCAAGCGGAATGGTTGACTCTAGGACCACGCAGAAGCTCATGGCCGAGATGATGAGGCAGGGGGCGACCCTGCTCAGGGAGCCATGCCCCCAATGCGGGGGGATCTTGCTCAGGTTCAAGGGGAAGGACATCTGTCCTTCCTGCTCCGGCATCACCTCCATCGACGATGTCGAGGAGATCATCGCAAAAAGGCCAGAGACCACCAAGGGAAGATCGGAAGTCGTCGCCAAGGTTCTCGACGATGCCCTCGCACAGCTCGCCAAGGAGAAGGACCCTGCGAAACGAGTCAAGCTCCTCGAAGTGGCCAAGCTGAGCGCCGAAGTCCTTAGACTGCTGAAAGATTGACGGACCTATCCGATGAACGAGTCGAGGCCCCCCTTCTTCGCGGGCCGGCGAGCGCCTCCCTCTGAAGGAGGCTTCGGCGTGCTCAGCTGGCGTGCGTAGCTGCTGACCACCTTGAGCTTCCTCTGCACGACGCGGTAGTATGCCTCGTCCACGGTGTCCTTCACGATGAGCATTATCATCTTGCCCTCCTTCCTCCTGCCGGTCCTCCCCCTTCTCTGGATGTACCTGATGGCGCTGGCGACGTTGTCGTAGAACACGACGAGGTTGCACTCGGCGATGTCGAGCCCCTCTTCGCCGATCTGAGTGGCTATGAGTACTCTGTACTTGCCCCTGCGGAACATTTCCACAGCCTCAACCTGCTCCTCCTGCTTCTGTCCGGTGGCCCCCTGCTTGCCTATCAGGATCCAGGCCCTGATGCCAGCCTTCGAAAGGGCCTTGTAGATGTAGTCCACGGTCTCCCTGTACCCGGCGAAGATGAGCGCCCTGTCCTCCTCGGTGAGCTCGGCCATGAGGCCCTTTAGGGCCTCGAACTTGGGTTGCTCCATTCCGGCGACGAGGGCCCCGTTGATGAGCTCGTAAGCCTCCTTAAGCCTCGGCTCCCTGACGATCATGGTGTTGACCCTGCTCTTCTCCTCCCCGACCCGCTCATAGTAGCTGAGAAATGCCCTGTAGCTCTGGGTTTCGAGCATCTTCTCTAGGTTGAAGAGCTTGGCGGCCATGAAGTACGACAGCTTCGCGTTCCAGCTCCCCTTCTGCAGGACCATCTCCCTGTTCCGCATCATCTCCTTGAAGCTCAGTTTATCGGCCGCCGCCCTTGGCATCAAGCTCTCCCGTGCAATGTTGGACAGCTTCTCTCTTAGGACGTCGCGGATGAGCGAGGATGCCCTTTGCATATAGTCGGGGCTCTCGAGCAATCTGACGTCCATCTTGACTTCGTGGACGTATGGCTGAATGTCCTCGCTTTCGTAGTCTCTAAACAGGACCTTGTCGGCCGACAGGTGGCCCTTGATCTCTTCGATCTTGACCCGCTCGCTAGGCAGGGTGGCTGTGAGCCCTATCTTCTGGACTCCCTCTGATGAAAAGGTCGCCGCTATCCTGACGTAGCTGTGATCCCCAACAGCCCGATGTACCTCGTCCAAGATCAGAAGATCAAACCTCGAGGGATCGAGGAGAGATCTCTTGACGTCCTGGACGGCGATCTGAGGCGTGGCGCAGACGACCCTCGCGTTCCAGGAGTCCTCCCTCGAGTAGATGTCGTCCTCGCCCGTCACCGCCACGATGGACCCCTTCGGAAGGTCCAGGACCTTCTCCAGGAACTCCTTGTGCTGCTGAACCAGGATTCGAGTGGGTGCAAGGAAGAGAGTCCTGCCCCCCGTGGAGGCCATTCGGTTGGCGATGACCAGGGCGGCTACGGCCGTCTTTCCCATCCCCGTGGGCAGGACTATGATGGCGTTAGAGCCTCCGGCGTCCCTTGCCAGCTCGCGCTGGTAGGTGCGTTCCTCGAGCGCTCCCTGGCGAATAAAGCGGCTGGTGGACAACGGCTGGCCCCCGTAGGTCTGCGCAAGCCAACACTTTTATCATTTGGCGCCTTCGACAGACTCCGGGCACCTGTCCCATGATTGTCGATGCCGCTGAGCTTCAAAGGTCCTTGGCCGACGTAGAGTCGGCAGTGACGACGGCCCGGATGGGCGAGCTTGAGACGGCGTCGAAGGCGTGGACGCTACCCGAGAGGCTGGCAACCGAGATGAAGAAGGTGGCTGCCTCCCTGGTTGCGTTCAAGCCGAGCCACAGGGCCGGAAAGTTCCTCGTCCTCAGCGGAGTCGACAAGTCGGGCAAGGAGACCCATAGCTTCAATCAGAGCCGACTCCGCAAAATCACCTCCGTGTACGACCACCTATGCTCGGTCGGCTTTGACGTCCTGCCGATCAGCCTCCCTTCCTACGGGACCCTCCTAGGAAGCCTGGTGGGGGCCTACCTCGGCAGGAGGGAGACGGAGGTGGCCATGGGGGGCGAGCTGAGCAGCTCGTTCGCCTGGCTCCTGTGGAGCCTCGACAGGGCTCAGTTCAACGACCAGGTGGATCGGTGGCTTGCTGGGAGCCCCAGAAAGGTGGTCCTGGCCAAGAGGTGGACGGAGAGCCATGTGGTATACCAGCCTGAAGTGGGGGTAGACTACCACAGGGTCCTCAGGTTCGAAGAGAAAGTCGTCAAGCAGGATTTCACCGTGGTGCTGGACATCTCCCCCGCGGAGGCCTTGCTCAGGCTCAGGAAGAGGCCGGACAGGGACAACTACGAACACGTCAGGATGATAGAGGGGGTGAGGCGCGCCTATCTGTCCCTCTCCGCGGTCTATCCCTATGGGGAGGTGTACCTTGTAGACGCATCGCGGAGCTTGGAGGAGGTCAACGGGGACATAATCTCTCTCGTTGACGAGCTCCTGCAGGTCGATGGTAAGGGATAAAGCCGCGCCCCTCCGAGCAGGTCCTGAAGCGTCCATTGAAGAGCGCCATCACGAAGGGTAGGCCCGTCGAAATCAGGGACCCGATCCATGGGTTCGTCAAGGTCCGGCCTGAGGAGCTGAAGGTCGTGGACACGGCATTCTTCCAGAGGCTCAGGCGAATCAGGCAGCTATCGTGCGCCTACATGGCTTATCCGGGTGCTAATCATTCGAGGTTCGAGCACTCTTTAGGAGCCATGCATGTGGCTGGCCTCACCTCGGCTATCCTCGTGGACAAGGGCTACATCGACAAAGATGCCGAGTCGGAGCTCAGGTTGGCGGGGCTCCTCCACGACGTGGGGCACGGCCCCTTTTCTCACCTCTTCGAGGAGCTCCTGCACTCCAAGACCGGCATCACCCACGAGGACATGAGCTCTAGAATCGTGGCGGAGACGGAGGTGGGGGAGGCACTCGCCAGGGAAGGGTTCGACCCCAAGGGGATGTCGAGGTTGGCCGTGGGGAGGGCTCCCGGGAGGAAACATTTCATGAATGAAGTGATCGCGGGCACCTTGAGCGCGGACATCATGGACTACCTCCTTAGGGACTCCTATTATACGGGGGCGGGGTTCGGCAGGGTGGACATAACCAGAGTGATAGACTCCTTCGAAGTGGACGAGGACCATCTGGCGATAGAGAGCGACGCGATTCACTCATTTGAGGCGCTCACGGTTGCACGTTATGAGATGTTCAAGGCGGTCTACTTTCACAAGACCTGCCGTGCGGCGGAGGCCATGGTAGTCAGGGCAATGGAGCTGGCAGATGACGAGCTGGGGCTCACACAGGTGCAGGACCTTTCGAAGTTTGCCGAGCTGGACGATAGCGAAGTCCTATGTAGGATAATGGCCATGAAGGGGGGAAGCTCGGCCAAACGGGCCCAGCGGCTCGTGAAGGACTTCGTAGAGAGGAGGCTGCTGAAGTGCGTCTACGAAAAGCTGATGATAAGGAAGGAGGGCATCCTTGAGAGCCTCCTGAACAAGGCAAGCGTCAGGGCCGACGTGGTGGCGGAGATAGCGGGGATAGCCGGGGTGGACCCGCAGGATGTCTACATAGATGTCCCCACGACGCCTTCGGTGCCGTTCACCTCAGAGCGAGAGCGCTTCACGGAGCTGACGGTGGTCTCTAGGGGAGGGCCCGGCATGAAGAAGTCGAAGATATCGCTAGCCGATATTCCGGCCGTGGCCGCCATCAGCGGGTTCATGGATGTGGTCAGGGTCTACACTCCGGCGAAGAATCGTGACAAAGTGGGTGCGGCTGTATCGAAGGTCTTGGGGGAATCTGGCTTCTCCACCAAGATCTCAGTCTAGAATGAGCTCACCCGTCGCCCCGTCGAGGCTGGCCATCCTCCCGTCATGTTCCTTGAGCTGGGCGATCTGAAATCCGTCGGCAAGTGGGAGGCCCGCCAGTGCGCAGCCCGACACCAAGGTGATGTCCCCTTTGACGGCGACCACGGCCGAGGGGCCAAGGGCCTTCTTGGTCAGGTTGTAAATGACATAGGCGCCCACGCTGCTGCCCACGGTGTATGGGAGGGCCAACACGACACCCGTCAGCTTCTGCCCGCATAGCTCATGGTTCCTGTCGACGACCTTCCCAGAGTCGGAGTCGACGCCTCCCAAAAACGAGAGCTGCTGGCCAGTGACCAACAGCTTTCCGGAGGCCTTGCCTTGGACTAGGCCCCGGCCCGCGAGCTTCAAGCGTTCTCTCCCAAGAGGCGCTTGACGATTGACCGATAGTTGGGGATTTCGGCGATTTCGAACTTGGCCTTGGGCTTTCGGAGGGTCCTCGTGGCATCAATCCCGAGCTTGTCCGTCAGGAGGCTCTCTTGGTCTGCGGAGGGGTCGAGGCTGGAACCCTTCGCCCCCTTGATCATCAGGAGGCCCCTTGAGGCCTGGAACCTGGTAGCCACCGCGTACTCAACCATCTTTGGATCCGAGGGGTCGATGTCATCGTCCACCACGGTCGCCATCTTCAACGAGGGGTGCGATGCGAAGGCGGCGACAAGGGCGTTCTTCGGCTCGCCCTCCAGGCGCTTTGAAATCTGAATGACGGCGTGCAGCCAGTTGCAACCGCCCTCGGTGAGTATCACCTTCTTGGTCGAGGGGACCGCGTCGCGGACGGCCTTGTTCATCTTTATCTCCACCGGATATGACATCAGCATCCTGTGTTCTAGGCCTCCGGGGAGGATGTCCCTGTAGAGGGCCCCCTTCCTGTGATAGAGCTTGTGCACCTCCACGATGGGCTGCTCCCTCGCGGCGTCATAGTTGCCCAACATCTCCACCATCGCCTCCTTCGAGGTCCTGGAGCCGATGACGCCCGTCATGACGATCTCTGCCTCTGAGGGGACCAGGAGGCCTCCATCTACTTCGCATGTGGCCATTTCCCCGCCCAACAGGGAGTTGGCGAGGGTGAGCTCGTCGTAGCCGTAGGGGGCTTGGAAGGCTGCCGCCATCTCGACGGCTGGGTGGGCCCCGATCACGATAGCCACCGGGAGGTCCTTCCCAGCCTCCTGAGCCAGAGAATGGGCCCTGTGGAGGTGCCTGCCCTCCACCATCCGAACGACCAAGTGGCCGTCGTCCAGCCTCAGGAGGCGGTGGACCGACAGGTTTTGGGTCCCCGTCTCCAAGTTCTTGGCGATCACCATGGAGCTCGTTATGTAGGGACCGCTGTCATCGGCGAAGTGATGAACGACCGGCAGATCGCCTAGACGAGCTGGCTTCTCGGAGAAGTGAAAGGCCCCCTCGTCGACCAGAGCAGGCTTGACGGGGACGGCCACGGACGACATGAAGAACTTCTCAAACGAGGGAACGTCCGTCATCAGCGCCTCCGCGAACTTCCGGTGAGAGGAAAGCAGGTTCGCAACGATGGGGAACCTGCCCGTGGTGGGCCTCTTGATCATGACGGCCTTCCTTCCATCCAGGGCCTTCTCCAGGGCGGCCACCTCGAACTTCGTCGAAACGGGCGCGTCGAAGGAGGCGATCTCCTTGGCGCCCAGGCGGGCGAGGTATGACTGAAGGCTGGGGGCCTCTTTCTTCATGTCCGCAAATAACCGCCTATGGCATGCTAATAATCGTTCGCCCGCCAGGTTCGCTTCTTGGCGGGTCGATGAAGGCTTCAGGGGGGAACGCCCCCGTCGG
The DNA here is from genome assembly GCA_964475215.1 of uncultured Nitrososphaerales archaeon. Classification (GTDB taxonomy): domain Archaea; phylum Thermoproteota; class Nitrososphaeria; order Conexivisphaerales; family DTJL01; genus DATKKG01. The sequence continues at coordinate 45,648 of CAYYVT010000171.1, forward strand.
TGCTAATATGCTCTTGATGGCTCTGCTTTTGCCTTGAGCGGCCCCGCGTTTCCCTACGAATCCCCTCGCCCAGGACAGGAGGAGGTCTCAAGGGCTATCATCGCCGCTGCCCTCAAAGGGGAGGGACTGGCCGTGGAGGCTCCCAATGGTTTCGGCAAGACTGCCTCAGCCCTAGCGGCTGCCATTTCCCTTATCGCCGACCAGGGCTTCTCCTGCACATACGTCGTCAGGACCAAGAGGGAGATGGAGCGGGTCCTAGAGGAGGTACTTAGGTTCGGCGCGGGGGCAAGGGCAGCCCCCCTCCTGTCGATGGCTGACGGTTGTCTGCTGAAAGAATTGGAGCGCGTCCCCCTCCCCTCTGAGGTACTTCCAAATTACTGCAGGGGGAGCGTGTCGTCTGGAAGGTGCTTCTTCTATGACGCGCTACAGAGGTCCCGCCGATTCCTTGCGTTTCCGATCGGAGGGATCGAAGACTTCCTAAAGCGCTGCCAGACGTTCAGAGTCTGCCCCTACTTCCTGGCCAGGGACAGGGCTGCGGACTCGGACCTGGTGGTCACCACCTATCCGCACTTACTTGACGAAGCGCTCCGGGGCCAGCTGCTTGGGATGAGGAGGGGGTGGAGGAGGAGCCTGGTGATCTTTGATGAAGCTCACAACCTTCCGGAGATGATCTATCTCACGTCGGGAAGGGCGATCAGCCTCGCGGAGATGGAGACCCTTGGGACCATCGCTGCAACTAGGGGGAGGAGCCAAGAGCTGATGTTCTGCGATAAGGTGAGGCTGTGGCTCCAGTCTCTGAGCTTGAAAGAGGGCCAGGAGATTGTGATGACGACCGATCAGGCCATGAGGTCGTCGAGGCTCCAGGTCGAGGTTGAGACTCTCCTCGTCTCGCAACAGATGAAGACGTCGATGATGTTCGTGGCGGAACCCCTGGACAGGGCGTTCCTCCTAAGGCTTCGCCTTTTCGAACTGGCCTCTTCGCTCGCGAGGGCGCTCGGGAGGGATGACTCGAGGGTATTGGTCAGGTCGCATGGGGGAGACGTTTCGATGGTGGTCCGCTTTCTGGACGTCAGGAAGGAGTTCTCGCTGATGATGAAGGGGCTATGGAGCCCGGTCTTCCTGTCCGCCACCTTCTTCGACTACGGGGGCTTCTCTGGCGCCCTGGGGGTGGAGCGAGGGAGCTTCCTCAGGATCGGGGTCGACCCATTAGAAAGGCGGTGCCTGACGCTTGTGGACGTCGGGGTGACCACAGAGTACAGGACAAGAGGAAGGGAGCAATTTGCCGCCATAGCGTCTCGCCTCGCTAACGTCGCAAGGGCGGCTCGAGGAAGCACGGCTTCCTTCTTCCCTTCCTATGATGTCCTAGAAGGGGTGGCAAGCGAGCTTCCCGCCTTCTCCTCTTCGGAATTGGTGAAGGAGGAGAGGGGAATGAGGTCAGAAAGGCAGGCCGAGGCCGTGCGAAGGGTGACGTCCTCTCCAGGATGTATGTTGCTTGGGGTGATGGGAGGGAGGTTCTCTGAAGGGGAGGACTTCGCGTCGGGCGGGCTAGCAGCCGTGTCCGTGGTGGGTCTCCCCCTCCCTCCCCCTTCTAGGGAGCTTTCAGAGAGGATGGCCTTCGGAAGGACGGGAGGGGGGCCATGGATATACGATTCGTTGGTGATAATCCCCGCCGTATCGAAGGTCGTTCAGGCGGCCGGGAGGCTCTTCAGGAGAAAGGGGCAGCGCGGGGTCGTAGTTCTACTGGACAGACGCTTCGGAAGGAAGCATGTGATCGAGCTCTTCCCCCTATGGCTTAGGGAGAAGGTCGTCCGGACGGACTCATCGGACTTCACGCAGCTCTCCTCCTTGGTGGAAGGTCCTAGCAGATGCCCGCCCGAGCCGGCCGCCTCCCAGGGTTAATAAGTCCGGGAGGACGAATGAATCGCAGTTGCCTGAACTGAAGCCCCCCGGGGTGCATCTTGTAGTGGTTCCGCTTTCCGAAAGGCCCTACCTCATGAGGCGCTGGGCGTCGGCCGTGGGCCGATTCAGGGCAATCGACCTGGACTGCAGCCTACCGCCCCTCTTTCCCAAGGAGCAGGAGGGCTTCCAAGTCCTCCTTGAGGGCGGCGACGTTTTCTCTGCCGTGGCGGACATCTACTCTCTCCAGAGGAGCGAGGAGCCCATCCTCCTTAACTCGCTGGGGACACTGCAAGCCGAGGCCAGGGCGTTGGGAGGGGAGAGGGACTGGAGTCGAATGTTCTTCAAATATGTGGTTTACGTCGCCACCGCCTGCAGGGCGAAGGCGGACTCCACCCTCCTCTTGGTCAACCTGATCAGGGAGAGCGCTGCAAGGG